>JBPOHC010000314.1:0-100622 GCA_052035985.1 Myxococcota bacterium | reverse complement strand
CCGCCGCCGCCGCCGCCGCCGCCGCAGTTGTCTGCGGCGAGCGAGGTGGTCGCCATCGCGCCGGTTCCGCCGCCCGCGCCGCCGCCGCCGTTGCGCGCGCCGCGACCGGGCGCCACGCCGCTCGCGCCATCGGCAGCGGTGAGTACGGCGGTCCCGCAGCGGAGCCTTCCGCCGCCGCCGACGCCGAGGCCGCCCGCGCCGCCGACGCTGTTGGCGCCGAGGTCTTGACCTTCACCGCCGCCGCCGCCGCCGCCGCCGCCGACGCCCGCCGCGGCGCCGCCCTCCATCGTGAGCGAGTCTGCGTGGGAGCCCGACACATCGATGGTGCCGCCGACGATCGCCGTCGTGGTCGCGAGGATCGCGAGCGCCCGCGTCCCCGTCGCGTTGACCGAGACGCCCGACGGGATGTTCACCGACGTGAAGTCGAAGGCCATCACCTCGAGGGCGCCCGCGCCCTGCGCGATGACTCTTCCTCCGGTGATCGTCGTGCGACCGGGGATCGTGACCGTCCCCGTCGAGGTGTTGAACGTGATCGCCCCGGTCACGCCCGTCGCGTCGAGCGCGCCGAGCGCACCCGTCGAGAAGTTCGCAGCCGCCGTCTGCGCAGCGGCCACCCCCGGCACCGCGACCGAAGCCGCCAGCGCGAGGAGCGCCACCATGAACCGCACGAACCCACGCACGCGTCGTCGCTCGACCATGCCGCGATCGTCGCGGATCGCGCGCGCACCGTCCAGACGCATCGTTGACAACGACGCGCTCGGGGTGTCACCCGTCATGCTCCGATGCGTCATGCAGCCAGAGCGCTCTTCGTCGCCGCCGTTACGGCCGCATGCGATCACCCGGCCACGAAGCCCCCGAGGCCCCCGTCGCGCGACGCCGCCACGCCTGTTCCTCCACTTCCAGCGCCGCCGCCGCAACGCGCACCGAGAGGCGTCACGCAGCTCGGGCTCTTCGCGACGATCCCGACCCCGCGCTCGGTCGCGCTCCGCGCCACGGGGACGACGCTCCTCCTCGGCGGCGATGTGATCCGCGCGTATCCCCTCGGCGCGCGGGCCCCTTCGGCGACGATCACGGGCGAAGACGCCTCGGTGTCGCAGTTTCGCGGCTCGTTCTTCGCGGCCAAGGGCCTCGTCATCGGGCTCTCATCAACGAGCGAGGTCGCCGCGCTCGACGCCATCACGGGCGCTCCCCGCTGGCGCTGGCACCACGAAGACCCCTCGCCCGCGGAGCTCGACTCGTTGACCCCCGTCGGCGACGCGATGGCGCTGCTCCTCGCGCGTCCTCCCACTGCGCCCGAGACGGCGCTCCGCGGCCAGCTCGTGGTGCTCTCGTCGGCGCGCGGTGAACCTCGATGGAGCCACGATTTCGAGCGCCTTCCGGTGAGCCTGGCGGGTGACGGCGCGAGATTGTTCGTACTCGAACCATCGGGACGCTTGACCGCCCTCGACGCGCGCGACGGCGCCGAAGCGTGGCACGTCGACAGTGACACCGCCGCGACGCGCGACGACCTCGTGGTGAGCGACGGCGACGCCCTCGCGATCACGTCGCCCACGCGCCCGATGCGCGTGCTTCGAACGCGCGACGGCGCCCTCTCGCACACCGTCGAACTGCCCGGCAGAGCCTACGCGCGGCACCCCGCGGCGGCAGGCGGAGGGATCGTCGTGGTCCCCGTCTCGACGGTGACGGGAGGCGCTCCACGGCGCTCGCTCGGCGCTGTTCGCTTCGTGGCGGTCGAGCTCTCGTCGGGTCGCATTCGATGGCAGTCCGACGAGGCCCTCGGCGCCGACAGACCCTCGCTCTCGGCGCCCGTCATCGAGCGCGACGCGGTGTTCACCTGCGGCCCTGACAACGTGCTCCGGGCGCGCGATCCATCGACGGGCGCGGAGCGGTGGCAGTGGGGCGTCGGAGGCTGCAACACCGTGACGCCGCTCGCAGACCGCGACGCCGGCGCGCTCGCCATCGCCGTCGCGTGGCGTGACGACTCCGTAGCGGTCTTCCGCCGGAGAGAGTCTTCGCCGCCCGCCCTCGAACGCGCGACGCTCACGGGCGTGGTGACGGCGAGGTCGCGCCCCGTCGCGGGATGCGCGGTGCTCGCGGGAGACCAGTCGCTCCGCACCGACGCGCGGGGTCGCTTCACGGCGACGGTGAGCGCGCGAGGCATCGTGCGCGTGTCACTCCCGCTCGAGGAGTTCGCGCAAGAGCGGCTCGTCGAGCTCGACGGACGCGCGACGCCCTACGACGTCTCGTTCGCGCTGCCGAAGCACGACTGAGCGGCGGTTCAGAACGACGGAGCAGCTGCGCGGATCGCGTCGACCACCGCGGCCTCGCCGTTGGCGAGCTGGCTCACGGCGTCGGCACAGCGGGCCATGTCGCGCGCTTGAATCCTCGACTCGGGCGGCTCGCGGAAGGGCACGACGGTCTCGCGCAGATCGGCGCTCCCGACCCACGGGATCAGCCGCTGCGGGGATTGCCCCGAGCCGCTCACGAGGGCCACCACGAGGCACCCTCCCGAGGCGGTGTGATAGAGCGACGCCCCCACGGTCATCGCCTCGCATCCGGCGCGCGGACACACGCGCTCGGGCTCGGGGCGCACGTCGATGGCCCTCCCCGGCAGCGCCCTCGCCACGAGCTGCTGGAGCCGCTGCTGAACCGACGACGCGATGGCGCGAATCGCGGGGTCATCGCTGCGAGGCGCGACGCGCGGCCAGAACACCACGACGCCCCCGCGCGCCCCCACGGAGCGAGAGATCTCAGGCGCGTCGCCCGTGTTCGCCGAAGGGAGCGACGGCGTCCCGGTCGCGGTCGCGGCGGGGCTCGGAGCCGTCGAGGGAGCGGTCGACGGCGCCGTCTGCGCGGGCGTGGCGCCCATGGTCGCGACGACGGCCGACGACGCGGGCGCAGACGCGAGGTTCGAAGACGCGCAGGCCGTGAGAGACAGCGCCAGGAGCGATGCGGTGATGCGCATGGCGCGAGTGAATCGCGCGCGCGACGTCGATGTCAACGCGTTCTGGTATGGTGCGCGGCGGAGGCCCTGAAGGCATGAACGTACGCATCGTGGTCGGCACCGCCCTCGCGCTGGTCGCTTGCAGCCCCGAAGAGAGCCAGGTGATCTGCCCCGCAGGCAGCGCGTGTGACGACTCACGCGACGCGGGCAACGACCTCGGCCCCGTCGACGTTCCCGTCGCGACGCGCGACGCGACGAGCGATGCGATCGCGCCGAGAGACACCGCGCCCGTGCCCGTACGAGAGCTCACGTCGGTGCGCGTCGAGCCCGCCACGGCGACGATCACGACGCGCTACGGCACGCCCTCGACGCAAGACTTCGCGGCCATCGGGACGCTCTCCGACGGACGCTCCGCGACGCTCACCAACGTGTCGTGGAGCGTGACGCCCGTGGGCTCCCCCGGGGGCTCCATCGCGGCGGAGTCGGGGCGCTTCACGGCGACGGGAACAGCGGGCGGAGCCTTCACGGTCACGGCCACCGTCGAGCGCGCGGGGATGTCTCCGCTCACAGCCACGAGCGCCCTCGAGGTGCGCGTCGAGCGCGAGGTCACCGCGACGGGAACCTCTGCGATCACACCCTCGGAGGCGATGCGCTTCTGGGCCGCGGCGAGGGTCCCCGACACGGCGCGCGCGGTCCGCGTGCTCTATCCGCTCGACGGCGCGGTGATGCCCGCGAACGTCCCTCCGCCCGACGTGCAGTGGGAGGGAGGCGCCGAGGGAGACCTCCTCATGGTGCGCCTCGCGAAGCCTCACGCCGAGCTCCGCGCGTGGGTGCGCCACACGGGCGCGGCCTTTCGCTTCGACTGGCTCGCCGACACCGACGGCTGGCGCTCGCTGCTCGAGACCGACCCCGACGCGCCGCTCACGGTCTCCGTCGACCGCTTCGACGCCGCGCGCTCCGAGGTGGTCACCAGCGCGCCCGTCTCGGTTCGCATCGCCCGCGCGACGCTCTCGGGCACGATCTACTACTGGGACCTCTCCGAAGGCCGCATCCAGAAGCTCGACGCGATCACCGCGGAGCGCACGCTCGCGATCCCGTCGCCGCCTCCGAAGCCCGACGCGCCGGACCTCGGCAACCGCTGCGTCGCGTGTCACACGGTCTCCCGCGATGGACGGTATATGTCCGCCGAGCTCTGGGGCGGCGATCGTCCGAGCGCGATCTTCGACCTCTCGGCCTCGACGATCACCCGCGATCCCGCGCCCACGCTCTTCACGCCGGGTCCGGTGTACCTCTTCTCGACCTTCTCGCCCGACTCGCGCTACCTCGTGGTCAACCGCGGCACCACGCTCCGTCTCATGGAGCGCGACACCGGCGTGACCGTCACCGGCAGCGGCCTCCCCGAGACGCGCGCCGCGCACCCCGAGTGGTCGCCCGACGGGATGCGCCTCGCGTTCGTCACCAACACCAACGGCACCTGGGGCGTCGACTTCACCGCGGGCGACCTCGCCCTCGCCGATCGCCTGACGGAGACCACCTTCGGCCCTGCGCGCGTGATCCACCGCGGCGCCTCGACGCCCGAGCGCCCCGTCGACGCGCACCCCTCGTTCTCGCCCGACGCGCGCTGGATCGCCTTTCAACACGGCACAAACTCGCGCGGCGCGAACACCGACGACCGCGCGGCGCCGATGGGCTATCCCGGTCGCCTCGAGCTCGTCTCCGTCGACGGCCCCGAGACGCAGGCGTCGTTGCCCCTGCTCCGCGCGACGGGCGCCACCACCGACTCGTACTGGCCGAACTTCTCGCCCTTCAACGCGGGCGGGTACTTCTGGGTCGCGTTCTACTCTCGACGCGACTACGGCAACGCGCAGGCGGGCACGCGCGGCACGCGTCGGCGACAGATCTGGGTCACGGCGGTTTCGAATCACCCGACGGCGGGCGAAGACCCCTCGAGCGTCCCGTACTGGCTCCCCGGTCAGGAGACGCGCGTCGACAACATGTCAGCGCTCTGGGCGCCCGTGGCGTGCAGGATGAACGCGCAGACCTGCTCGGTCTCGGCCGAGTGCTGCTCGGGCGTGTGTCAGCGCGGCGCCGACGGCGTGTTCCGCTGCGAGACGCCCACGACGATGCGCGAGTGTCGCCGCGCGGGCCGCACGTGCTCGTCGAGCGCCGACTGCTGCGAGGGCCTCACGTGCTTCGCGAACGTGTGCGGCGCGCCCCCGGCCTGACGCGCCCGCATCACCGCTCTCAGCCGTCTCGAAACCTACCCGTGATCCTTCTCGCCGAAGGCGTGCGCGAGCTCGACGAGGAGCTTCTTCTGCGCGGCGTTGAGCTTCCTGGGCACCTCGACGCGCGTCACGGCGATGAGGTCGCCGCGACCGGTCCCATCGACGTAGGGGACGCCCAGGCTGCGGATCTTGAGCGGGGTGCCGGGCTGCGTGCCCGCGGGGATCTCGATGCGCACGAGCTGATCGTCGAGGTGCTGGATCTCGACGCTCCCTCCGAGCGCGGCGGTCGCGAATGAAATGGGCACCTCGGTCACGAGGTCGTGGTCGTGGCGTTCGAAGCGCTCATCGGGCGCGACCTCGATCACGACGAGAAGATTGCCCGCAGGTCCGCCGTTCACGCCCGCGTCGCCGTGACCAGGAACGCGAATGGCCTGACCGTGATCGATGCCCGCGGGGATCGAGACCTTGACCTTCTTCTCCGCGCGGACCTCGCCGCGACCGCGGCAGTCTTTGCAGGGCTTGCCGATGACCTGGCCGCTGCCGCCGCAGTCGTTGCAGGGCATCGAGACCATGAAGCCCATGCCGCCGTGCGCGACCTGACCGCGGCCGCGACAGGTCGAGCACGCGACCGGCGCGCTGCCCTTCTCGGCGCCGTTGCCCTCGCAGGTCGTACACAGCGCCGCGTAGGGGACCACCACGTCGCGCTTCACGCCGTACACGGCCTCGCGCATCGAGAGGCTCACCTGCGTGCGGAGGTCGCGGCCCTGCTGCGGGCGCTTCGACTGCTTCGCCGCGCCGCCGCCGCCGCCGCCACCGCGACGCTGCGGCCCCTGCGGTCCGAAGCCTCCGCCGAAGAACTCCGAGAAGAGGTCTTGGAACTGCACGAAGATGTCTTCGGGCGGATGGAAGCCCTGCCCCTCGAGGCCCGCGTGGCCGTACTGGTCATAGACCTTGCGCTTGCCCGCGTCGGAGAGCACCTCGTAGGCCTCGCTGGCCTCCTTGAACTTCGCCTCGGCCTCGGGGTTGTCGGGGTTCTTGTCGGGGTGATACTTCACCGCCTGCGACCGGAACGCCTTCTTCACCTCGTCGGGGGTCGCGTTCTTCTTGACCCCGAGCACTTCGTAATAGTCCCGCTTGCCTGACATTGCGCGTCGCGCGCGAACCTGTAACCGCAGCGCGTGCGAGTCAATGGTCCGCGCCCCTTCGTGTGGCGTGTGGTGGCTTTGAGAGAGGTGGTTGGTCAGTCGAAGAGGCCCTTGAGCTTCTCGAGGAAGGTCCTTCGCTGCGGGTGCGTGTCTTCACCCATGAGCGTCGCGAGCTGCTCGACGAGGGCCCGCTGCTCGGGCGTGATCTCCGTGGGCACCTCGAGCTGGATCGTCACGATCTGATCGCCGCGGCCGTAGCCCCCGAAGCGCGGCATCCCCTTGCCGCGAAGCCTCAGCGCGTGACCCGGCTGCGTGCCCGGCGGAATGCGCATCCGCACCTTGCCGTCGAGCGTGGGCACGTCGATCTGCGCCCCGAGCACCGCCTGCGGAAAGCTCACCGGGATCGTGCAGTGGAGGTCTGCGTCTTGTCGCTTGAAGAGCGGGTGATCGGCGATCTTCACCGTGATCTGAAGGTCACCCGACGGAGCCCCGTTCACGGGCGCCTCGCCGTAGCCCGACACCGTGCGCGTGGCGCCGTCTTCGACGCCCTGGGGGAGCGTCACCGACAGCTTCTCGGTCCTCGGCGCGACGCCCGCGCCCGAGCACTTCGCGCAGGGCGTCCTCGCGATGGACCCCTTGCCAGAGCACCGCCCGCAGGGCCGCGTGAGACGGAAGAAGCCCTGCTGAAAGCGCACCTCGCCGCGGCCTCCGCACGCGGGGCACGGGTCGACGGGAGAGCCCTCCGCGGCGCCTCGCCCGTGGCACGTCTCGCAGGGCGCGGGGCGCTCGAACTCGATGATCTTCTCGCAGCCCTTCGCGGCGTCTTCGAGCGTGATCGTGAGGTCGACCTGGATGTCTCTCCCGCCCTGACGGCGCCGCCCCGCGATGCCCCCGATGCCTCCGAGAAAGTCTCCCATGAGGTCCGAGAACAGCTCTTCGAAGTTGATCTCGGGTCCGCCAGGGGAGCCCGGTGATCCGCCCGGCGCGCGGCCGACGCGGTCGTAGTACGCGCGTCGATCGGGGTCCGAGAGCACCGAGTACGCCTGGTTGAGCTCCTTGAACTTCTCCTCCGCGGTGTGGTCGCCGGGGTTTCGATCGGGGTGGTACTTGAGCGCCATCTTCCGAAAAGCCGCCTTCAGCTCTTCGGGCGTGGCCTCGCGCTGCACCCCAAGGATCTCGTAGTAGTCCGCTGTGCCGCTCGCCATTGTGCGCGGCGGACGTTACGTCCGCGCCCTCGTCACGGCAACCATCAGAAACGCCAGACCGACGACGCCTACGCGCCGCCGCCCGACGCGGGTTCGCCGCCGTAGAGCGACTCGGCGATGCGGTACGCGCCCGCCTCGAGCGCGGCGAAGAGGTCCCTCACGCTCGTCACGTCGGCGTTCGCGTCGAGCGCCGTGCGGAGGTTCTGGATGTCCACCAGGAACTGCTCCCGCAGCTCCGGCGGGATGAGCTCGCCGTACTCCGTCACGGTGTTCTGCGACGTGAAGAGCATCGCCTCGGCGCTCGACCGCAGCTCCGCGTACTCCCTGCGACGGAGGTCGTCTTGCTTGGTCGCCATGGCCTCAGAGACGAGCCTGTCGACGTCGTCTTGCGAGAGCCCCGAGCCCGCCACGATGCGCACGTCGCGGGTCTTCTTGGTCGCCATGTCTGTGGCGTTGACCGAGAGAATCCCGTTCGCGTCGATGGCGAAGGTCACCTTGATCTTCGGCACGCCGCGCGGCGCCGCGGGGATGCCCGTGAGCTCGAAGTGATAGAGCGATCGGTTGTCCGAGGCCATCTCGCGCTCGCCCTGGAGCACGTGAATGGGCACGAAGGTCTGATTGTCGAGCGAGGTCGAGAACTCCTCGCTGCGCTGCGTGGGGATGGTGGTGTTGCGGGGGATGAGCACCGTGGTCACGCCGCCCGCGGTCTCGACGCCGAGCGAGAGCGGCGTCACGTCGAGGAGCAACACGTTCTGCACGTCGCCCGCGATGGCCGCGCCCTGCACGGCGGCGCCGATGGCGACGACCTCGTCGGGCGAGAGGCCCTTGTGCGGCGGGCGTCCGAAGAACTCGGTCACCAGCTTCTGCACGAGGGGCATGCGCGTCATGCCGCCGACGAGCACGACCTGATGCACGTCGTTGATCGTGAGGTTCGCGTCGGTGAGGGCCTTGCGGCAGGGCTCCAGCGTGGCCTCGACGAGGTCGCCCACGAGGCGCTCGAGCTCGGCGCGCTTGAGCACCCGCTGCACGTGCGCGGGACCCGCTTGCGTCGTGGCGATGAAGGGCAGGTTGATCTCGGTCTCGAGCGACGACGAGAGCTCGTGCTTGGCCTTCTCCGCGGCCTCGCGGAGGCGCTGGAGCGCGAGTCGGTTCTGGCGAAGATCAACCTGATACTGCTGGTGAAACTCCTGCACCAGCATGTCGATGATGCGCTGGTCGAAGTCGTCGCCGCCGAGAAAGGTGTCGCCGTTGGTGCTCACCACGCGGAAGACGCCGCGCGTGATCTCGAGGATCGAGATGTCGAAGGTGCCGCCGCCGAGGTCGTAGACGGCGATGCGCTCCTCGGCGGTGCGGTCGAGGCCGTAGGCGAGGGCCGCGGCGGTGGGCTCGTTGATGATGCGCCGCACCTCGAGGCCCGCGATGCGACCGGCGTCCTTGGTGGCCTGCCGCTGCGCGTCGTCGAAGTACGCGGGCACGGTGACCACGGCCTCGGTGACGTCTTCGTGGAGGTACGCCTCGGCGATGGCCTTCATCTGTCCGAGCACCGCGGCGGAGACCTCGGGCGGAGACATCTGCTTCTGCCCGACCTCGACCCACGCGTCGCCGTTGTCGCTCGGGACGATGCGGTACGCGACGCGCTGCACCTGCTTGCGCGCCTCCTCCGACGAGAACGCGCGGCCCATGATGCGCTTGACCGAGACGATGGTGTTCTCGGGGTTCTGCACGGCCTGACGCTTGGCGACCTGCCCCACGAGGCGCTCGCTCGAAGGCGTGAACGCGACGATCGAGGGCGTCGTGCGAGCGCCCTCGGCGTTGGGGATCACGACGGGCGCGCCGCCCTCGATGATCGCCACGCAGCTGTTGGTCGTTCCCAGGTCGATGCCGATGATCTTGCCCATGTCGATGGTGCTCTCGCGGCGTGTGGGGTGCGGCGTCGGTGCGTCGTTCGAAGTGGCCGGTGTGTGCCCGGTGCGGGGGTCAGTTCTCGGTGTCGGCCGCGGGGGCCGGGGCCGCGGGCGCGGCGGGCGCCCCCTTCGAAACAGCCACCATCGCGGGGCGCAGGAGGCGGTCGCCGAGCTGGTAGCCCGCGACGAGCTCCTGGGCCACGGTGCCCGCGGCGTGCTCGGCGCTCTCGACCTGCGCGATGGCCTCGTGCACGTTGGGATCGAAGGGCGCGCCGATGGCCTGCACCCGCTTCGCGCCGATGCGCGTGAGCGTGTCTTCGAAGAGCTTGATCACCATCTGGACGCCCTTGGCGATGGCGGCCACGTCGGCGTCGGGGCGCGCCGAGCTCGACGCGCGCTCGAGGTTGTCGAACACGGGGAGGAGGTCGCGGAGCACGTCCTCCTTGCCGCGGCGGTACTCGTCCTGCTTCTCGCGGTGCGTGCGCTTGCGGTAGTTGTCGAAGTCCGCGAGCGTGCGGAGGAGCTGCTCCTTCATCTTGTCGCGCTCGGCGTTGGCGGTCGCGACGGGGTCGGGCGCGGCAGGCGCTTCAGGCGCTTCGGGGGCCTGTGACTTCGCAGCGGCGGTCGTGGCTTCGGTGTCGTTCGAAGGGGTCGTCTCGGGGTCGCTCATACGCTCTCGTGTGCTTCGCCGGGTGTTCGCATCCGCCAGGTCTTGACGGAAGCCCACCGCGGACGCGGGGACTCTATCGCAGAGAAGCCCACACGTGGGCAAGGTTGTTTCACCCGCCCGGGGACAGGAGAAACCCCAGCGAGAGACCGTGACCCGAGGGTGCGTATTTTTCGGAGAGGGTGGCGGTCAGTTGCCGCCGGCGGCGCGGACGCGGTTGATGAACGCCGCGTCGGCGATGCGGCCCACGAGGCGGGCGCGGGCGCGGTCGAAGAGCGAGCTCCACGCGGCGCGGTCGGTGACGGTCACCGAGGTGATCCCGCGGGTGTTCATCGAGCGGATCGCCGCGGTCTCGTCGCGGCGCAGGTTCGCGATGAGGAGCTGGTGGAACTGCGTCGCCGTCTCGCGGAGGATGGCCTGCTGGTCTGCGGGCAGCGAGCTGATCGCGGCGTTGCCGAACACCGTCGCGCCGACCACCACGTTGGCGTTGTAGTCGGTCATGTGCGTGACCTGCTGCGCCCACTGGAGCGAGATCGCCGCCACGGGCGACGTGAAGAACGCGTCGACGCGGTGGGTCTGGAGGGCCGTGAGCACCTCGGGGATCTGGAGCTGCGTCGGCGTCACGTTGGACTCTTGAAAGACCGCCGGGGTCGAGAGGTCGTCGCGCCAGACGTAGGGGTGCGTGTTGCGGATGTCCGCGGGCGTCGCGACGGGGACGCGCGAGAACAGTCGGCTCATGCCCACGTCGGCCCAGCCCATGAACGCGAAGCCCGCGGAGGTGAACGCCGTGTTGATGTCGCTCTGCGTGGCGCCGCGCGCGCGGTCGAGGGCGGCGTAGCTCGCGAACATCCCGGGCATCTGGAAGACGATCGCGGGGCGGTGGATCTGAGAGAGGCCCACGGCGGTGACCGCCGCGCCGTCGAGGCGGCCCGTGCGGATCTTGCGGATCACCTCGGACTCGTCGCCCTGCACGCCGCCCGCGAAGATGCGGAGCTGGAGGGCCCTGTTGGTGCGGCGGCGGAGCTCGCGGTTCCACGCTTCGAGGACGCGGTGCCAGGTGGAGCCCGCGGGGGCCAGCGTGGCGAGCGAGAGGGAGCGCGTCGCGGGGGCCGCGGGGGCCTGCTGAGCGTCCGCTCCACGCGCCGCGAGCATCGCCGCGGGGAGCGCAGTGAGCAGTGCGAGAAGGGCAAACCGGGTGCGCTTCATGGTGAGTTCTTCCTCCGAGTAGGGATGTGCGTGAGTTCGACGTCGAACGCGTGGCGATCGATGCAGCGGAGGCGTCGCGATTTCAGTTCGCGGGGGCCGCGGGCGGCGCCGACTCGGCGGCGGCGGGGGCGGTGCCTTCGGCGGCGGGCTGCGCGGCGCCCTCGGCGGCGGGCTCCTCGGGTCCGAAGAGGTCGTCGATCTGCGCGAGGTAGCGGCGCGCGCGGCGCTTCGCGATCTGGTTCGCGAGGCGCTGCTCGGGCATCACGTCGCCCGCGTTGATCACCTCTTCGAGGAGCGTGCGGTAGAGCGTGCGGTCTTGCACCATCACCGCGTAGAAGCGCGCCTCCATCACGAGGTACGTGAGAAACCCGCGGTGCGTGGCGTTGATCGCCGCTTCGAACTCCCTGCGCGAGTCGGCGGGCTGACCGCCGAGGGCCTCGGAGGCGCGGGCGTAGTAGCCCGCCATCGCGACGTGCGGCGCGAAGTTGTTGTACGTGTGATCGAGCTGGTAGGCGCGCTCGAAGCAGGCCACCGCGAAGGGCAGGTCCGCGAGGACGTCGGGGTTGTCCTTGTTGAGGTTGATGTACCGGGCCATCGCGTAGCCGGTCCAGAAGACGATCCCCGTCTGCTCGTCGTCGTCGAAGCGCTGGAGGTACGCCTTCCACGCGTCGACGCCGCGGTGATAGGCCGCCTCGGGGCCTCCGTCGCCGCTCTCTTCGAGGTTCATGGTCTCGAAGCCGAGCTGGCGCGCGCGCTGGTAGGCCAGCGAGGCGCGCGTGCGAAAATGCTCGATGCGCGCCTCGTCGTCGTCGGCCTCGGCCTGCTCCATGCGCTCTTCGAGGAAGCCGAAGCCGTACGAGCCGTAGGTGCGCAGGAGGTTCACGCGCAGCGGGACGCTGTCGGGCAGCACGAGGGCCAGACCCTCGCTCTGCGCGATGGAGTAGGGGATGGCCTCTTCAGCGAGGTACGGGTCTGCGAAGGTCTGCACCGCGGGCGACGCGCGCCCCATGATGCGCACCGTCGAGTTCGCCGCGAGGCGCTCCATGCAACCGACCTGGCCGACGAACAGCGCCGCCGCCAGGAGCCCCTTCATCACCGTGCTCCGCATGGTGAAGTTGCGTAGACGACACGCTACCCGCATGTCAACGGAGTTTGCGCGCTCCACGCCCGTTCGTGCGTGTGATACCAGTCGACACGAGACATGCACCCTCGTCGACGCTTCTTCGGAGCATTGATCGCTCTCGCGATGATCGGCGGCGCGGCGCGTCACGCCGAGGCCACGGTGCTCTTCGAACGCACGCTCGACGAGCTCGCGAGAGAGGCCGACGCCGTGGTCGTCGCGACGCCCCTCGACGCGCGCGTCTCTCGCTGGCAGGGCGGGCGCATCGTCACCGACGTGACCGTCCGCGTCGACGCCGTGCTCACCGGACGCGTTGTTGCTTCGCGCGACCTCGTCGTTCGGATCCCCGGCGGTGTGGTGGGTGACGTCGGCCAGTCGCTCTCGGGAGCCCCGACGCTCACCGCGGGCGCCCCCGCAGTGCTCTTTCTCACGGCACCACGGAGCGGCGCCCGCGCGGTGCTCTCGCTCTCGGCTGGTGTGCTCCCGGTGAGCGCGCTCCCGAGCGGCGCGGTGGTGGTGCTCCCTGCGCGGACCGAGGGGCTCACGCTGCTCCCGCCGGGCGGACCCGTCGCGGCGGCGCGCGTGGTGATCCCCTCGGGAGGGCTCCCCCTCCAGACCTTCGCGACGCTCCTTCGCGAGGTGGTGCGTTGAACCGCGCGCTCGCGCTCACGCTCGCCCTCGCGCTCGTCCCGACCTCGGCGTGGTCGTACTGCCGTACCACCACCAGCGCGCGCCAGCCCGACCCCACGGTGTGCCCCGACACGGGCTCCCCCATCGCGTGGACCACCGGGTGCACAAGCCTCCGCGTGAACTCCACCGTGCTCGCGCCGGGCATCTCCGCCGCGCAGCTCCACCTCGCCGTCGACGAGTCGGTCCGCGCCTGGAAGACCATCACCTGCGACGCCACGACGCGCGCCGCGCCGTCGTTCGAACTCGTGCTCCTCGAAGACACCACGAACCCCGTCGGGTACTTCGACGGCCGCCCCAACCAGAACGTCGTGACCTTCAGGGCGCGCTGGGGCGACGACGAGTACCACGACCCCAACGCCGCCGCGATCACCGTGGTCACCTTCGGATCTCGCACCGGCGCCATCCTCGACGCCGACACCGAGTTCAACGTCGTGGCGCGCTACCCCTTCAGCCTCGAAGGCGGCCCCGGCACCACCGACCTCCGCACCGTCGCGACGCATGAGTTCGGTCACACGCAGGGCCTCGCCCACTCGCGCGACCGCAACGCCGTGATGTGGTTCAGCGCGGGACAGGGCGAGCGACGCCGCACGCCCAACGCCGATGACGTCATGGGCCTCTGCGCGATCTATCCGCCCGAGCGCGCCATCCGCTGCGACCCCGAGCTGCGACTCCAGTCGCTCGGCGGCGGGGGGATCACCTGCGCGGCATCTCCCAGAGGCCCTCACGGTGGCGCGTTCGCGGTCACCGCGGCCCTCGGCCTGCTCGCCCTCCGCAGAACGCGACGCCGTTTTGTTGCGCGCCGCCTCGTGAGCTAGCTATCCGTCAGGCACGATGGTGTCTCGGAGCCCCACCGCGGCAGCGCTCTGCGCGCTGACGCTCGTGTTCGCGCCCGACGTCGACGCACAGGACGTGTGGCGACGCCCCAACCGCGCCATGCGTCACATCCACCGACGCGCCGGGGCGACGGACTGGCACCTCGTCTCCATCGACCTCACGCAGCCCGGAGTGCGCGTCGTGGGCACGCCCGAGTCGATGCTCGACCCCGCGGCTCCCGGCCGTGGACATCGCTGGCGCACGGTCTCGGAGTTCGCGCGGGCCACGGGGTCCCAGATCGCGATCAACGCGAACTACTACGACATCTTTCACGGCGCGTTCACCACCTGCGGGCTCACGGTTTCGAACGGCCGCGTGTGGACCTCGACCTACGTCGACCGTCGCCTCGAGTGCTGGTGGAGCGTGGGCTTCGGCAGCCGCGGCCGCGTCGACGTGTTCGACTCCCACGGCAAGACCTACGGGCCCGTCGCGCGCCCGTGGATGACCGAGGTGGTCACCGGGTCACCGCTCGTGCTGCGCGACGGCGAGGTGCTCCAGTACACGTCGCCGAGGCACGCGCTCGTGCCGAACCCCCGCACGCTCCTCGGCGTGAGCGCCGACCGTCACACGCTCTACCTCATGGTCGTGAACGGTCGCGAGGGCGCGGCCAAGGGGATGACCTGCCCCGACGCGGCCCGCGTGCTCCGTGATTTCGGCGCCAGCGACGCGGTGAACCTCGACGGCGGCGGGAGCTCGGGGCTCTACATCCGCGACGAGGGCGGGCTCGTGAGCCGTCCTGCGGACAACAGCGAGCGCGCCGTGGGCAACCACCTCGGGATCGTCTTCGATGACGCTTCAGAGGTCGAAGGTCCGACGCCCGAGGAGCCCGCGCCCGACGTCGTCCATCGCCCCGACGCGCTCCGCGCCGCGGTCTCTCAGCCCGGCCTCCCTCGAAGGAACGCGGTCGCGACGCGGGCACCCAGGGGTCGCGCGGTCAACCCCGCGGCGGACGCTGCGCCGGGCCGTCGCGCGGTCGTTCGCGCGGGCTGCCAGGGCGCTCCGGGGCCCGTCGACGCAGACACCGCGTGGATGGTGCTCGCCGCGACGGCGCTCTTCGCGATCGTGCGGCGATCGACCCGCGAGCGCGCGTAGTCCGTCGGGGTCGCTGTGTGATATCAGCGACGCCAACCATGAACGTCGCGCTCCCCTCGCCCGCTGACCTCTCTCCGCTCGAACTCGCGCGCATCGTCGACACGGCCCTCGCCGAAGACCTCGCCGCGGGTGACCTCACGACGCGCGCCGTGGTGCCCCCCGACGCCGTCGCGAAGGGCGAGTTCGTCACCCGTGAGCCCCTCGTCGTCGCGGGCCTCGCGGTGGCGGCCTTCGTCTTCGCGCGCGTCGATCCTCGCGTGACCTTCACCGCCCTCGTGCGCGACGGCGCGCAGCTCGAGCCCCGCGCGGTGATCGCCCGCGTCGAGGGCCCCGCGCACGGCGTCCTCACGGGCGAGCGCGTGGCGCTCAACCTCCTCCAGCGCATGAGCGGCGTGGCGACGCGCACGAGAGACTTCGTTGCCGCCGTGCCGAAGGACGCGGGAACGCGGATCACCGACACGCGCAAGACCACGCCCGGACTTCGCGCGCTCGAACGCTACGCGGTGCGCATGGGCGGCGGGCACAACCACCGCAACGACCTCGGCTCCGGGATTCTCATCAAGGACAACCACATCGCCGTCTGCGGCGGCGTGCGCGCGGCCATCGAGCGGGCGCGGCGGAGCGCCCCCCACACGGTCCGCGTCGAGTGCGAGGTGCAGAGCTTCGAGCAGCTCGACGAGGCGCTCTCGGCGCGCGCCGACGTCATCATGCTCGACAACTTCGACGACGCGATGACCGTCACCGCGATGGAGCGCATCGCCGCAGTCGCCCCGCGCCCCCTCGTCGAGGTGTCGGGCGGCGTGAAGCTCGAGCGCGTCGCGAAGGTGGCCTCGCTCGGCGTCGACATCATCTCCGTGGGCTCGCTCACGCACGGCGCCCGCGCGATCGACATCGGCCTCGACGTGACCGTGACGGGATCGTGGACGACCTGAGGGATTTCTCGAGCCAGGCGCGCGCCCTCGGCCGCGTCGTGGCGCTTCGAGACGAGACCGGGTCGACCAATGACGACGCGCGCGCCCTCGCCGCGAAGGGTGCCGCACACGGCACGCTCGTGCTCGCGGAGTCACAGACCGCAGGCCGCGGTCGTCGCGGGCGACACTGGAGCTCTCCGCGTGGCGAGAACCTCTACGCGTCGTTCGTGCTGCGTCCGAGGCTCCGCATCGCGGAGGCGCCGGGCATGGCGCTCGTCGCGGGCCTCGCCATCGCCGAAGCGGTGGAGCCCTTCGCGAACGGCGCGCCCGTGCGCGTGAAGTGGCCCAACGACGTTCGCTCGGGGGGCCTCAAGCTCGCGGGCGTCCTCGTCGAGGGGAGCCTCCGCGGCGCCGAGCTCGCGTGGGTCGTGCTCGGCCTGGGGGTGAACGTGCGAGGGCGCTCCGTTCACGAGAGCCTCGACGGCGTCGCCACCACGCTGCGAATGCTCCGCGGCGGCGAAGACCTCTCTCGCGCCGAGGTGATGGCGGCCATCTGCGACCGCCTCGAGTCGCGCCTCGACGCGTACGAGCGCGAGGGCTTCGCGTCGTTTCACGGAGCCCTCACGGCGCGCTGCGAGACCCTCGGCACGCGCGTCACCACGGAGCTCGCCGCGGGCGTCGCGGAGTCGCTCGCGGAGGACGGCGCGCTGATGGTTCGAACGGACGACGGAGCGCTCGTCGCCGTCCGCGTCGGCGACGTCTCTTAGCGCTAATTTTCAGGGGTTTTCGGGGAGAGAGAGGGAGAGCCCCGGAGCGTCGCGCCGGGGGCCTGTGGAGGCGGTTCGATCAGCCGATCTTCACGCGGTCTTCGAGGGCCACGTAGTTGCGCTCCGTGGAGCCCGTGTAGATCTGACGGGGGCGGCCGATGGGGAGCTTCTGCGCGTTCATCTCACGCCAGTGGGCGATCCAACCGGGGAGGCGTCCGAGCGCGAACATCACGGTCATCATGTTCGTGGGGATGCCGAGCGCGCGGTAGATGATGCCCGAGTAGAAGTCGACGTTGGGGTAGAGCTTGCGCGAGACGAAGTACTCGTCCTTGAGGGCGACCTCTTCGAGGCGCTTGGCGAGGTCGAGCAGGGGGTCGTTGACCTTGAGCTTGGTGAGCACGCGGTCGGCGGCGGCCTTGATGATCTTCGCGCGCGGATCGAAGTTCTTGTAGACCCGGTGGCCGAAGCCCATGAGCCTGAAGTTCGAGTCCTTGTTCTTCGCGAGGTCGATGTACTTCTGAAGGTTCCCGCCGTCGGCGTTGATCTGGCCGAGCATCTCGAGGACCTCCTGGTTGGCGCCGCCGTGGAGCGGGCCCCAGAGCGCCAGGATGCCCGCGGCGACGGAGGCGAACATGTTCGAGCGCGCGCTGCCCACGAGGCGCACCGTCGAAGTCGAGCAGTTCTGCTCGTGGTCGGCGTGGAGGATGAGCAGGGTGTCGAGCGCGCGGGCGTACTCGGGGTCGACCTCGTAGTCCTCCGAGGGCACCGCGAACATCATCTTGAGGAAGTTGGCGGTGTAGCCGAGCGCGTTGTCGGGGTAGACGTAGGGCTGATTGCGCGAGCGCTTGAGGCCCCAGGCGGCGATGGTCGGGAGCTTCGCGAGGAGGCGATACGTCGAGATCTCGACGTCGCGCGGGTTCAGCGGGTCGTTCGAGTCCTGGTAGAAGGTCGACAGGGCCGACACCGTCGACGCCAGGATCGCCATGGGGTGCGCGTCACGCGGGAAGGCGTTGAAGAGGTTCTTCAGGTCTTCCTGCACGAGCGTGTGGCGAGAGAGCGTGTGCTGAAAGTTGTCGAGCTGATCCTTCGTGGGGAGCTCGCCGTAGATCACCAGCCAGGCGACCTCGAGGAAGTTGCTCTTCTCCGAGAGCTGCTCGATCGGATACCCGCGGTACCGAAGGATCCCGCGCTCCCCATCGAGGAACGTGATCGCGCTCGTGCACGACGCCGTGTTCACGAATCCCGGATCGAGCGTGACGGCTCCGGTCTGCGCCCGGAGCTTCGCGATGTCGATGCCGGGCTCGTTCTCCGAGCCGACCGTGACGGGATACTCGTAGGACTTTTCGTTGTAGGTGAGCGTCGTGTTCTTCGCCATCGGGGCGTCTCCTGCGCGGGGATTCGAACGTCTTTGGAAGGGCTTTCCAGGCGTTCGTGGCGGCGCGAGGATACGCGAACCCGCGGGGGATACCAGCGCGCAATTTACCGTCCCGCGACGCGTCGCCGCACCGCCCGGACGCTGCTCAAAGCGAGCGCATGTATTCGACGAGGGCCTCGAGGTCGGCCTCGGAGAGCCCCTCGATGTGGCCCATTCGCCCGCGAGTTCGCTCCAGCACAGCCCTCAGGGTGGGCGCCGAACCGTCATGGAGGTAGGGCGCCGAGTCCGCGACGCCGCGGAGCGTGGGGGTGTCGAAGAGGCACGCCTCGCGGGGGTGTCCCTGCATGTCTGCGTGGGCGCGGTCGGGCCACGCGGGGGCGACCTCGCAGGCTCCGACGTCGTAGAGACGGGGTTCTGCGAGCGTTCCCTGTTCTGAGTCTGTGAAGCGCTCGCCGCTGTGGCACGTGGCGCAGCCCACCGAAGGTCGATTGAAGATCTCTCGGCCCCTCGCGACCTTCGCGGGGTCGGTCCGCGGCGGGACCGGGTACGGGATCGCGAAGTTCACGTAGTCCTGAAGGGCCGTGAGGTAGGGCCTGAGCGTCGGGTCGTCGCGGAACGCGATGCCGTCTCCGCCCTGCTCCTCCGTGATGATCCGCCAGTAGTCCGTCACGGCGGCGAGCATCGCGGTGCGGAGCAGCGGCCCCGTGCCGAGGGTTCCTCCGGCGTTCGAGGGGGTGTCTCTCGGGCCCGTCTTGAAGCGCCACTTCACCCCGTCGCTGCGGCCCTCGACGTGGCAGCTCGCGCAGGCCACCCAGAAGTTCTGCGTGATGGGGAGCGCCGCGCTGTTGGCCGTGTAGAACACGCGCTGCCCCGTGCGCATCGGCGCGGGCATCGGATCGCGGGCGACCCGCGCGATGGGCGCGCCGTCGCGGGTCACCTCGAGGCCGAGGTCGGTCTCGCGGAGCGAGAGCACTGCGACGGAGAGCGAGTTCCTGAGGTCGACGTACGCGCGGGTTCCGTCGGGCGACACGACGACGCCTTCGGGCATGTATCCGCCGATGGGGCGCACGAGGCCGAGGGGGGCCTCCGTGCGATGCTCCGCGTCGACCACCTGCACGTCGTCGCTGCTCGTGTTCGCGACGAGGAGCCACCGACCGTCGGGCGTGAAATCGAGCGCGTGCGGCCCCGACGTGACGCTCTGCAATCCGAGCCCGCGACGCACCGAGGGATCGACCCCGAGCGACGCGACGCTCAGCCACCGACGCCGCGCGCCTCCGCTCACCACGCTCAGCGCGGGGAACACCGTGGTCTCGAAATCGAGCTCGAGGCGATCACCCGCGGGCCCGACGGGGCTCTGCCCGGTCTCGTTCGAGAGCATCAGGTGCGGGAGCCACAGCTCGTCGGCGCTCCCCGGTCGCACGGCGACGTCGTAGAGGCCGCGCGTGTCTCCGTTGGGCACGCGCGGATCGGCCACCCTCGCGACGGGTTCGAGCGCCGTCGTCGAGCGCACGAGGAGGCTCTCGGCGTCGAGCGCGCTCACCCCAGGGCCGAGGAGGTGCGAGGCGTAGAGGGTCGCACCGTCCGTCGACCACGCGAGGCCCCATGGCTTCGAAGGCGTGGTCACGGTCGCGGCGACGGCCCTCCGCGCGGCGTCGATGCGAACCACGGTGGCGTCCATCGCGCAGGCTACGTAGACGCTGCGCTCGTCGGGCGAGACGACCACGCCCGCGGGCTCGCTGCCGACGGAGACGCGCGTCGTCACGCGGTTGGTGACGAGGTCGATGATCGAGACGTCGCCCGATCGCAGCCCCGTGACGTAGAGCCGCTGCGCGCCGGGGCTCAGCGCGAGCGCGCGAGGGTTGACGGCGGGTTCGAAGCGCCCGCGCGCGTCGAGGGAGGGCGCGGGGCCGAGCGCGATCTCACGCACGAGCGAGCGCGACGCCGTGTCGATCACCGAGACCGAGTCGGAGTCGGCGTTGACGACGTACACGAACGCTCCGTCGGGCGTCACGGCGATGGAGCTGCTGTGTCGCGCGACGACGCCCGCGGAGCGCCCAGGCGCGAAGAGCGACGGCGACGCGGCGGGCTCCGACGAGCACGAGAGGCACAGGGCCACGAAGGCGAGTCGGGCGCGCATTCAGGGCCTCCTCACGGTGAAGCGGATCTGCGCGGCCATCGTGGCGGGGAGGTTCGCCGCTCCGATCTCGGGCACGCAGTCGCGGTCGCGATCATCGACGATCTGACCGTCGCGAAAGCCCGTCTCTCCCGTGAGCGCGCGCTCTGCCATCTGGAGCCCTCCGCGCGGCGATGACCCGACGACGAACGCGCACTCCGACGGCCAGTCGACCTCGTCGTCATCGTCGCGATCGTCCCAGCCGTTGAGCACGAGCTTGTCGAGGCGCGCGACGTAGCCCTCGACGGTGCGCGCGAAGACCTCGCGGCCCGGCGCCGACGCGAGGAGCTTGTAGACCTCTCGCAGCGCGCTCTGGAGCAGCGCGAAGCGAAGCGGCGTGAAGGTGATCGGCGCGTCGGGCGCGGCGTCGGCGGTGGCCCTCCACGCGCGCAGCGTGGCGCTGTAGAAGACCGACTCCATGCGATGAAACACGCGCTCGGCGCGCACGCGGTAGCGGGTGTCTCCCGTCGCGAGCGAGGCTTCGAGGAGGCCGCGCACCGCAGCCGCGTAGCTCTCGAGGTCGCCCTCGGAGGCGGTGGGCGCGCGCGTCGAGAGCGTGAGGCCCGGCAGCGCCCTCCCCTGCTCGTCGGTGAGCCGCGCGTAGAGGAGCTCGGCCTCCGACTGGATCATCGCGGTGAGCCGCTGCGCGACGGTGCCTCCATCGGGCGCGCCGCGCATCGAGGTGCCGTCGAGCGCGGTGCGAACGACGGCCGTGTCGGGCGTGGAGTTCGAGTAGAGCGTGAGCGTGCCCGCGAGCGACCGGCGCGCGACGCGCAACGCCACGAGCGCATACGCAGCGTTCACCGTCGACGCGACGTCGCCGCGCGAGGGCGTCGCGCCGGTGAAGGACACCGTGTCGGCGAGATAGCCCGTGGCGGGGTCGCGATGCGCGCGGTCGAGGTCGACCATCACGAGCTTGAGTACGGCGAGCGCGCGATCATGCGCCGTGTCTTCTCCGTCGGGGTCGAGGTTGTCCGCGGCGAAGGGGTCGCCGTCGAAGTACGCGCGCGCCGACTGAGCGCCGCCCACGTCGCGGTTGCGTCGATCGGTGAGCGCGAAGGACTCGCTGAAGGCGCCGAGCGCGCCCGCGAGGTCGAGGAGCCTGCTGTCGCTGCGTCCGATGCGATAGCGCAGGGGGCGATGAAAGCCGTAGCGCGCGTCGCTCTCCTCGTCGTAGCGAATCTCCGTGGGGAGCCACCGCAGCGGCGACTCGTAGTCGTACGCGAGCGCGTCGCGCACCGAGGCGAAGCCCGAGAGCGTGGCGCCGTCGACGGTCGAGAGCGTTCGAAGCCAGTCGTGGGCCTGCGCGTCGACGGCCTCCAACATGAACGACGCCTGCATGCCTTCGAGGTCCGTGGAGCCGAGCCACGTTCCAGGCGTCGCGTCGCCGCCGCCCTGCACCGAGCCTCGCACGGTGTTGCCCTCGCGGCCGACGCGCGCGAGCTCGGTTTCGGGCACGGCGTCGATCGTGCGGCCCGCGCCGTCGTGCATGATCTGGAGATAGTTCACGGCCCAGAGCGCGTACTTCCACGCGGCCCACGACGACGCGCCGGGCGAGACGACCCGCTCGATCGCGAGGCCGTCGCCGCGGCTCGTCGAGAGGTGCAGCGTGCTGTAGCCGCACTCGTAGTCGCCGACGACCTGCGCCGTGCCCGCGCTCGCGCCGTAGCCGCCCGAGAGCGAGCAGCCGCGCGTGGCGCCGCGCGACGGCGTGATCGTCGGATCAAAAGAGCGGAAGGGATGCACCGTGGGCCAGATTCCGCCGAAGCCGAGGAGGTTGAGGGGGTTGTCACTCGGCGCGGGCACGGTCACGAAGCCCGTCGGCGCGGCGCCAGCTTCGCCGCGCACGCCCGCGTGGCTCGCGATGGCGTAGCGCTGCACGCGCTCTCGCAAGAGCGTCATCGCGGCGAGGCCCGTCGCGCCCGCGGCGTTGATGAGTCCGGCGTGCGCGAGCGAGGTGCCCGCGGTCGACTCCACGGCGAGCGAGTTCATCGCCATCTTCGAGTACTCGTACGACTCGACGGCCGACGCGAAGCCCGCGAGGTCGCGCTCCGGCGCGCCGCCGTCGCGCGTCGGATCCGCATAGAAATCAGGGGAGAGCGCGAAGCGGTCGAAGCCGGCGAGGTCGCGCCCCATGGCCTGCGCGAGGGGCTCGCCCGACTGCTGCATTTCGAACGACGCGATCATGTGCTCCATCGTGACGAAGCGGCTGTCGCGGTCGGTGTCGGTCTGCACGACGAGCGACGGACGCGGCCCTACGGGCGTGTCCATCGCGATCGCGTCGCTCGAAGCGTCGACGTCGATCGTGACGTCGCGCGCGTCGCTCACCGCGTCGCGAGCATCGGTCGCTGCGTCCGTCGAGGGCGTCGGCGACGAGCACGCGGAGGCCATTGCGACGGCGAGCGCGGTGATCCGAAATGGTCGCCGCAGATGCGCCGCGCCCACGCGAAACCCGCTTGAAATAAGCCTCCTACCGATGATAATGATTCTCATTACCCTCGGATCATAGGGCCGCGTATGGAGCGGGTAAAGGCTCTCACGAAGCGGAGCGCGAGACCACCGCGGCGCGCGCGAGACGCGGCGCGCACTGGCGCAAAGGCGAGCGACGCGCGTGCGGGACGTGGGTCGAGAGGGCCTCTCACCCGCCCGGTCGCGAGAGAGATCAAGCGACAATTTTGCCTTGTAGCGCCGGAGCTCCGCGAGGTGCGGCCGTCGCGCGTCGGAGGGCGCGCGCGGGCGTCGAGAGGTCGCGAGGCGCTTGCGAGATCGCGCGAAACCCCTCGAAATGCAGCGATTATTGGCGATCGCGCGGCGAGCGAGACGGGTCGCGGAGGGCGTCGACCGAGCGCGGCGAGCGCGGAGACGATCTCTCGCGGGCGCTAAAAAGAAGGCGAGATCGTGCAGAAAGTCTCGCGTTGCGCCGTGGCGTGTGTATCGTTGGCGCCGGAAGTCGATCCAATGGGGGATCGGACCTGAAGACGAGCAGAAGGTGTAACGAGTCATGGCGAAGGCAAAGGCTGCGGCCAAGAAGTCTGGCAAGGGTGGCGCGAAGAAGCTGACGAAGTCGGCGCTCATCACCGCCATCGCGGATCACCTCAACAACGAGGTGTCCAAGACGCAGGTGAAGGGCGTGCTCGAGGCCCTCGTGGACATCGGCGGCAAGGAGCTTCGCAAGAACGAGGTCTTCGTGCTCCCGGGCTTCGCGAAGTTCGTGGTGGCCAAGAAGGCCGGCCGCCCCGCGGGTCCCCGCAAGAACCCGTTCACGGGCGAGACGACGATGCACGAGGCGAAGCCCCCGAGCAAGACCGTGCGCGCGCGGCCCATCAAGGCCCTCAAGGACGTGGTCGCCTGATCTTTCAGACGGCCTGAGGTCTCTCGCCGACACCCGGAGAACTGGCGCTGCGAGGCGCTGCTCCGGGTGTTGGTCTTTCGAAGGGTCCGGTCGGTGATACAACACCGCCCACGATCCATGAATCACTCCCGTCGCGCGCTGCTCCTGGCCGCTCTCGCGTCCGTCGCGTGCAGCCTCCTCAAGCCCCCTCCCCCGGTGATCACGCCGCGCTCGGCCACGGTCACGCGCGCGAGCTCCGAGGGCCTCGGCCTCCGCGTCGAGCTCAGCGCGCGCAACACCGCCCGCGTCGACGTGACGGTGCAGTCCATCGACGTGCGGCTCACGCTCGCGGGCCGCGACCTCGGCATGACCCACGTCGGCGGCGAGACGCGCCTCCCTTCGAACACAGACGTGCCCCTCTCGCTCGACGTCACGGCCCCGTGGCACGACCTCCCGGGCATCCTCCTCGCGACGGCCTTCAATGAGAACGTGCCCTACCACCTCGACGGCACCGTCCGCGTCGGCGGCGCTCGCATCAACGTCGACGTGCCCTTCCAGATGGACAGCACCATCCCGCGGTCGGTGCTCACGGGCGCTGCCACCAACGCGCTCCCGGCGCTCCCCGGAGCGCGCTGAGCGTCGCCGACGCGCGCCCGCTCGCGGTCAGCGCGTGTGCGGCGGAGGCGCCTTGGACTCCGGCGCGTCGACCTCGCCCTCTTCGCTCGGCCCGAACCATCGGTGCAGCGTGCGACGGTCGATGCCGAGCACCGTGGCCGCGCGCTTCTTGCTCCCGCCGCAGCGCGCGAGCACGCGCCGCGCGTAGGCCATCTCGAGCGCCTCGAGGGTCATTCCACGCTCCAGCGCGCGGTCGAGGAGGTCCTCCTCCTTGGGCCTCCGCAGGGCCGCGGGGAGGTCGTCGGGCGTGATGACGTCGCCGGTGCACACGTTCACCGCGCGCTCGACGGCGTTCTGCAGCTCTCGCACGTTGCCCGGCCAGCCGTACTGACAGAGCGTCTTCGACGCGAGGCCCGAGAAGCCCACGATGTTGCGCCCGAGGCGCGCGTTCGAAAGCCTGAGAAAGTGCTCCGCGAGGGGGATCACGTCGTCGACGCGATCGGCGAGGCTCGGGATCGAGAGCTCGAGCACGCACAGGCGGTAGTAGAGGTCTTCGCGGAAGCGCCGCGCGGCGATCGCGGCCTTGAGGTCGTGGTGCGTCGCGGCGATCACGCGCACGTCGACGGGCTCCGAGCGCGTCGCGCCCACGGGCCGCACCTCGCGGTCTTGGATCACCCTCAGGATCTTCGCCTGGAGGGCGGGCGGCAGGTCGCCGATCTCGTCGAGGAAGAGCGTCCCCTCGTGGGCCTCTTGAAAGAGCCCGCGCTTGTCCGTCGAGGCGCCCGTGAACGCGCCCTTCACGTGCCCGAAGAGCTCGCTCTCGAGCAGCGTGTCGGGAATCGCCGCGCAGTTCACCGCGACGAAGGGGCGCGCGCGGCGGCGCGACGCCTGATGGATCGCCCGCGCCATCACCTCCTTGCCGACGCCGCTCGGGCCCGTGATGAGCACCGTGCTCGGGCTGTCGGCGATGCGCTCCGCGAAGGCCACGAGGTCGCGCATCACCGCGCTGCGGGCCACGACGGCGTCGAAGCCGAAGCGCTGCTCGACCTCGACGCGCAGCCGCACGATCTCCGATCGCATCACGTGCTCGCGGATGGCCTTGTCGACGGCGAGGAGGAGCGCGTCGGGTTCGAAGGGCTTCGGGATGTAGTCCGCGGCGCCCAGTCGGATGGCCTGGATGGCGGTCTCGAGGGAGCCGTATCCCGTGACGGCGAGCACCGAGACGCGCGGGTCGTAGGATTTCACCCAGGCGAGCAGGTCGAGCCCCGAGCCGCCCGGCATGCGAATGTCGGTGACCACGATGTCGAAGGATCCGAGCTCGATCTCGCGGCGCGCCGACGCGGCGTCGTGCACGGCGGCGGCCTCGTGCCCGGCGTCGGTGAGCACCTCGACGACGAACTGAGCGAGGCCGCGGTCGTCGTCGACGACGAGGATGTTCGCGGCGGTGGCGGGCGCAGGCGGGTGGGCTTTCATCGATCGCTTTCGGGTGGGGTGCGAGGTGACATCGGGAGCGTGACCGACAAGCGCGCGCCGCCGAGGGGAGACGCCTCGATCTTGATCGTGCCGCCCTGCCGACGCACGAGCTCGTCGCAGATGGCGAGGCCGAGCCCCGTCCCCTCGTCGGGGCCCTTGGTGGTGAAGAAGGGCTCGAACACCTGCTCGTGGAGCGCTGCGGGGATGCCGGGCCCCGCGTCGTCGACGGTGATGGTCGCGAAGGGGACGCCGCGGGCGTCGTCGCGCTCGCTGATGGTGACCGTGAGGGAGCCGCCGCGGGGCTGCGCCTGCAGCGCGTTCACGCAGAGGTTGAGGAGCACCTGCTCGAGCTCGTCGCGGCTCCCGATGACGCGCGGGGAGCCCGTGGTGCGGAGCTGCGCGACGACGCCCAGGCGCTCGCACTCGATCTCCAGAAAGCGCAGCGTGTTGCGCGCGAGGTCCGCGAGGTCGACCTCCTGCGGCGCCCCGCGGGCCTTGCGCGCCTGCGAGAGGAGCTGCTCGATCACGCGAGAGATCTGCTCGCCGCCGACGAGGATCTCGTGAAAATGCCGCGCGTCGCGCTCGCTCTGCCCCCCGTGCTGGAGCGCGTAGCGCGCGCGGCCGATCACGACGTTGAGCGGCGACCCGACCTGGTGCGCCACGTTGGCCGCGAGCTGCCCCACGAGCGCGAGGCGCTGCGCGTGACGCAGGCGACGCTCGAGGGCGCGCGTCGCCTCGTGCTGCGCGTCGAGGTCCGCGCGCGCGTTGCGGAGCGAGGCCACCATGCGGTTGAACGCGCCTCCAAGGCGGCCCACCTCGTCGCGCCCCTCGACCGCGACGACCTCGTCGAGCGAGCCCGCGCCCACGCGCTCGGCGGCCTCGACGAGCGACGCCACGGGGCGGAGCACCGTCGCCGAGAGCGCGCGCCACAGCGCGAACGCGATCGCCATCGCGAGCGCCAGCCCGACGAGCGCGATGCGCCGCGTCGAGGCGCGCACCGCGTTGTCGATGTACAGGAGGTCGCGCAGGAGCACCGCCGTGCCGCGCGGCCGCACCGACGGCGAGTCACCGATCGGGAACGCGTACGCGTAGAGCGTCCGGCCGCCGATGCGCGTGAGCTCCTCGCGCGGGCTCCGCTCGCGCAACACCCGCTGCGCGAGCGCGACGAACCGGGGGCGGAGCGGGGTCACCGAGCGCGACGACTGCACCGGCGCCGCCGCGGCGTCGAACACCAGCACGCCGAGCACGCGGTCGGCCCGCGAGAGGTCCTCCGTGATCTCGTTGAGGTCTTCGATCTCGTGGTCGCGGAGCACCGCGTCGAGCGCGACCTCGAGCACCGTGCCGTGGTCCCTCACCTCGCGCGCCGCCTCGGAGAGCATCTCCGCGTGGCGGATTCGCACGTTGACGTAGCCGTACGCGACGAGACACAGCGCGATCGGCAGGAGGAGCGCGAACGCGAGCTGGAGGGCGAGCGACAATTCGCGCTCCCCCTTCGCGGCTTCTGGGCGGGATTTCACGAGACGCCCGCCTCGTCGCACGAACGATGCCGCGTCGGGCCGAAACGCCACTCCGGCCTTCGGGTCGACCGTCTCCGCGCCTGTTTCTCGTTCAAATGTCGCCCTCCAATCAGTCTGTCGAGCGGCCTTCGCCCTGCCCGAAGCCCAAAACGCACGGACATCTGTCCCGAAAAATCTCCGCGGAGACATTATGCGACAAGCGCCCTCCGCCGCGAGATCTGCCGCGGAAAACGGGGTTTTCGCCTCCGTCGACCCGAGCGCCCCGACCGCGAGGCGCCGACGGTCTCGCGAGGGGGCGCGCGGATCAAGACGGCTTCGAAGCGCCGGGCCGCTGCGCCTCGCGAGAGGACGCCATGAAGCACGACCGACGTAGAACGGTGAGGCGCTTTTCTGGTCGGCGCTCTACAGTGGCCCTCGACTTCGAAGGCCATGCGACGCCGAGACGACGAGGTGACACTCCGTGGAACGGGCGACGCCGCGAGGCTGCGGCAGGACCCCGCCGCGCCCGAGGCCACCACGGCCACGCGCGACGACGCGCTCCCCGTGACGCGGGACAGCGCCGTCGATTTCGTGGCGCCGACCGAGGAGCCCGAGCGGGCCCTCGAGATCATCGGCGGACGCTACGAACTCATCCGACGCGTCGGCCGCGGGGGCATGGGCGCCGTCTACCTCGCGCGCGACCGCGCCCTCGGCGATCAGGTCGCGGTGAAGGTGCTCTCCGAGGCGCGCCCCGCGGCGGCCCGCTTCGCGCGCGAGTGCGCCATCCTCGCGAGCCTGCGGCACGAGCGCGTGGTGCGCTACCGCGATCACGGCGTGACCGAGGGCGGCAGCGCGTGGCTCGTGATGGACTGGCTCTCGGGCTCGGACCTCGCCGCGCGCATCGCGCAGAGCCCGCTCCACCTCGAAGAGGCGTTGCGCGTGCTCCGCGACGCCGCCGAGGCCCTCGCCGCCGTGCACGCCGCGGGGATCGTTCACAGGGACGTCAAGCCGAGCAACCTCTTCCTCGTCGACGGCGCCCTCGACCGCGTGAAGCTCATCGATTTCGGCATCGCGCGCGCC
Source organism: Myxococcota bacterium (assembly GCA_052035985.1). GTDB lineage: Bacteria > Myxococcota_A > Polyangia > Polyangiales > CAISKJ01. Next base: position 72,330 of record JBPOHC010000314.1, on the reverse strand, counting down.
CCCGGGTCGAGCGTGCTCACGTTCAACGGCGAGTTCCTCGGCACGCCGGGCTACGTCGCGCCCGAGCAGGTCGACAGCACGCGACCCGCGGGGCCGAGCTCCGACGTGTTCAGCCTCGGCTGCACCGTCTGGGCGTGCTTCACGGGAGCGTCTCCGTTCCGCGGCGCCAACCCCCTCTCGGCGCTCTCGCTGCTCTTCAACGGGCGCGTCCCGTCGCTGCGAGAGGCAAGACCCGACGTGCCCGCCGCCATCGATGATCTTGTGGCCGCGATGATACAGCGAGACCCCACGCGCCGACCCGCAGATGGGCGCGCGGTGCTCGATGCGCTCGAGTCGTCACGCTGAAAGCGTGCTCGACCGAGAGCGCGGGTGCTGTGAGGGAATCGCCCCGCGTGCGGCGCGGAAGGGATCAGGCGTACTGCGAGGCGATGTCGTCCCAGATCGCGTCGGCGTCGTCGCGCGAGATGTCGAGCGCGTCGGCGAGGTCGTAGTAGGTCTCGCCCTCTTCGCCCTCGTCGCCCGTGTCATCGGCCATCGCCACCGCGGCCGCGGCGCCGAGCGCCAGCGCGCGCAGCTCGTCGCTCGGGAGGTTCGCGGCCACCGCGTCCATGCGGGCGTCGAGGCCGTCTCGCTCGATCGCTTCGAGCGAGAGGCCGAGCATCTCCTCGATCTCGCGGCGGTTCACGTTCCCGTCGAAGAAGCCGTCGATCACGCTGGCGACCACACCGACCTCGTCGTCGGTGAGCTCGCCGTCGGCGCACGCGATGATCATCGCCGCGTCGACCATGCCCACGAGGGCCTTGCCCTGGGCCTCGATCCGCTGCTCACGCCGGGTCTTCCGCTGACGAACTCGCAACATGTCCTCTGTCCTTTCGTGTGCGTCCAGGCGGGCAGGATCGATGTCCCCGCCGTGCCGCCGCGCGCCGCGCGTTGCACCACAGGCCACGACCGACGTCAACAGCCTCCGCGCGCGCCCGCGCCGACCGCCACCGACCCGCGCTCAACGTCGCTCCATCAGGGCTGGTAACGCCACCCCAGCGGCGCCACGCGCGGGCCTCCGTCGGTGCCTCCGACGATGACAAGCTCGCTCCTCGTCCACACGCCCGCGGCGCCCTCTCGGGCCACCGTCGGTCCCGTCGCGTCCACACTCGCGAGCGCGCTCCACGCGTTCTCCCAGGGGTCGTATTCGGCGCCGTCTCGGAGCGGTCGACGGCCGTCGGTGCCGCCCCACACGAGCAGCGAGCGACCCGTCCAGACGGCGACGTGCCCGTAGCGCGGCGCGGGCGCACCTTCGGCCGGGAGGTCGCGCCACGCGTCCGTCGCGGGCACGTACGACGAGAGCGCCGAGAGCGCCACGCCGTCGGCGCCGCGTCCGCCGAAGACGAGCATCTCGCCGCCCGCCCACACGGCCGAGTGCTCCGAGCGCGCGATGGGGCTGCCCGTCGCACCGAGCGGCCGCGCGCGACGTCGCGCGGGAGAGAAGCGCCATCCGTCGGAGAGCGCAGCGCCCGACGCGTCGATGCCGCCCCACACCACGAGCTCGTCGCCGCTCCACACCGTCGAGTAGCGACGCCGCGGCTCCGCGGAGCGCGTCGCGCCGTGCGTCGCCTGCACCCACGCGCCGAGGCTCGGGTCCCAGCGCCACGCGTCGTCGGGGCCTCTCGCGCCCGCGAGCACGAGGCTCGTTCCCGTGAACACCGCGCTCACGCGGGTGCGAGGCGCGGTGAGTCCCGCGATGGGCACCCAGCGATCTGTCGCAGGGAGATACGCGGCGCCGTCGGAGAGCTCGATGCCGCCCGATCGCCCGCCCCAGATGATCATTTCGCGCCCCGTCCACACGGCCATCTGACCGTCGTCGGCGAAGCGCGGCGTGGGCGCCGAGCGCTGCGAGATGGTTCGAACCTCGCCCCGCTGAGGGTCGAAGCGAAAGCCGTCGCCGTAGACCCCCGCGTCGCCCGCGACGCCGGGGTTGTGCCCTCCCCAAACGATCACCTCGGTGCCAGTCCAGACGGCGTAGTGACCGACGCGCGCCTCGCTCCCCGAGACCTCGGGAGACGGCACCGGGAGCCAGTGCGGGAGGCACGCCCCCTCGACGCAACGACGCCCGCCCACGCACGCCGACACGCAGCTCGACGGCGGCTCCGCGGTCGTGGGAAGCACCTCGTCGGGCGGCTGCGCGGGCGTCGGCGCGACGGGTTCTTCGACGCGAAGGTGCACCGCGTCGCACCCGCAGAGGATCAGACCGACGGCCGCGACCTCGATGCTTCGCACGTTGAGTGCTCCTCTGCGACGCGCTGCGAGCGCCTCACGTCGACACACGATCGTCAGAATCGCGCCGCGGCTCCGACCTCGACGCCTGCCACGGGGCGCCCCCATTCTGCCACCGTCCTCGCGCCGATGCCCAGATCCACAGCGCCCAACGTCGCGCCGAGCGAGGCCCCCGCGCGGAGCGACAAGCGCTCGTGGAGATCCCACCGCAACGCGGCCGCAGCGCCCGCTGCCCACTGACCATCTCGTGCAGAGGTCTGCGCACCTCCGTCACCGCCGACACGCAGCGCGAGGTACGAGAAGCGCGCTCCACCTTCGACCGAGAGCGCGCGCGCGAACCTCAACACGACAGCCCCTCCGACGGAGACCTCCATCACGCCGAGGCTCACGGAGGCGCTTGTTTCACCGAAGAACGAGGGCCCCGAGAAGGCGACCTCCACGAGCCCCGACACCGGCGCGCGACCGAACCCGAGCGTCGCTCTCGCCGACGGGAGCAGCATCGGTCCGACGCCCCCCGGTGACACCAGCCCGCGGACGCCGATGCCGAAGGAGAAGGCGCGCTCGATCGGCGCGGGCGTAGCGGAGACCACCGTCACGTTGGGCGTGACGACCGCCGTCGTCGCAGGCGGCGTCGGCGTTCGAAGCACGCTCGCGCGAACCGCCTCGGAGACACGGAGCGCGAAGAGGGCCGCCGCGTCGGGCTCCGTCGTCGACACGTCGACACGCAGCGCCGCCCTGCCAGGCGCGGTGACCACCGCGACGAGCGCTCCGTCGCGCGAGGCTTCGAAGCGAACGAGCACCGCGTCGACGCGCGACGCATCGGCGGTGCCGTGACCGAGCGCATCGAGCTCGGCGCGAACGCGCGCGGCCACACCGGGCGGCGCGACGCCCTCGAAGCGCACCGGGAGCTCCTGCGCGAAGGTCGGCACGGGCGCGATCAGCGCGGCCACGACGAGGCTTCGCGAGAGAGGTCGCATCACCGTCGGAGGATACCCCGCGCGAAGGGAGAGAAGGGCCCGTCAGGGTCACGCGCGAGGTAGCGCTCCGCGGCCTCGCGTGCGCCGACATCATCGCCCGCAAGATGGAGGCTCTGCACGCGCCGTCCGAGCGCCTCGCGCGAGAGCGAGCCGTCGGGAGACTCGCGGAGGTAGAGCTCGAACCATCGCGCGGCCTCGGCGGGCGCGTGAAAGGTCTCGAGCGAGAGCACGCCGAGCACGAAGGCCGCGCGCGACGCAGCGGCGGTGCCCTCGAAGCGACGGCGCACGTCGAGGAGGAGCTCCCTCGCCCGCATGCCTTGTGAAGCCACGCGGAGCTCGTCGGCCTGACGGAGCAACGCGCTCGCCTCGTCGACCTCGGGCGTCTCGATCGGCGCGTGTGCGGCGCGCTCTGTGACGGGGTGATGACCGCCACGCGCGCTCCTCACGGCGCGCTCGGGCGCGGGCGCTACGACGGGGATCGGCACCTGCGGCGTCGGACCCATGACGGCAGGCGTCGACGGCGTCGCGACGGCCACCTCGACGCGAGGGAGCGGTCCGATCGTGAGCGCGCGCGCGACGGTGTCGGCGTGCACCTCGTCGCGGTCGCGAACGGCGATCCCCTCGGCGCATCGGGGACCGCGGAGCACCACGCGCCCCTCGCGCATCGCGAGGTCGAAGCGACCTGTGGAGGGCTCCCACGCGACGTTGAAGGCCGTGCCCGTCACGTCGACGGAGTAGGGCCCCGCCGCGAAGCGCCACGACGAGATGGCCGTGTGCCGCACGGACGCCTGCGCGCTCCCCCGCTCGATCAGGAGCGCGGCGCCCCGCGCGTCGAGGCGCTCGATGCGAGCCTGGGTGTTGGGCGCGAGCGACACCCGGCTCCCGTCTCCGAAGCGGAGCTCCAGCGGGGTCGCGCCTGCGTCGACCCACTGCCCCGCGCGCACCGCCTCGCCGCGCGCACGCGCCGTGATGGCCGCAGGAGGCTCGCGGTGACGGACGAAGAGCGCCACGCCCGCCGCGGCCGCGAGGGCGACGCCGAGGGGGAGCGCCACGGTGCGAATCGAACGTCGGGGAGACGACGTGGCGGCGAGGACGAAGCGCGCGCGCTGACGGGCCAGCGTGGCCTCGGAGGCTTCGGCGATGAGCGGGTCGAGGTCGCGTCCGAGGGCCTCTGCGATGCGACGGGCCTCGGTCGAGTCGTGCGGGGTCACGGGGGGCTCCAGCGTCCGCCCTGCGCGATGCGCCAGGCGAGTTCGGGGTGCTGCAGGGCCAGCGAGACGAAGCGTTGCTCGGCGCGCGCGAGCCAGCGCTTCACCGTGGCGAGGGAGCAGCCGCATGCGTCGGCGACGGCGGTGAGCTCCTCGCCCTCGATGAATCGAAGCGTGAAGGCGAGGCGCTCGTCGGCGGGGAGCGCGGCGAGGATCTTCCACGTGGCGCGGAGGGCCTCCCTCCCGCCGTGATCGTCGACGCACGGGGGCTCCGGGAGCTCGTCGTCGGCGAGCCTCAGGAAGCGCCGCACGCGTCGGCGACGGAGCTCCGACCGGGCGACACGGACCGTGATGGTGGTGATCCACGCCTTTAGCGCGCCGTCATCGCGCAACGACGGAAGCGATCGCAGCGCCTCGATGAAGGTCTCCTGCACGCGGTCGTCGTGATCGCCGCCGCCACCGAGCACGCGGTAGAGCACGCGGTTCACGAGGGGTCCGTACGCGTCGAAGAGGGCCGCGGGCGCCGTGGGGTCGCCCTCTCGGAGCCGCTCGACCAGACGCGCGTCGTCGCGGGCCCGCTCGGGCTCGGGGCCCTGCCTCACGAGCGCGAGGGGGGGCTTTCTGGCGTCGGAGGGGGCCATCGAGGTCGCGTGTGATCAGTGTGCCCTCGGAGGCCTCGACGGCTCACCCTTCGAATCATTTTCGTGAGCCGTGCGTCACGGGCCTCGCCACTGAGTGTTCCGAGGGACGCACCGCGAAGGGGCACCCTCCCCCGCGACCGCGCCGCGGAAGCGCTCGCTTCACGGCCATTTCACGGCGTTGACGACAGAATGGAATCTGCGTAGGTTCCGCGCGCCCATGACCGGGGTGGCGCGGAGAAATCCGCGAAAACCAGCGCGGACATATGGATGCCTGGAAGGAGATCGGGTCGCTCGTGCAGCTCCGGACGTTCACCTACCTCGACGTGCTTCAGCCTCAGCTCACGGGGTTCTTCCAGACCGTGGCCGCGGGCTTTCAACCCCTCTCGGGGCAGTGCTCCCTCCTCGTCGAGGTCGCGCCGGGCATCTCGATCAACATGCTCACCGACGTCGCCCTCAAGCGCGCGAAGGTGTACCCCGGGATGCAGATCGTCGAGCGCGCCTACGGCCTGCTCGAGCTCCACGCGTTCGATCAGGGCGACGTGCGCGCGGCCGGCGAGGCCATCCTCGAGAAGCTCGGGATGAGCGAGGCCGACCGCATCGCGCCCGAGATCATCTCGCGGGAGATCATCCGAGGCATCGACGGCCACCAGGCCATGATCGTCAACCGCATGCGTCACGGCCAGCTCCTCCTGGAGACCGAGAGCCTCTACGTGCTCGAGACGCACCCCGCGGGCTACGCCGCCCTCGCCGCCAACGAAGCCGAGAAGGCCGCGAACATCAACCTCCTCGAGGTCATCACCTTCGGCGCCTTCGGGCGCCTCTACCTCGGCGGGTCCGAGGAAGAGATCAACCAGGCCGCCGCCGCGGCCGAGCGAGCCCTCGCCTCGGTGCAGGGACGCAAGCCCGCCAAGGGCCGGTGACGCAGCTTCACGCAGACACGCAACCAGTCGCCGCGCTCAACGACCGCGGCGCGCAGATCAACGTTTCAGGAGGACTTCAAGCGATGCGCAAGTTCGGATGGCTTTCTCTCATGCTTTCGGTGGGCTTCGCGATCGGCTGCGGCGACAGCACCGGCACCCCGACCCCCACCGACGACGCCTCCACCGGCAACGACACCCCCGTCGTCACCGATACGCAGACCCCCACCGACGTCCGTGACACCGGCAACGACGTCCGCACCGACACGGGCCCCGTCGACGCCGGCACCAGCCGCGCGGGCGCCGCGTGCACCATGCCCGACCCCATGGGCGGCATGGACCCGGCCTGCGGCGACGGCGACCTCGTCTGCGTGGCCACGCAGTCGACCCCCATCTGCACCAACGTCTGCGAGAACAACGCCTCGCAGGCCAACGAGCGCTCGCAGTGCGGCGGCAACGGCTCGACCTGCCTGACCGTCGGCGACGGCGCCACGGCGCAGTCGCTCTGCGCGGCCTCGTGCCGCCCCGCGGGCACCACCGCGGCCACGGGCGCCTGCCGCGCGGGCTTCATCTGCACGGGCTGGTGGTTCACGCACGCGATGGGCACGCCCGACTCCACGGGCTGCTACGGCTTCTGCGACGCCGACTCGCAGTGCGGCACGGGCATGCGCTGCAACGCGCGCACGGGCGACTGCGGCGCGACGGGCGTCGACACCACGCGCCTGCCCGACGGCGCGCCCTGCAACCCCCGCACGACCGTCATGGTCCCCGGCCAGGCGCAGCCGCAGAATATCCAGTGCCGCGGCATCTGCTTCCGCACGGGCAACGACATGACGCAGGGCATCTGCGGCTCGCTCATGAACACCCGCGCGTCGACGATGTGCCCCGACGACCCCGACAACGTCGCCCCCCGCGCTCCGCAGGGCAACACCGACAACCTCGCGGTCTGCATCTGGCGCAACTGCACGTCGAACTCCGACTGCCGCTCGCCGCACATCTGCCGCTACCCCGAGGGCGCGGACAACATGCCCATCACCGAGCTCGACCCGAACTGCGACTACCCGACGGCCGCGCAGCGCACGGGCATCGTGGGTGATGGCGGCACGACCACGGACGCGGCCACGGACGCGCCGACCGACCGCCCGGCGACCGACGTCCCCGCGACCGACGTCCCCGCGACTGACGTCCCCGCGACCGACGTCCCCGCGACCGACGTCCCCGCGACCGACGTGGGCACCGACTCGGCCACCGCGCCGACCGACGCTGGCACCGACGCCGCCACCGCGACCGACGGCGGCGCCGCGGGCTGATCGCACGGCATCGCGAGAGGCGGGTGACGCGTTCGTCCCCCGCCTCCGCGACGCTTCCATCCCCCGCTTCGAACTCCCCTTCTCGACAGACTGATCGCGACGACGCGAGGCGAGCTACGGCGCGCTTCGGAGCGCGTACTTCCACGCCGCCACGGGCGCGTAGAGGGCGCCGCCGAGGAACTGCCGCGTGAGGCTCGCGCGCGTGTGCTCCGCGAGCTCCGCGGCGTGAATCCCGGCGTCGAGCACGAAGTACGGCAGGAACACCGGGAGCGCCCCGTAGATGCGCAGCGGATGCTCCCTGGCGACGAGCCAGAAGTAGTACTTCGCGAGCGTGTCGATGCGCTCGCGGCTGTCGATGTGCGTGCGGTGATCGAGTCCGCCGGGCACGTCGCGGCGGATGATCATCCTCGCCTCGGGGTCATACACGAGGTGCTCGTCGGCCCTCTTCCTCCGCGCGAGCCGGAGAAAGAGCGAGTGCTCGTTGTGATAGCCGAGGTACTCGTCCCAGGCGCCGCCGCGCTCCCACGCGCTCCTCCGCAGCGAGCTGTTGCCGCCTGAGAGCCACTCGATGCCCACCTTGCGGTTGGGCGACCCGTGGAACACCCGCGGCTTCTTGAAGGGCCCGTACGAGAGCATCCACCGATCGCGCAGCCACGAGGCCTTCACGCGGGGCACGCGCTCCTCGCCGCCGCCCGTGTAGTCGAGGCGCCCGTTGACGCCGAGGCACGCGGGATCGCGGTAGTTGCGCGCGTGCGCGAGGAGCCAGTCGTCGCCCACCGGCAGGTCGTCGTCGTCGACGAAGGCCACCACCTCGCCCCGCGCAGCGCGCACGCCCTCGTTGGCCGCGGCGGCGCATCCCCGCGGCGGAGAGCGCACGAGCCTCACGCGCGGATCACGCGTGCCGAGCACTTCGAACACGCCGTCGTCGGAGACGTCGCGCGTCGAGTCGACGATGACGACCTCGAAGTCGACGCCGCGCTGCGCGAGCACGACCCTGAGCAGCTTCGCGAGCTCGGGCAGGCGGTTGTACGAGCGGATCACCACGGTCATGAAGAGCCCCTCGGGGGCCCCGTTCTGCGCGTCGGTCATGCGTTCACCACACGGTCGAAGAGCGCCGCGAGGCGCCGCGTGGCCTCGGGCGAGGAGTAGTGCGCGCGAAGCTCCGCACTCGCGTCGACGGGAACACCGCCCGGCGCGAGCGACCTTCGAAGCGCGTCGGTCATCGCAGAGACCTCACCGGGCGCGACCACCACGCCAGCGCGCGTCTCGTCGAGGATGCGCGTCACGTCCTCGTGCGAGGTCTCGGCCACGATAGGTCTGCCCGCGGCGAGGTAGTCGAAGAGCTTGCCCTGCACGTAGAGCCGCGCGTCGGGGTCGCGCCACGCCGCGAGCACGAGGAGGTCCGCCGAGCGCATGCGCGCCATCCCCTCGGCGAAGGGGACCGTCGGGAGCACGCGCACGAGGTCATCGACGCCGAGCTCCACGGCGAGCGCGCGGTCGCGGTCCGAGAGCTTGCCGTAGTTCTCGAGCACCATCGCGCGCGCGGTGAGCGCCCCCTCGCGACGCAGCGCCGCCATCGCGCGCAGCAGCGTTTCGAAGGACCACGGCCCGTACACGTTGCCGAAGTGAACGAGCCGAACGGGTCCTCGCTCGTCACGCGGAGGCGCGTCGCCCTCGACGGGATCGAAGGCGTTGTGGATCGTCACGAACTTCTCCGCGAGCCGCGGAAAGCGCTCTCTGTAAAGCCTTTCGAGCGCGTGCGTGGTCACCACGATCGCGTCGGCGGCTTCGAAGACCTCGCGCTCCATCCACGCCTCGACGGCGCGCGCGTGAGCGTACTTGCGACGATGGACCCAGTTGGGCGTCCACGGGTCACGGAGGTCGACCACGAGGGGCTTGCGGTGCTTCTTCGCCGCGCGCACGCCGAGCCAGTGCGAGTGGTAGGGGTAGCTCGTCGTCCAGAGGAGGTCGTGCGAGGGCGCGAGCGCGTCGATGCGCGCGGCCGCGTGCGGCGCGTGAATGGCCTCGGTCTCCAGCGGGAGCACCGCGTCGACGAAGAGGTTCCACCGCTCTTCGAGGCGCGCGCGAAGACCACGCGCGAGCGGCTGCGGCGCGACCTGGGAAGTCACCGTCGAGGCATCACCCGCGAAGCGCGCGAAGACCTCGGCGTCGTACTCCGCGCGCACGGTGACCTCGGGCGGCAGCGGCCACGGAGAGGGGTCACGGCTCGACGCGGGGGTCTTCCTCCGGCAGAGCACCGTGGGGTCCCACCCGAGCGACGGGAGCCACCGCGCGAAGCGATACGCGCGCTTCGCGCCGATCGAGACGTGCGGCGGAAAGAGCCACGACACCATGAGCACCGAGCGACTCACGGCTTCGGCTCCTGCCCCGGAATCACCCCTCGCCGCGCCCACTCCGAGCGCAGCACCGCCGAGAGCGTCACGCACGCGCCGACCGCGAAGGCCACGAGCATCGCGAGCGTCGCGTGCGGCCCCGCGATCGTGCAGAGCATCGTCGCGAACACGAAGAAGTCTCGCTTGAAGAGCGGACGCGCCATGCCCGCGATGCGCTGCGCGAAGCCCTCGGGCGCGCTCGAAGGCTCCGGGTCCTTGCCGAATCCGAGGGGGTACTTCAGCAGGTCTCCGCTGCCGATGCGCAGGAGGTACCGGTACTCGATGCCCGACGCGACGAAGCCCGCGAGGAGGCCCACCGCGCCCGCCCACAGCGGCAGCGCACCGAGACCCGCGCGATGGAGCCCCCACGCCGCGCCCGCGAAGAAGCCGTAGTTGGTGCAGTCGTCGCCCACGGTGTCGATCCACTCGCCGAGGCGTGAGCCGCGAAAGGTCACGCGCGACAGCTCGCCGTCACACCCGTCGAGGATCGACTGCGCGTTGAAGCACACGCCCCCGAGCGCCATCGCTCCGTAGGTGCCCTCCGCGGCGAGCAGCGCGCCCGCGACGCCGAACGCGAGGATGCCCACCGAGAGCTGATTCGGTCGCAGCGAGGTCTTCACCAGCAAGCGCGTCACCCGCAGCGAGATCCCGCGGTTGATCGCCTTCGAGATGAAGCCGTCTTGCGGCTTGCGGAGCGTGTCGAAGAGGGCGTCCTCGGCGCGCGTCGCGCTCGCGTCGTCGGTCACGTGAACGAGCACGCCGAAGCTCGCCGCGTCGAGCGCGCCGTCGCCCGCGTCGTCGAGGGGCTGTCCTTCGAAGCCCTCCTCGCGGCGCACGGCGATGACCTCGCGCCCGTCGAAGAGCACGCCTCGCTGCGCGACGAGCGCCTTCGCGCTGCGCGTGTCGATCACGACGCGACCGCTCACCGCGGCGTAGGGCTCTGCGGGGGCCGACGCGAACGCGTTGACGCGCAGCCGCACGCGGTCGTCGCCCTTCGCGGCCTCGACCCACGCGAGCGCCGCAGCGCCCGAGAACCCGAGCGACGCGACACCCGCAGCTTGAAGCGCCAGCAGCGCGCGGAGCGGAACGGCGAGGCCCGCGACGCGGCGCGCGGCGGGCGGTGGATCCTCGACGACGACGAGTCCGATCACGGGTTACTGGCTCCGAAGAGGGTCGTGTCTACCACACGCGCGACCGCTTCCCACGAGTTCGCGAGGGCCGCGGCGCGCGCCTCGTCGCGAACGCCCTCCCCCATCGCGCGGACGCGCTCCACCGCGGCGCGCATCGACGCACCGTCAACGCCGTTGAGCGACGCGAAGAACGAACGCCCCGCGTAGTCCGCGAGCTGATGGACGCAGGGGCCGATCACGGGCGTCCCGAGCGTGAGCGAGAGCACCGCGGCGCCCGACGTGTAGAACGCCCTGTACCCCAGCAGCGTCGCGTCGGCGGAGGCCACGAGCCGCGCGAGCTCGTCGCGCGCGACGAAGCCCGTCTGCACCCGCATCCACGGGTGCTTCTCGGTGATCTCGATGAGCGAGCGCAGCGCGGCTTCATCGCCCACGCGCCCCGCGACGACCCAGCGGACGCGCGACATCGACGCTTCGGCCAACGCCCTCGCCACCGCCGGGAGGTTCTTGTACGGCTCGATCGCGCCCGCGGACACAAGCAGCAGCTCGTCGTCGTCGACGCCCAACGCGCGACGGTGCTCCATGCGGCGCGCGACGGAGTCGAAGGGCAGCGGATAGTCGCGGTCGTAGTGCGCGTGCGGCGTGGCCGCGAAGCGCCCTCGAAAGCCCATCGCGCGCACGTCGCCCTCCGCCGACGCGAAGTGCCCGAACACCACGGAACACCTTTCCAGAAGGGCCTTCCGCGCGCGCTCCCCGAGGTCGGGGTGCGGGTCGTCGTGGGCGCGGAGGTTGTGCGCCGTCCACGCGATCGACGCGCCCTGGAGGCGCGCGAGGTCGAAGAGCGCCGACTGATACGCGATGGCGGCGCGGTAGCGGGCGCGCGAACGCGAGCGGGTCATCCACTCGGGCCAGTGCACGTGGAGCCACGGAGCGCCCCGCGGTCGCGCGCAGGCCGAGGCGAGGTAGCGCGACGGTCTGACCGCGACGCCGCGCGCCGTGAGGGCCTCGGTCAGCCTGAGGACATAGGGGTTCCCCTCGTCGGGCCAGGGCCATGAGAGGAGCGCGCGCTGCGGGGCCTTCATCGAACGGCGCCGGTCATCGCACGAAGCGCGACGCGGCGCGATGGCCTCAGTGATGATGCCTGCGGCGATGCCCGCCGTGACGCTCGGGCCGCGCCTCGGGGGTCGACGGAGGAGGCGTCGGCGCGGTCTCGTCGCCCTGCTGAACGATGGTGAACTCCACGCGGCGGTTGAGCGACGCGGCGTCGGGGCTGTTGAGCTCGGCCACCGGGCGCTGCTGCCCGAAGCCCTGGAACTCCAGCCGTTCGCGCGCGACCCCGTGCGCCGTGAGGTACTCCACCACGGCCCTCGCGCGACGGAACGAGAGGTCGAGGTTGTACTCGGGCGTGCCCGCCTGGTCGGTGTGCCCCTCGACGCGCAGCCGCGCGATGTCGGCGTTGCGACGGATCGCCGCCGCCACCTCGTCGAGCACCGGGAAAGATACGTCGCGGATCGTGTCGCTGTCGTAGTCGAAATAGATCCGCTGGCTCACGAGGAGCCGCGAGTCGGTGCGCGTCACGACGAGCGCGTCGGGCCCCGGCTCGGGGCAGCCGTCGTCGTCTTGAAAGTTGTCGACGTCCTCGGCCTCGTCGGGGCAGCGATCGGTCACGTCGGGCACGCGGTCGCGATCGTTGTCGAGGTCGGGGCAGCCGTCGTCGTTCTGAAAGCGGTCGAAGTCCTCGGGGTCGACGGGGCAGCGGTCGCGGTCGTCGGAGATCCCGTCGCCGTCGTTGTCGGGGTCGGCGCAGCCGTCGTCGTCGAGCACGCCGTCGCGGTCTTCGGGGTCGTTGGGGCAGCGATCGAGCTCGTCGGCGACGCCGTCTTCGTCGTTGTCGGGGTCGGCGCAGAAGTCGTCGTCGTGAAAGCCGTCGGAGTCTTCAGGACCGTACGGACACGCCTGACGCTCGACGGTGAGTCGCACGCCGAGAAAGCCCCGTAGGTCGCTCGCGCCGTAGCCGTCGGTGAGCCCCTTTCCGCCGCCTACGTACGCGTTGATCGCGCGCGTCACGCCGATCGAGGCCGCGAGAAAGACCTCCGACGACGCGTCGGTGTTGGCCGCTACGAAGGCCCTGCGGTTGAAGCGCCCCGCGTCGGCCGCGTCGAGGGGAACGCGCAAGAGCGCCTCTGCGATGACGCCGAAGCGCCACGAGAAGTCGTACCGGAGCCCGAGCGAGGCCGTGAGCTCGTCGTTGACCGAGAGGTACGGCGACGCGTTCGACTCGTTGAGGCGCGCGCCGAGGTTGAGCGCCACGGTGAGCGCGCCGAAGGCGTGAGAGGCCAGCAGCGAGGGCGCGAGCGACCAGTACGCCGCCCCCGCGTAGGCGCGGTCGTCGCCCGTGGGAAAGCCCACGCCCACGCGCACCGCGAGGGGCCACGCGCCGCGCAGGATCGGGACCTTCGCGTAGAAGCGCAGGTCGCCGAGCGAGGTGCTTGAATTCGATGCCCCGAGGGTCGGACAGGTGGTGACCCCGGCGCGGTTGCAGGTGCCCGAGAAGCCCGTGACCGACTGGTGAACGAGGGGGAGCGCGAAGCCCACTTCGAAGAGCTGAAAAAGGCCGAGCGCGACGTGGGCCTCGGCCTGCGTCGAGGCGCTCACGAGGTCGCGGCTGTCGGCGCGCAGCACGCTCGGCGCGTGGTTGGCCCAGAGGCTCGCGGTGACGGCGAGGTGGGGCGCCACCGCGGGGAGGTCGACGGTGAGCATCGCGCGCGACGACGACGCGGGCTCGAAGAGCTGGAGGTTGAAGGCCTCGGGGCGGTCGGAGACGGTCTGCGCGTCGGCGGGCGCCGCGAGCGAGATCGCGGCCAGAGTGAGCGCCGCGAGCGGACCGACCTGCCTGAACACGGCGCGATGATAGTGTGCGTGACCCACGGGAGAGCCCTGAAAGCGCGGCAGACGATGACGACGAGCGATGGGCGCACGATTCCGCGCACTCGCCGGGCGGTGACGTCTATACTCGCGGGCCGCGATGCTGCATATCGGCTGCTCCGGCTTTCCGGTCCCTGCGACGAGATATTTGCGGGAGTTCATGCTGGCCGAGATCGCCGACACCTTCCTCGGCGTACCCGGTCCCGCCCTCGTCCGACGGTGGAAGCGCGAGGCCCCTCAGGGCTTCGTGTTCACGGCGCTCGCGCCGCGTGAGCTCGGCATCGACGGCTTCAAGCCCTCGGCCGCAGCAGACGCGGCGTGGGAGGCGTTTCTCCCCGTGGCGCGCGAGCTCGAGGCGAAGACGCTGGTGATCCCGTCGAACCCAGAGACTCCGCCGGGCAAGACCCACCGCGCGCTCGTGCGCACCTTCTTCGAAAAGATCGCGGGCGAGAAGCTCCCCGTCCTCGTGTGGGACCCTCCCCCCACCTGGGACCTCAAGGAGTGCGAGGCCACCGTGAAGGACCTCAAGATCCTCGTCGCGCGTGACCCCCTGCGCCATCCGCCCTTCGGCAAGGTCGCGCGCGGGTACTACCGCCTCCCCGGCCCCGCGGGCTTCAAGTCTCGCTACGAAGACCCCGCGCTCGATCAGGTCGCCGAGGCCATCCAGGCCACGCACTCCGCCGAGACCTTCGTGGTCTTCTCCAACGTGGACATGTACGCCGACTCGAAGCGCCTCCGTCGCATCCTCGACGTCTGACCGCTCGCCCCTCATCGTCGCCGTCAATCCCCTCGCCGAGGCGCTCGCCATGTGGACCGCCGTCGCAGTCGTGAGCGTCGTAAGCGCACTCTGGTGGGCCTGGTCGCTCTACGCGATGGTGCGCTCTCACCTCGCGCTCCCGTGGCTCGCCCACGACCGCTCGCCGCCGCCCGCGTCGTGGCCTCGCGTGTCGGTCATCGTCGCCGCGCGCAACGAGGAGCGCGACCTCGAGCGCGGCATCCGAACGCGCCTCGCCGACGACTACCCCGACCTCCAGATCGTCATCGTCGAAGACCGATCGACAGACGCGACACCCGCCATCGCAGACCGCCTCGCCGAAGCGGACGCTCGCATCAAGGTCGTGCACGTCACCGAGCTCCCCGCGGGGTGGCTCGGCAAGCTCCACGCGATGCACCGCGGCGTCGAGGCGGCCGACGGCGCGTGGCTGCTCTTCTCCGACGCCGACGTCGAGTTCGCGCCCGGGGCGCTGCGCCGCGCGATCGCCCGCTGCGAGCACGGCGCCCACGATCACATGTCGGTGATCCCCGAGTTCAGGGAGCACGGCCTCGCCATCGACGCGACGCTCAACGTCTTCTGCCACTGCCTCGTCGCCGGTGGACGCCTCTGGCAGGTGCCCGACCCGACGTCACGCGCCGCCGTGGGCGGCGGGATGTTCAACCTCGTCCGCCGCACGGCCTTCGACCGCACGCCGGGCTTCGAATGGCTGCGCCTCGAGATCGCCGACGACGTCGTGCTCGGGCAGATGCTCAAGCGCCACGGCGCGCGCCCCATCGTGATGAACGCCGTGGGCGAGGTCGCGCTGAACTTCTATCGCTCCCTCGGCGAGATGGCGTGGGGCCTCGAGAAGACGGGCTTCACCGTCATGGGACAGTTCAGCTACGCGGTGCTCCTCCTCGGGAGCCTCTTCGGCGTGACGGCGCACGCGGGCTTCTTCGCGGGCCTCGCGCACCCGACGCCGTGGGTCCGCGCGCTCTCGCTCGCGACGCTCGTGATGGCCGTGACGATGCAAGCGCTCCTCGCGCGCTCGACGCGGAGGTCGCTCCTGCCCGCGCTGCTCTTTCCCTTCGGGATGGCGTCGATGGCCGCGATGGCGCTGCGCTCTGGCTGGCTCGTGTGGCGCCGCGGCGGCGTCGAGTGGCGAGGGACGCTCTACAACGTCTCGGAGCTCCGCGCGGGCTCTCGCATCGAGCTCTGATCGTCCGACGGCACCCACACGCCGCTGCGCCCCACCATCGGATCGAGCTCGAAGAGCGCCTGCCAGATCGAGCGCTCACCGTCGGCGGGCTCGCTGAGAAAGGCCGCGTCGAGGCATACGATCTTTCGCGCGCGCAGCACGCCCTGCGCGGCCTTCACGAACATGGCGAGGCGACGGTCTTCGACGCCCGCGAGGCGGTCCTCTTCGATCCACCAGCCGTCGCCGTCGCGCTCTCCGCGGAGCCGTGACTCTTGCAGCGTCGCGTAGCGTCCCCACGGAGAGAGGCCCACGCGGAGCACGGTCTCTTCGCGCGCGTCGGGCGCGTCGCCGAGCGACTCGCGCGCGGCGAACCACGAGCGGGGCGAGAGCGTGGCGACGAGGTTGATCCAGTCGGCGCCGCGACCGTCGGCGTAGGCGACGTGAACCTGACACGGCAGCGCATCGGCAAACGCGCGGGCGAGCGACGCGGGCTCATCGACCGCGAAGGGAGGCTCGTCGTCCCAGGCGCCGAGCTTGTGCTCGCAGATGCGCCGGGCGAGCGCGCGCGCGGCCTCCTTCTGTCGATCACGCTCGCGCGTGATGCCGCAATTCGAACCGCAGGTGGGCTCCATAGGGGGCCGCGACCATGCGCCCGCGGCGCCTTCGGACGCAACAACCCGAGCGCGATGCGGTCAACGCAGGTCGGGGAGCGGGTCGCGGCGTCCGCGAGGGCCTCCACGCGCGGCGTTGGAGGGGTCGCGGCGACCGCGGGGGCCTCCACGCGCGGCGTTGGAGGGGTCGCGGCGATCGCGAGGGCCTCCACGCGCAGCGTTGGAGGGGTCGCGGCGATCGCGGGCGTCTCCACGCGCGGCGTTGGAGGGGTCGCGGTGCCCGCGGGCGCCTCCACGACCTTCGCCGGGTCAGATCACGTGCGACCAGAGCTGCGCGTCGAGCTCGGCGAGCAGCCCCAGAGACTCCTCGCACGACGGGAGCCCCGCGAACACGACGAGCGCCGGATCGACCTCCGCGCACGCGTCCTTGCCCACCTCGTCGACCGCGGCATCACAGGCCCGACGCACGCGCGCGCGGGTCACCTCGTCGAGCCGGGGAGCGAGCCACGCGGCGACGTCCCAGGCGAGCTGAGCGTGCCGCGTCTCGTCTTCGGCGATCAGGCGAAACACCTTCGCTGCGTGGGGATCCGCGCATCGATCGGACTGCCAGCAGGTCACCAGCGCAGACCACGTCTCGCGCACGCAGCCCTCGGTCATGTTCTCGACGGCGACCGCGCGCGCGTCGCGCAGCGAGAGCAGCGGGGCCTCGATGTCGGGCACGTCGACGCCGCGGCGATGGGCCAGCGCAGACATCAGCCGGTCGTGCCTGCGCTCGTCGTCGGCGCTCTCGACGGCCCGCCTCGCCAGGGCGTCGGGCGCCCCGAGCGAGAGGAGCTCGAGGGCGAGCCGTTCGAACGCCGAGACCGAGGCGCGCTCGAAGACCGCGGCGCGCGCGAACCAGGCCCCCACGGGGTCGGCCCACGACGCGGTCGGCGGGGGCTCGAAGCCCTCGGGGCTCCTCCCCGGCGTGAGGGAGCCGAACGCGTAGCGATCGTTCGCGGGCGCGTTGTCGATGGCCACCGAGAGACGGATCGCGTCAGCCTCGATGCGACACTCGAAGGTCCCGCACTGCACAAGCACGTTCTTCAGGATCGAAGGGACCGCGACCAAGAGGAGACCCTCCAGCGACGACCGCATGGTCGTTCCCGAGGATTTGGGCGCCCTCTCGCCGAGGTCCAGACCGCGCGGCGCGATCTCTCCTCGCGTCGTCGATCAGGGGACGCGGACCATGGCCGACCCGCTCCATCGCCAGGTGACGCGGTGCGGCTCCTGCCACGGGAGCAGCAGCGGCTCGTACCCCTGCGGCGCGGCGTCGTGAAACGGATACGTCGCCTGCGTCCACCCTCTCGCGGGTC
Source organism: Myxococcota bacterium (assembly GCA_052035985.1). Taxonomy (GTDB): domain Bacteria; phylum Myxococcota_A; class Polyangia; order Polyangiales; genus CAISKJ01. Next base: position 54,646 of record JBPOHC010000314.1, on the reverse strand, counting down.
GCGCCTCGATCGAAATCTCCGCCCCTCGACGCCCGCTCGGGAGCGCCACCGCGCTCACGATCGCGGCGTCTCCGACGCGGCGCGCCGTCTCGGCGGCGAAGATCCTCCCGCGGTGCGTCGGTTCGAACGAGTACGCGAAGACCATGTCCCGCTGCGACGCGACGGGGGCGCCCTGCACGGTCACGGTCACGTTGCGACGAACGGTCACCACGGCCTCGACGTGGCCGTCATCGGTGAGGTCGGCGGCGCGCAGGCCGATCACCTCGTCGCCCTCGTTGGCGGCGAGCGCGATGCTGGCGTACGAGCGCCCACCCATGAAGCGCGAGCCCACGACGACGAGCGTGCGACCGTAGATGTAGAACTGCTCGGGGGTGGGGTCTTCGACGGCGTCTCCCGTGACGCGAAAGCTCGGTCGCACGCTCTCGGCGACGTGCTCTCGCTCGTGAAAGAGCCGCAGCACGCCGGCCACGTCGGCCGCGGGTTCGGCGGGCTCCACGGGCGGCTCGCTCGCGGTCTGCGCAGCGTTCGCGGAGGCTGTTGCAGCCGCGGGGTTGGGCTCCGAGCGCTCGAGTTCGAACGTTCTCGTGGCCGACCGCCACACCCACGTCTCCGCGCGGTGGGGGCTCCAGGGCGTGAGCGGTGGTTCGACGCCGGGCTCTACGATCGCGGGCCACGTCGCGGCGGTGAAGCCCGTCGCCTCACCCGGCGCGAAGCTCACGCGCGCGCCTTGAAACCTCACGGCGTTGGCGACGCGGTTCGTGGCCTGACGACGGCCGACCTCGCGCGCGAAGACGCGCTGAAAGGCGCCCGCGGCGTCCATCGAGTAGACGTGCAGGAGCGAGCGTTCGAAGGGTCCTGCGTCGACGCGGAGCGTGAGGGCGAGGTCGATCTTGCGGTCTCCCGTGACGTCGAGCGCCTGCGCCGAAACCACTTCGCCCTGCGGGAATTCGAGGAACGTGTAGCTCGCCCCACCCTCGATCCCAGGGCCGAACGCGACGATGTGCCTCGGGAGCACCACCACGCGCTCGGGCTCCGACGTGCCCGTGAGATCGGCGCCGCGATCGAGCACCGGACGCACGCTCTCCGACACCATGTGCTCTCGACGAAAGCGCGCGAGCTGGTCGACCGACGCGGCGGCCACCGCGGGCGCCGACGTCGTGGTCGGCGGGAGGTCGCTCGGGTGCCGCGCGTCGCCCGACCCGTTGGCGAGCACGCTCTCGACGCTGGGGTGGGCCTCCTGATCGGAGTCGGCGTAGGCGATGCGAACGCGCGCGGTGGCGAGGTTCGCTCGCAGCCCCGGCATCGCAGACCACGGGAGGCGCGCCTCGAGGGTGAAGCCCGAGGCCCCCTGGAGCGGCGCCTCGACGATCTGGGCCCCGGGCACGGGCCGCGAGCTCGGAACCCTGTATTTCACGGCCCCCGCGTACGATCCCGGCTCGCCGGGTTGCAGCGCGATCTCCCACGCGGTCCAGAGCCGACCGTTGGGAAAGGCCACCGTGAGCACGATCGCGTCGTCCGTGGGGCGGTGCTGGCGCGAGCGAACGACCCTGTCATCGCGCACCTCGGCGGCGACGTAGAGCGCGCCGTCATCGCGGCCCACCACGAAGCCGAACGAGGCGTCTCGCGGTCCGCTCCACGCGCCGTTGCCCTCGACCACGTGCGAGGAATCGTCGACGGCCGAGAGCGCCGAGGTCCACTCGCGGAGCACGCCGTCGAGGGTGACGCGCGCGGCGCCGCGGTCTACGAGGTCGACGAGCGGATCCGCAGAAGCCCTCGCAGAGAGGAGCATCGCGGCGGCGAGAGTCGGGAGCGTGCGTCGCATCGGAGGGTGACGGACGATACCGCAACCCGCTCGACGCCGATCGACGCGGTGAAGGGGGGCGGCGCGCCCGTCGGGAGGCACCGTCGCGCCAGGGGACGGTTGAAGGCGAAGGGCTGAACGTGGTAGGCGCTCGGTCCCACGCCATGTTCAACGCGCTGTCCAAGGGATTCAGAGCCGCCCGTCAACGACTCACCGGCATGGCGGAGCTCTCAGAAGACGTCATCGACCAGGCGCTCCGAGACGTTCGGGTGTCGCTGCTCGAGGCCGACGTCGAGCTCGGGGTGGTCAAGCGCTTCCTCGCGAGGGTGCGTGAGAAGTGCCTCGGTCAGGTGGTGCAGGTCCGCGCCGAGTCGCAGGGCAAGAAGGTCACCGTCGCGCCCGAGCAGTTCTTCGTAAAGGCCTGCGAAGAAGAGCTCATCGCGATGATGGCCGACCGCGACCCCGAGCCGCTGCGAGAGGCCCCGAAGGGTCAGCCGACCATCGTGATGATGGTGGGCCTCCAGGGACAGGGAAAGACCACCACGAGCGCCAAGCTCGCGCGGATGTACGCGAAGGAGGGCCGCAAGGTGCTCCTCGTCGCGGCGGACCTCCAGCGCCCTGCGGCCATCGAGCAGCTCACCGTACTGGGCGGCAAGATCGGCGTGCCCGTGTTCAGCGTGCAGGGCAGCACGGCCCTCGAGGTGTGCAAGCGCGCCCTCGCCGTGGCCCGCGTGCAGAAGAAGGACCTGGTCATCCTCGACACCGCCGGTCGCCTCGCGATCGACACGGTGCTCATGGGTGAGCTCCAGGCGATCAAAGACGAGGCGAAGCCGCAGAACATCCTGCTCGTGGTGAACGCGGACATCGGGCAGAACGCGCTCGCGACGGCGCAGACCTTCCACGACACGCTGGGGCTCACGGGCGTGGCGCTCACGATGCTCGACGGCGACGCGCGCGGCGGCGCGGCCCTCTCGATCCGCGAGGTCACGGGCGTCCCGATCAAGTTCGCGGGTGTCGGTGAAGGCGTCGAGCAGATCGAGCCCTTCAGGCCCGACGGCATGGCGTCGCGCATCCTCGGGATGGGCGACATCATCGGCATCGTCAACGACTTCAACCGCGTGATCACCGACACGAAGAAGGTCGAAGAAGACGCCCAGCGGATGCTTCAGGGCGACTTCACCTTCGACGACTTCGTCGAGCAGATCTCGATGATCCAGCAGATGGGCCCGCTGCAGGAGCTCTTCGAGAAGATGCCCTTCTTCTCGGAGATGATGCCGCAGGACGCGAAGCTCGACGACTCCGAGCTCGACCGCGTGAAGGCCATGATCGCGTCGATGACGAAGCAGGAGCGCAAGAACGCCGACCTCTTCAAGCGCGACCCGGGCCGCGTGCAGCGCGTGGCGAAGGGCTCGGGGCGCAAGCCCGAAGACGTGGCCGAGCTCGTCGCGAAGTTCATGATGATGCGCGAGATGATGGGCGGCATCGGCAAGCAGGCGGGCTTCCTCCAGCGGCTGCCGGGCGCCAAGCAGCTCGCGATGGCGCGGCGGCTCCGCGAGATGGTGCGCGTGCAGGGCGAGAACGCCGCGATGTCGACGCTCATGCAGGAGATGCTCGAAGCAGCCGTGGCGGGCGGAGGCCCCGGCGGACCGGGCGGCGCGATGGGCGACCCCATGGGCTTCATGAATCAGCTCATGGGCGGCGGCGGAGCGGGCGCCGGACGCGGCGCGCCCGGGGGCATGCGCCAGCGCGACGTGCGTCGGCAGCAGCGCCTCGCGAAGAAGAAGAACAAGAAGAAGTAGCGGCTCGACGCAGGGCCGACGACGACAGATCTCACTTGCAGACTGGCAGTACGAGGGATGATCGAGATGAAGAACGCAGCTCGTTGGATCGTGTGCCTCGCGCTCGGTGCGGGGTGTGTCGAACAGCCCGCCCAGAACCGGGCCGGGGTCTCGTCGCAGGAGCTCGAGTCCGTGCGGCGTCGCGTGGCGCGTCGCGCCGCGCCGACCCCGCAGCACCCGCTGAACATCTCGTTCGGCGGCAACAAGGTGCAGCTCATCGGGTACGACATCAACGTGACGGAGCTCCGCCCCGGGCAGAGCGTGACCGTGACGTGGTGGTGGAAGTGCAACTCGGCCACGGGTGAGGGCTGGCGGCTCTTCACGCACCTCGACGACGCCAACCGACCGCGCACCAACCAGGACAACGTGGGCGAGGTCCGCCGCGCGTATCAGCCCGACCGCTGGCGCGCCGGAGAGTTCATCTCCGACACGCAGACCTTCGACCTCCCGGCGGACTGGGACTCCCCCGTGGTTCGCTTTCACCTCGGCCTCTGGAAGGACGCCGAGCGCATGACCCCGTCGCCCGCCGAGGCCACCGACGGCGACCGCCGCGCCCGCGCGCTGGAGCTCCGCACCGGGGTTCAGATCCAGGTCGCCGAGATCGCCGCGCCCCGCGCCACGGGCGCGATCAACACCGACGGCCGCCTCGACGAGCCCGCGTGGCAGACCGCGGCGCGCACGGGCGCCCTCGTGAGCACGATGTCGGGCGACCCCGCGTCGGGCACCGACGCCCACGCGCTCGCGCGCCTCCTCTGGGACGACACCAACCTCTACGTCGCCTTCGAAGTGCAGGACGAGAACCTCGTCGACCCTTCGACCCAGCGCGACGACCACCTCTGGGAGCACGACGCGGTCGAGGTGATGATCGACCCCGACGGCGACGGACAGAACTACTTCGAGTTCCAGGTCTCGCCGAAGAACACGCGCTTCGACACGCGCTACGACCGCGCGCGCCAGCCCTCGACGCCCACGCCGGGGCACATCGATTTCAACCCCGCGACGCGCTCGGGCGTGGTGCTCGGCTCGCCCGGCACCATCGGCAACCCCGACGACAACGACACGGGGTACACCGTCGAGTTCGCGATCCCGTGGGCCGACATCTCGACGGGCCTCGCCCACAATCCGCCGCAGGTGGGCGACAACGTCCGCCTCAACCTCTTCGTCATGGACGAGGCGAAGCAGGGCGGCCACCGCTTCGCCGCGTGGAGCGCCCCTCGCTCGGGTGACTTCCACGCGCTCGAGCGCTTCGGTCGCGTGTCGCTCGTGGCCACGCTCCCCAACGCGCCGACCGCGCCCGGCATCGTGATCGCGCCCGGCACCCCCGAGGGCGCCGCGCAGGCTCAGCCCGTGGTTCAGCCCGTGGCGCCTCCCGGACGGCTCAACCCCGCCGCGATCAACCCCACCGCGCTCCAGAACGCCGCGCGCGCGCTTCGCAACGCCCACGGCGCCGCCGCGCCGCACTGACCTTCACGCGCCCCCCGGCGCGTCCTCTCGCACTCATCTCCGAATCACGCGCTCGGCCGCGGTCTCCATCAGACCGCGGCCCCGACCGCCACGCGACTACTCCTCGTCTTCGTCGGCGTCGTCCTTGTCGTCGAAGGCGAACTCCTCGTTCTGCATCTCCGAGTCGAAGTCGAGGTCGTCGAGCGACCAGCCCACGCGGCTCGCCACGGGGCGGATCTCGTCACGGGCGAACTCCTCGAACGAACGGTAGAACCTCGAGCTCATCGTCATCACCCTCCAGCTACAGCCGTGTCTTGAAGAGTCGGTGGAGCGCCTACTCGCACCTACATCTGCCGCCAATGTATTCACCCTGGCCCAACGGTCAAAAATCCGCTGGACAAGACCCTGCCTCCTGGTGGGTGAATGTCTTTTTGTGGCCTTTCTGGGAGGCGTTGCCACGGGGGGTGCGGTCGGGGTAGAGACCCCATCCTCCTCCCGTTCAACGGAGAGGCATCGGAGCTGAACGTCTCCGCGGAGCGAACGAATGGGCAGGGTCTACGCGATCGCGAACCAGAAGGGCGGCGTCGGCAAGACGACGACGAGCGTCAACGTTGCGGCGTCGCTGGCCGTCGCCGAGAAGCGCACGCTCCTCATCGACATGGACCCGCAGGGCAACGCGGGCAGCGGCCTCGGCACGCCCTCGCGCGAGGTCGAGCGGGGCACCTACGACGTGCTCCTCGGCCGCGCGCGCATCGAGGACGTGCTGCGCCCCACGGCGCTGCCGCAGCTCAAGCTCTGCCCCGCGTCGCCGTCGCTCGTCGCCGCCGAGATCGAGCTCATCGACATGGAGCGACGGGAGCTCCTCCTGCGCGACGCGATCGAGCGGGCCCGCAAGCGCTTCGATTACGTCATCATCGACTGCCCGCCCTCGCTCGGCCTGCTCACCCTCAACGCGCTCTGCGCGGCCGACGCGGTGCTCGTGCCGATGCAGTGCGAGTTCTACGCGCTCGAGGGCATCGCGCAGCTCGTCGCCACCATCGAGCGCGTGCGCGCCACGCGGAACCCCAAGCTCACCATCGAGGGCGTGCTGCTCACGATGTACGACCCGCGAAACAACCTCGCGCGACAGGTCGGCGACGAGGTGCGAAAGCACTTCCGCGTGTTCGAGAGCATCGTGCCCCGCAACGTGCGGCTGAGCGAGGCGCCCTCCTTCGGCAAGCCCGTGCTCCTCTACGACGTCGCGTCGAAGGGCTGCCAGGCGTACCTGTCGTTCGCGAAGGAGCTCATGGCGAGCCGCGGCGGCGCGCGCGCGTCGACCTGACCTCCTCCGCACTGCCTCCACTCCGAGACTCCTCTGAGATGACCGACAAGAAGCCCAAAGCCCCCGACCCCAAGGAGCCTCGCCGCGTGCTTTGGCGCGGCCTCGACGCGCTCCTCCCCATCGCCAACGTCGCGCAGGCGGCGGCGAAGCGCGCCGACAGCCCCTATCAGGTCGTGCCCATCGAGCGGGTCCATCCCCGCAAAGACCAGCCCCGCAAGCGCTTCGAAGAGCAGGCGCTGCAGGAGCTCGCCAAGAGCATCGCCGAGCAGGGGATCATTCAGCCCCTCGTGGTGCGTCGCCTCGACGACGACGAGACGCAGTACGAGATCATCGCGGGCGAGCGCCGCTGGCGCGCGTCGCAGCGGGCGGGGCTCCGAGAGGTCCCCGTGGTGCTCCGCGAGACCACGTCGGACGAAGCCTTCGAACTGGCCCTCGTCGAGAACCTCCAGCGGCAGGACCTCGACCCCGTCGAGACCGCGCAGGCGTATCAGAAGCTCCTCGCCGAGCACGGCTGGACGCAAGAGAACCTCGCCACGCGCATCGGCAAGGACCGCTCGACGATCTCGAACACGCTGCGTCTCCTCCAGCTCCCCGGCGAGGTGGTCGACATGATCACCACGCAGCGGCTCACCGAGGGCCACGCGCGCGCGCTGCTCTCCGCCGAAGCGCCCGGTGAGGTCGTTCGCCTCGCGCGCCTCGCCGTCGAGAAGGGCTGGTCGGTGCGTCAGGCCGAGGCCGCCGCGCGCAAGAAGGAAAAGCCCGCGGAGAAGCCTTCAGAGAAGCCCGAGAAGGGCGCCGACGGAGACCGCCGCAACCCCAACATCCTCGACCTCGAGAAGCGCCTCTCGGCCGCCGTGGGGATGCCCGTCGCCGTGCGCACCGACGCGAGCGGAAAGGCCGGCACCGTCGAGATCGCCTGGGACGACCTCGATCAGCTCGACCGCTTCATCGACAAGGTGCTCGGCGGCTGACACCGCCCGCCGAGCGCGCGAAGAATCTCTACAGACCGAGCTCACCCATCGGGAGCGACTCGCGGCGCCACGCGGCGCGCAAGGTGTTTTCGAGCAGACACGCGATGGTCATCGGACCCACGCCGCCGGGGACGGGCGTGATCCACGACGCGCGCTCGCGGGCCTCTGCGAAGGCCACGTCGCCCGCGAGCTTTCCTTCGGGCGTGCGGTTGATGCCCACGTCGATGACCACGGCGCCGGGCTTGATCCAGTCGCCGCGCACGAGCCCCGCGCGACCCACCGCGGCCACCACGACGTCAGACTCGGCGCAGCGCGCGGCGAGGTCTTTCGTACGCGAGTGCGCGAGGGTCACCGTCGCGTTGCGCGCGAGGAGGAGCAGGCCCATCGGCTTGCCGACGATGTTGCTCCGACCGATCACGATGGCGCGCGCGCCGTCGAGCTTCACGCCCGCGTGGTCGAGCATGCGCATGCAGCCCTGCGGCGTGCACGGAACGAGCGTCGGACGCCCGGAGAGAAGCATCCCAGCGTTGTTGGGGTGCAGCCCGTCGACGTCGCGCGCGGGGTCGATGGCCTCGATCACCGCGGTCTCGTCGAGGTGCTTCGGCAGCGGGAGCTGAACGAGCACGCCGTCGACGTCGGCGCGCGCCTCGAGGCTCTTCACGAGCGCGAGGAGCTCCGGCTGCGTCGTCGCCGCGGGGAGGCGGTGGACCTCGCCGCGCATCCCGGCCTCTTCGCACGCCTTCGCCTTGTTGCGCACGTACACCTGCGACGCGGGGTCGTCGCCGACGAGCACCACGTCGAGGCCGGGTTTGCGACCCGCGCGCGCCACGAAGTCCGTCACACGCGCGGCGATCCGTGAGCGCAGCGCGGCGGCGATCGCCTTGCCATCGAGAATCTCACCCATCGAAGTCCATCCCTTGTGGTTGACGACGCCGCGACACGCGGCCTCGCGTAGGGGCCGCGGAGTGTACCGGAAACGCCGCGAAGCGACGCTGCAATGGAGGGTGTTGTGACCACCGACGGGTCCGTGACACCGCGTCGTTCCCGGTGTTTGATAGCGCGCAATGAGGCACGGAAAGGTCTTCGTGTGGCTCGCGTGCGCGGCCACCCTCGGCGCCTGCGCGACGGACGCCCCCCCCGATCCCGCGCAGTTCGCGTCGGCCACCACGCTCAGCGACGCGATCGCGAGAGCATCGTCTGCGTACGGCGTCCCGCGTGAGGTGCTCGTCGCGATCGCGTGGACGGAGACGCGCTTCGGCGACCCCAGCGCGCATGATGACCACAGCGGCTCACTCGAAGGCGACGGCGCGCACAAGGCACACGGCGGCGACGTCGGCCCACTCGGGCTCCGTGGCTCGACCGTCGGCGCACGCTCCGTCAGCGTCGACACGCTCTCACGCGCGCAGGCGCTCCTCGCCTCGGCGGACCGAGAGACGCTCTCTCACAACGTCGGCCTCGGCGTGGCGGGCGCAGCCGCCGTGCTCTCCGAGCTCGGACGACAGACCGGCGCGAACACGGAGGACCTCGCGAGCTGGGCCGAGGCCGTGGCGCGCTACTCCGCGTTGCCCGAGCGCTCGCTTCAGGTCTCGTACGCGTCGCAGGTCTACGCCTTCCTCCGCACGGGGATTCCGTCGGTCTCGACCTTCACGGGCGAGCTCCTCGGCGTGTCATCGCACGCGGGTCTCGACGCGATCGAGTCGCGCCTCGGCGTCAACCAGGCGTGGTCCGCGAGCAGCGACTACGGGCCTGCGCTGTGGGTCCCAGCGTCGTCGTCGAACTACACCTCGGGCCGCGGCGGCAACCCCGTGCAGTACGTGGTGATCCACACGATGGAGGGCTCCTACGCGGGCTCGATCTCGTGGTTCCGCAACCCCGCCGCGATGGCCTCGGCGCACTACAACATCCGCTCGTCTGACGGAGAGATCACGCAGATGGTCGCCGAGGGCGACACCGCGTGGCAGGCGGGCAACTGGTTCTACAACCAGCACTCCATCGGCATCGAGCACGAGGGCTACGTCTCGAACCCCGCGCGCTGGTACACCGAGGCGATGTACGCGTCGAGCGCCCGCCTCGTCCGCGCTCTCTGCGACAAGTACCGCATCCCCATCGATCGAACGCACATCATCGGGCACTACCAGATCCCCCGGAGCGGCAGCGGCGCGCCGTGCTCGACCACGGCCACCAACTGCGGCGGCGCGGGCGCGCACACCGACCCCGGCAACGGCGGCGCCGCGTGGGACTGGAACCACTTCATGGACCTCGTCCGCGGTGGCGCCGCGCCCCCTCCCCCGCCGCCGCCCCCACCGCCGCCTCCCGCGCCCGCCTACGCCGCGACGCTCGTCGGCGTGAGCTGCCCCGCGAGCGCGACCTCCGGCGATCGCCCCGTGGCCTACGTCGAATACCGCAACACGGGCACCGCCACCTGGGACATCGCCAACACGCGCATCGGCACCACCAACCCGCGCGACCACGACGGCCTCTTCTACGACATGGTCAACTGGGTCGCGCGAAACCGTCCGTCGGGCGTCGATCACGCGACCGCGCCGGGCGCGGTGGGTCGCTTCTCGTTCGTGCTCGGCATCCCCGACGTCGCGACCGACAGCGTCGTCGCAGAGAACTACGGGCTCGTGCAGGAGGGCGTCACCTGGTTCGGCCCCGCAGACACGGCCGTGCGATGCGCCGTCATGGTGCACCCTCGCACGCCTCCCCCGCCTCCCCCGCCGCCGCCCCCGCCTCCTCCGCCGCCCCCGCCTCCGCCCGCTGACGCGGCCGTCGAACCGCCCGCGGATGCGGTCGTCACCGATGCGTCCGTCGCAGACGTTCCCGCGCCGCCGGAGGACGTTTCGAAGCCTGAAGACGTGAGCGTTCCGACCGAAGACGTGGCCTCGGATGACGTCGCTCCGCCGCCCGACGGAGACCTCAGGATCGCGCCCGAAGGCACGCCCGGCTGCGGCTGCAAGAGCGCTCCCGGTGTGCCCTCTGAGCGCTCTCCCTACGCCGCGCTGATGTGCGCGACGGCCCTCGTCGCGGGCCTCCGCCGTCGTCGCCGCTGAATCCTCACTCCCAACGCAGAGACCACGCTCCGTCACCCCTTCGCGCGAACGTCGCGACCTCCCTTGAGGATCGCGCGCAAAGCGTCGTTGAGCACTGTGATGGAGACGCTTCGCTGCACGCCCACGCCGACGTACCGATCACCGTCGCGGCCGGCGGGCGCTCCATCGCGTGACGTCGCGGCGTCGATCCGCGCCGCGGTGCAGGACCTCCGAAACCGCATGCTGGTGTTCTACTCGGCCACCGCGTGGTCGCGCGCGCAGCGCGCCGAAGGCGCCGCCGACCTCAGGATCGCCGCCGACCTGCTCGAACGCTTCGCGGAGGACCTCCGCACACCGCTCCTCGCCCTCGTCGGGGCCCTCGAACGCGCGCGGTCAGAGAACGTCACCGACGACATCGACCTCGTCGCAGAGACCGGCGAGGCCGCGATGCGCTTCGCCACCGCCGTCGAGCAGCCCATGACCACGCTGCGCCGCGCGCTCGTGCTCTATGACATCGACGGGATGGAGCTCCTCGCGGACCTCGAAGACGCGCTGGCCCGCGTGCGCGAGATCGCGGCGTCGCTCCTCGCGTACGACCCCGCGTAGGTCAGCGACCGTCGCCGTGCTGTGACGCGTCGACCCAGTCGAGCGCATACGCGCGCCAGTGCAGAAAGAGGCTCTGCGCGATCGACATCGCGGGCACCGCGAGCAGCGCGCCCTGGATGCCGAAGAAGTGCTCCCCCGCGAGCAGCGAGAACACCACGAGCACGGGGTGGATCTTCGCCGCGTCTCCCATGATCTTGGGGTTGAGCAGGTTCGCCTCGAGCTGGTGGATCCCGAGGATCCAGAGGAGCACGAAGAGGCCCGTGCCGAAGCTCTGCGTGAGCCCGATCGCCACGGCGGGGATGGAGCTCAGGATCGAGCCGAAGATGGGCACGAGCGAGAAGACCGTCGCCACGAGCGCCAGCGTGGGGCCGTACTTCAGCCCCGCGATGGTGAAGCCCACCGCGCTCAGGGCGCCGTTGACCATGCAGATGATGAGCTGGCCTCGCACCACGCCCTTGAGGCCGCGGTCGAGGCGGTCGAGGAGCGCGTCGAAGCCCGGCCGCGCCGAGGGCTCCACGAGGCCGCGAAAGAACCCGAAGATCTGCGCCTCGGTGACGAGCATGTAGGCGCTCACCATGAGCGTCATGAAGAAGCCGAAGATGCCGCCGATGACGCCGCCGATGATCCCGCCGCCCACGCGCACGATGTCGCTGAGGTGACCCGCGCCGATCGCGCGGAGCTGCTTGACGATGTTGCCCGCCTCCTCGGTCTCGCCCGCGCGCCGCGGCCTCGGCGCCACCACGCGAAAGCGCGTGTCGTCGATGCGCTCGACCTGCACGCCATCGGTCGGAAGCACCACGCGCCATCCGCCGCCCTGCGCCGACTCGATGCGCACCGCGTTGTCGTCGGGCTCGTCGTCGTCGTCGGGCCCTGGCGCGCCGCGATCGTCGCGGGGGCGGTCTCCGAGCGCGCCCTGGATGCGCCCCGCGAAGCCCTGCACCGCGGGGACCCACACGCGCTCGGCCCTCCGTCGGAGCTCGGGGACCTCGTGCGTGGCGAAGGCCCTCACCTCAAGCACGACGCGCGGCGTGACGGCGGTGATCCCCAGCACGAGGCTCGTGAGGAGCCCCACGTAGATCACCAGCACCGCAGCCCAGCGCGGGAGCACCCGCCCCGCGACGCGCACGCGCGCCAGGGCGTTCACCACGGGGTCGAGCACGTACGCGAGCAGCGCGCCGAGCACGAAGGGCCGCAGCACCGACTGGAAGGCGTAGAGCGTCGCGACGAGGATCGCGCCGCACACCCACGCGAAGATCCGACGCTTCCGTCGAGAGAGGGCCTCTGCGGTCGCGTCATTCAAGCGGTCGACCATGAGGGCCTGGTACTCCGTCTCAAGGGATTTGAAGGGTTGGCGCGCGAGGCGCGAGCACCGCAAGGAAGGGCGACGAAGGCGGGCTGGTGGCCCGTCGAGGAGACCTGACGCCGCGGGGCGACGTGCATCGTGCGATCAACCCTTCAGATCCCTTGCGATGGAGTACTAGTGGTTGTCACGGATCGCGGCGCGTTGCTACGGCTTCGTGGGCCCCGCGGCCTTCGCCGCGTCGGCGAGAGGGCGGAACAGCGGTTCGAGCCGCGCCCAGGTGTCGTCGAGCGCCTCGGGCATCACGCTCACATCCGCGATCACGGGCATGAAGTTGTGGTCGCCGCGCCACCGCGGGACGATGTGCACGTGGAGGTGCTCCGCGATGCCCGCGCCGGCCGCCGCGCCGAGGTTGAGCCCCACGTTGAGCCCCTCGGCGTTGACCGCTTTTTGAAGCACCGCGCAGGCGTCACGCACGAGTTCGAAGAGCGCCGCGTGCTCGGGCGCCGTGAGCTCGCCGAGGTCGCTCACGTGCCGCGTCGGCACCACCATCACGTGCGACGACGCGAAGGGGTAGCGGTTGAGCATCACGAACGCGTCGCGACGCTCGCAGAGCATCAGCCGCTCGCGCCGCATCGACGTCGGTTCCGCGGGGTAGCGGCAGAAGATGCAGCCCTGCTCGCGGGCGCCTCGGATGTACGCCATCCTCCAGGGTGCCCAGAGGCGAGGGCGTTTGCGTTGACCGACCATCTCTCCGGCCGCGCACCCTAGCACCGGGCCCGACGCGTTGTGAACGGTGATCGGAGACGGCTCAGCCCGTGCCCGTGAGCACGCGCGCCTTGGCCTTCGCGAGGAGCTGCGTGGCCCAGAAGGGGAGGCGACGGATGACCTCCTTGCGGGCTTTGTAAACCGGGTCGGAGACGTCGGTGATGGGCGCGCCGTCGGGCACGCGGAAGAGCGCGGCGTAGGGCGGGAGGTTCTTCTCGGCCTCGGCGTTGAGGAAGAGGAACACGTTGTGGCGGTACCAGGGCGCCACGTCGGCGTCGTCGCGCACGAGCGGACGCACGCAGTCGTAGAGGCTGTATCCGCGGGCGGCGAAGAGGTCGCGCCAGAACTCGTAGGGCCGCTCGTGGATGTGGTTCTCGCCGCCCTGACCGGGGGGCGCGGCGGAGAAGAGCACCGCGTCGGCGTGGGAGGTGAGGTCTTCGACGAAGCCCGCGGCGCGCGAGGCGGGCAGGTGCTCGGCGACCTCGAGGCTCTGCGCGAGGTCGAAGCGGCGGCCGAGGGAGAAGGGCCTCGTGAGGTCGTGCGGGGTGAAGTGCGCGGGGTCGATGAGCATGCGGGCGCGGTCGACGTAGTCGCCGTCGAGGCCCTTGTATTCGGCAACGCCGGCGTCGCGCCAGACGCTGAGCCACGCGCCCTGGGCGCAGCCCGCGTCGAGGACGCTGCGCACGGGGATGAGGCGCTGGATGACGGAGACGACCTTGCGCGCGGAGTCGATGGAGACGCGGGTCGTGTGGTCGAAGAACGAGCTGTCGTAGGCGTAGGGGGCGGTCGACACGGGGGGCGCCAGAGTCTTCTTCGCGGGAGACGCGATGGGAGGGTGTTCGGAGGTGTTGAGGAGCGCGGAGACTAGCAGAGCGAGCGGCGGGGCCGCGACGGGTGCGGTCGCGGTGTGATTCCGAGGTTTACATTGACTGTAAGGGTGTTTTCGACTAACAGCGCGGGTCTCGCTCCGGGTTCCGTGGAGCGGGGCGATCGGCATCCACACTCCGCCGCACCATCGGGAATTTTCAAAGGGTCACTCACCTCCTCGCGATGATCGCGGGGACGGCGCGAGGGACCGCCCGAACACCAACGCACAGGGCGGCGGAGGAGGAAGCGCACCACGATCGCTCCGCGACAGGTTTCGCCGGGGACTTCTTCGAAAGGCAGGTCTCAGAACAACCGCATGACGAATACGACGCAGGAAAGCATTGGCGGAATGGACTCCTTCGCAGCGCTCTTCGAGGCGAGCCTGGCCCAGCAGGACCAGGTGCGTGAGGGAGAGATCGTCCAGGGCACGGTTCTCCGCGTGGGCAAGGAGAACGTGGTCGTGGACATCGGATTCAAGTCCGAGGGCGTGATCCCGCTCAGCGAGTTCACGGGCGCGGGTGGCGAGGTCTCGGTCAAGCCGGGCGACCGCGTCGACGTTCTCGTCGAGAGCCGCGAGGACGACAACGGCCTGGTGCTCCTCTCGAAGGAGAAGGCCGACAAGATGAAGGTGTGGGACGAGATCTCCGCCGCGTGCGAGCGCGACGAGATCATCGAAGGCACCATCAGCGCGCGCGTGAAGGGCGGCCTGTCGGTCACCATCCGCGGCGGCGTCAAGGCCTTCCTCCCCGGCTCGCAGGTCGACCTGCGTCCCATTCGCAACCTCGACCAGCTGATCGGCAAGGCCTTTCAGTTCAAGGTCATCAAGTTCAACAAGAAGCGCGGCAACATCGTCCTGTCGCGCCGCGTGCTCCTCGAGAAGGAGCGCGACGAGCTCAAGATCAACACCCTCAAGACCCTCCAGGAAGGGATGGTCGTTCAGGGCACGATCAAGAACATCACCGAGTACGGCGCCTTCGTCGACCTCGGCGGCATCGACGGCCTGCTCCACATCACCGACATGAGCTACGGGCGCGTGAACCACCCGTCGGAGCTCTTCCAGGTCGGCGACAAGGTCACCGTCAAGGTCCTCAAGTACAACGCCGAGACCGAGCGCGTCTCCCTCGGCCGCAAGCAGACGATGGAAGACCCCTGGGAGCACGCCGAAGAGGCATTTCCCCCGGGCAAGCGCGTCATGGGCAAGGTGGTCTCGATCACCGACTACGGCGCCTTCGTCGAGCTCGAGGCCGGCATCGAGGGCCTCGTCCACGTCAGCGAAATGTCGTGGACCAAGCGCGTCAAGCACCCGAAGAACATCCTCAACGTGGGCGACCAGATCGAGTGCCAGGTGCTCGAGGTCGACGCGAAGGCCAAGCGCATCTCGCTCTCCATCAAGGAGCTCGAGCCCGATCCCTGGACGCTCTTCGTCGGCGACTTCAACCCCGGCGACAAGGTCACGGGCAAGGTCCGCTCGATCACCGACTACGGCATCTTCATCGGCATCCGTGACGGCGTCGACGGCATGGTCCACAAGTCCGACCTCTCGTGGTCGGTGCGCGTGGTCAACCCGTCGGACCTCTTCCAGAAGAACGACGACGTCGAGGCCGTGATCCTCTCGATCAACCACGACGAGAAGAAGGTCTCGCTCGGCATCAAGCAGCTCTTCGACGACCCCTGGTCGCGCATCCCGAACGACTACCCCCCCGGCAAGTCGCTCGAGACCAAGGTCCTCAACTCCTTCGAAGGCGGCATCTACGTGTCGCTCGAGAACGGCATCGAGGCCTGCATCCCCTCGCACGAGTTCAACGCCGAGCTCACCGAGGGCAAGAAGGTCCGCCGCGGTGATCCGCTCCGCGCCGAGGTGCTCTCCCTCGACGTGAACGACAAGCGCATCACGCTCACCACCCGCGCTGGCGTCGCCCGCGCCGAGACCACCGAAGCCCCCGCCCGCGCCACCAGCGGCGGCGGCGACGCGTCTGCCTCGCGCGAGCCCGCCGCTCGCCGCGGCTCGACGCTCGGTGACCTCATCAAGGAGAAGCTCGGCGACCAGCTCGGCGACCTCCCGTCGAAGAGCTGATCGACTGACTCTCTGCCTCCTCGCCGTCACCCGGTGACCGCCGCTCCCCCGAGCGGACGATCACCGGGTGATCGCGTTTCGAAGCCCTGAGACCTACTCCAGCGTCTCGATCATCGCGGGCACCTGCGCGGGCACCACGGCCTCGTCGACGAGCGCGCCGTTGCGAACCACGAAGCCCCACGCCCGGTGCGCGCGGTCGAAGCGCAGCACGCGCTCCACGAGGCGCGTCCCCGCCTCGGTGGGCGCGAGCACCTGCACCCTCGCCTCGGCGACGCGCGCGCCCTGAATGCCCACAGGGGCCCTCACGACGAGGTGCGTCCCTTCGAAGGCCGTGTCTGGCGACCACACGCGGACTCCGAGCGCCGACGGCGTCTCGCCCACCGCCGTGAACCCCGTCTCGCTGTCAGCCCGCGAGAGGAGCTCGACGCCGAGGTCGGGATGCGTCCATCGGATCGCCATCTCGGTCTCGCGCGACGAGCGCAGCCGCGTCGCCACACGCAGCCACGCGCGCACCGCCGCGTCGTCGGGCCTCGCCATCGCCACGCGCGACACCTCGGCGTCGAGAACTGCTTGTGCCACACGGCCCGATGCGTCACCCGCGGCCTCTTCCGCCGAGCGTCGGAGGAGCCGCAGGCCCTCGTCTTCGTGTCCCGACGCGAGCGCCGCGAGCGCCACGCGAACGAGCGGGAGCGGATCGCTCGGACGCAGCATCGCGAGCGTCTGATAGTGGTGGTACGCCTCGGTGGGCCAGCCGTAGGTGAGCAGCAGGTCGCCGAGCCTCCCGCGCGCGAAGGGGTCGTAGGGCGCGAACTCGGCGATCTCGGTGAAGGCCCGCAGCGCCTCGGTGCGATCGCCCGCGCGCAGCAGCAGCTCGGCCACCTGACCGCGAACGCGCGCGTCCGCGAGCGGATCACGTCGGAGCCGCTCGCCGAGCGTGCGCGCGTCGCGGGTCTGACCCGAGGCTTCGAGCAGGGCCATGAGGCGCAGACGGAGGTCGACGTCGCGCGGCGACACGGCGAGGTACGCGCGCACGAGGGTGATCTTCTGCGCGTCGGTCATCGTCGGCGACGCGAGGCGCGTGAGGAGCGAGTCCCAATCGACGAGCACGGCGCGGGCGTTGTGCGCGCGCCACACCCACGCGGGGCCGAAGCGACGCGCGATGGCCGCGTCGAGCCAGTCGACGGAGCCCGGGTCGTCGAGGTTGATGCGGAGCTCGACCACCTGCGACGGATCGGTGATCGCGTCGAGGAGGATTTCGAGGAGCGCCACGCGGTCCTCCCACCAGCGGAGCTCGCAGCGCGCCATCGCGGTGCGCCAGATCGAGAGGCCGCTCTGCCAGCTCGGTCCCATCGACGCGAGGCGCTCGCGCCAGAGGAGCTTGCGCACGCTGCGAGGGAGCTGCGCGCTCGACGCGCACACGCGGCTCGACGGACCGGCCTGCGCCGCGGGGTTCGCTTCGAAGTGGAACCACCGCGAGACATTCCCCGCGCGCGCCCCGAGGAGCTCGGGCGCAGGAAGCGTCACGCCCTGCACCGCGCGACGGATGCAGCCTTCGGTCTCACCGTCGCCCATCGTCGTCGACGTCACCTGCGTGTCGACCACGCGGCCCGTCGCATCGACCGTGGCCGTGATCAGCACGTCGCCGCCGAGACCCGGTCGCAGCGCGCGCTTTCGATCGACGCAGGCCCTCGCCGCGGGCGCTGCGTTCGCGAGCGCCTCGGAGAGTCCCGTCTGCGGATCAGCGCCACGGTTCTCGCCGATCGCGTGGGGCTGCCACCCCGAGTCGTCATCGACCGCGATGGGAGACTCCGGCGCGCCCGCGATCGACTGAACGCCGCGCGGCGTGAGCGACTGCGCGACGCCGAGCTGCGGGAGTCGTCGATCGATCTCCTCCGCGGGCCACGGGCTGTCGGTCACGGCGAAGCTGCCAGCCCCACCAGAGTTCCATCCCGCGGGGCCGAGCACGAGGGCAGACACGGGCGTCACCACGCCGTAGCGCGCGCCGAGCTCGGCGATCGAAGCGCGTCCTCCGCCCGTGAGCGCGAGGGCGTCGATGCGGGCGCCGGCCCACCTGCGCGCGAGGTCTCCCTGATCGGGGATGTCGCGCGCGTCGAGCTTGAGCGTCCACCGGCGCGCGGTGGCGCCCTCTCGCGCGTCGACGACGATTTCGTTCGGTGCCGAACGACCCGTGAGCTCCCCGACGACCCTCAACGGATCGCCCGCCACCCACGCCCTCACACGCGACGGGAGCGGGTGCGAGACCCTGTCTCCCAGGTTCACCCGGACGTCGCGCAGACACGGCCTGAGCGCGTGCGCGCACACCCGATGCGCCGCGGTCACGGCCTCGGATTGATCGTCGACGCGGAGGGTCATTCCGCCGTCATCCGTGAGAGGGCGCAGCACCTCGGGATGGCTCGACGCGCCGAGCGCGATCACATAGAGCCGCAGGTCGGGCGCCTGACGCGAGGTCTCATCCGCGAGGCGCGCGGGGTCGAGCGCGCCCACCGTGGGCGTCGCGTCGCCGATGTAGAGCACCGCGCCGTTGCGCGAAGGATCGAGCGCTCCGCGCGCCTCGACGATCATCCGTCCGAGGTCGCTCGCGCCGCCCGAGCGCGCGTGCGCGATGGCGTCGAGGATGGCCTCGCGACGCGCGTCGGTGACGGCCTCCATGCGGCCCGCGGCGCCCTCGACGGCCCTCGCGCCGAGGTCCCCGAGGAGGAGCGCCACGCGGTCTTCGGGCCCTACCTGATGAAGGATCGCGTCGACAGCGGCGCGCGCGATTTCGAGCGACGCGGGGTCCGTGGCGGCCGACTCGTCGAGCACGATCGCGAGGTCGGTTCCGCGCGCTTCGGGCGCCGGGAGCGTGAGGTCGACCATGAGGTGACGGTAGCCGTCGACGCCTTCGGTGAGGCTGCGCCACGCGCGCGCAGAGGGCGTCGCGGGCGCGTCGCGGTCGGCGAGGTCGATGACGAGGTCGCCGCGCGGCTTCCAGTCGCTGCGGCGCATGCGCACGTGCTGATCCTGTTCGAGCCGCGCGCCTTCGGGCGGACGCACCGACGACGCGAGCGCGCGCGACACGTCGACGTCGAGCACGAACTCGCCGACGATCTGCGGCGCCACGGGATCGCCCATCGGATAGACGTACGCGCGGTGTCCGCCCTCGTGCGAGAGCCACTCGACGTAGGTGATCTCGGCCTTCGTGCTGTCGCCGGGCGAGAGCACGCCGAGCGTCGCGAAGACCTCTCCTTGCGGCGACGCGAGGAGCCCCGGGAGGCCGCCGCCGCGCGCCGTCGAGGCCACCGTCGCGGGCTGCGCGGTCACCCACGCTCCGCCCTGCTCGACGCGAAAGCCTGACACCACCGCGCCATCCGGGACGCGCAGCCGATACTCGACCGCCGCCGCGCGCTCGCTGCCGTTGAAGAAGCGCTGCTGCACGGTGGTGACGGCCATGTCGCCCGCCACGCGCACGGTCACCTTGTGCTCGTTGATCGCGAGGGCCGTCGGCGCCTCGCCGCTCTCGACGTGCGCCACCATGCGCCCCGCGCCGACGGAGCCGCGATGCGCGACGCCCTGCGGTGACGCTGCGCCGCCGGTCCAGTCGTCCCACACGCCCGCGGGTTGAACGGCGAGCGCGCCGTCGCCTTCGAGCGACTCTCCCTGCGCGAGCTGGCCCTGTCGGCTGCCCTGCTGATACGAGACCTCGCCGCGCACGGCGATGACCCTCGCACCGCGCGTCCCGGGAACGGCCCGCTCTACCGCGAGCGCGGCGTCTGCGAGCCGGATCACGGCATCACTCCCGACGCCGAATGATCGCTCTCCGTCGCCCCACGACGAGACGAAGACCTTGCCTCGCTCGACGCGCGCGCGACCGTCTGCGAAGACGATTTCGCTGTCTCCGGCGACGCGGAGCTCGAGGCCGTCGTCGGTGCGAATCACCGCGCGCCCTGCGGCCGCGGTGCGGACCCTGCCTGCGATCTCGACGCGCCCGGTGCGGATGACGGGGGCGTTTCCAGCGGCGCCGACGACCTCGACGCCGGGGTGCAGCGACTCGACGGTGGCGCAGGTCGAAGCGCCCGCGGTGAGCTTCTGCCGGTTGCACGCGGCGGCCACGAGCACCACCGCGGAGAGGAGCGTGCGAGGGGTCTTCATCGCGCCCCCCCGTGGGCCGCAGGAGCCTGCGGAGCTGCTTCGGTCGCGCGCGCCGTGAGCGCTCCGTCGCGCGCGTCGAAGGCGAAGCGCATGTGGTCGGGGTCGAAGCGCACGGTCTGGTGCGCCACGCGTTCGCGGTTGGTCCCTTCGTTCCAGATCACGATCACCTCTGCGGCGCCGCGGGGGCGCCCTCCTCCGCCGCGACGGACCTCGACCTGAAGCGCCTCGGGCGCCTCGGCCCACACCGACGTCTCGAGCGGAACCAGCGCGGCCACGAGGTCCGCGCGGTGCGACGGCTCCGAGCTCGTCGCGACCCAGAGCTCGGCCTCATCGTCAGGGTGCGTCCAACGGAGCACCACGCGAACAGCGCCCGAGCTGCGCGCTGCGGGGCTTCGACGCCACCGCGCGCGAAGGGCCGCGAGCGTCTCGGGCGCAACGCCCGTCGTCGTTCCAGCGAGGGCGAGCTCCGTGGCGATCCACGCGGCGGCGGCCTCGGAGACGGTGCCCGTGGCGCCCGGCGCGGTCTGCGTCGTGACGCGCTCCGCGAGCCTCAGGGCCTCGTCGAAGCGCCCCGCTGCGCGCGCAGCCCACGCGAGCCTCAACAGAATCTCGGGCGCCTCGTTGAGCGCCGTCGCGAGCGTCTGAAACTGTCTGTACGCCTCGACGGCCCACCCGTGCGCGAGGCCGATGTCGCCGAGCCTGCGGCGCGCCCAGGGGTCATCGGGCGCGAACTCGACGATCTCGCTGAAGGTGCGGCGGGCCTCGGCCTCGTCGCCGATCGCGAGGAGCGCCTCACCGACCGCCGTTCGAACGCGCGCGTCGGTGCGAGGGTCTTCGCGCAGCCGCGTCGAGGTGCGCCGCACTTCGGCCTCGTCGCGCACGGCCGCGGCGGCGTCGAGGAGCAGCAGCGTGAGCTCGAGGTCGTCGGGGTAGCGCCGCGCGAGAAGACGCAGGACGTTGAGCCGCTCCTGCGGCGTGGTCGCGTGTCCGAGCGCAGCGGTGAGGGTCTCGGCGTCGAGGCGCGCGAGGCCGAGCGACGAGGCCCGCGCGAGCTCACCCGTGCGCGCGAGCGTTCGGAGGAGCACGTCGCGGACCCAGGCGCGCGCGCCGGGCTCGTGTCGAAACGCCTGGTAGAGCGCGATCTGCCCGTTCACGTCGCCCACCTCGGCCACGATGAGCCGCAGGAGCGCCACGCGATCGGGCCACGCAGGGAGCTCGCACGCGCGCTTCGCCTCGGCCCAGACCCGCGCGGCGCCATCGGGCGACCCGTTCGTCGACAGCCGCTCGCGCCACAGCGGGACGCGCTCCGCCAGCGTCACCGCCGCAGCGTCGGAGCAGCGTGAGAGCACGCGCGCCGCGGCCTGCACGGCCACCCGGTTCGCCGAACGCGCGCCGCGCTGTTCGAAGCTCCCGTCGCCGTCGAGGTCGACCTGCATGCGATCGCGCTCCTGCGCGTCTTCGCCCCCGAGCGCAGCGAACACCTCGTTCCGCTGCGCAGCCCCGAGCAACCCGGCGTTCTGCGCGCGCTGCCTCGTCGCCTCGACCGTGGCGCTCGCGCCCGTGGAGGCGCGGCCTCGATCGCTGTGCCACGCATCGGCTCCACCGCCGCCCGAACCCCCGGTGGCGTGCGCCCTCGATCCGACGGCGCTCAACAGATCATCGATGTCAGCGGGACGAGCAGATCGCCTCGCGATCCGCAGGACCGGCTCGCGAGAGGGGGCGGCCGAGGGCGCCGCCATCGCGGGTTCGGGCGCGGCAGGGGCCTCCGTCACGGCCACCACGGGCGGCGGCGCGGGCATGTTGTCGCCGTTTCGCAGGCCCGCCGCGCCGATGGGGACCATCGAGGGCTGCGGGGGCGAGACCGCGACGGTGGTCTGGTCGACGGGTTGACCTGCCGGGCGCCCGCCATACCGCGCGTTGGCGGCGACCTCCCTGCGCGAGTCTCGCTCGCTCTCGTCTGCGCTCCGGGGCGCCTGCGCGGTGGGCGTCGTCGCGGCCGCGGACTCCTCGGCGCCGTTG
This sequence comes from Myxococcota bacterium, assembly GCA_052035985.1. Lineage (GTDB taxonomy): Bacteria > Myxococcota_A > Polyangia > Polyangiales > CAISKJ01. The sequence goes on along the minus strand of JBPOHC010000314.1, from coordinate 32,457 downwards.
ACGGAGGGTGCGGACTGCGTGGTCGCGGACACCGACGTCGGCGGTGCGGCCTCCCTCGCCTCTCTGCACCCGACGAGCGGAATCACATCGAAGACCGAGAAGTCGCGCGCGTCGCTGGTGCGCTGGTTCCTCGGCGGGAGGGGCTCGTCTTCGCTCGGGACGTACAGCGACGTGTACGGGGTGATGAGCCCGAAGCGCGTGCCGAGCTCGACGACGACGGCGCGAGACTCCCCCGTCGCGAGCAGGTGATCGAGGCGCGCCGAGGCCCATCGGTAGCGCAGGTCCTCGTGGTCCGAGAGCACCATCGTCGAGAGGGGAACCGTTCGCACCGTCTCACGGCCGTTCCAGCTCGCGCGAACGGTGACGCTGCCGGGCGGGTCCCTCGTGTACCGCCCCACGATCACCAGCGGCTCCCCCGCGGGGACGTCGACGGGGCCGTTGGGATAGACGCGCTCCACGTTGGGCCCGAGGTCTACGCGAAAGCCTCTCACGAGCGGTCGCGACGCGTGCTCCACGAGGTCGAGCGCCGTGCGCGCCACGTCGGCCCTCCGCGCGACGCGCGCCGCGAAGCCCGAGGGCTCCGTGATGCCCGCGAGGAGGTCGAGCCGCGGGGCCTCACCGACGGCCACGGCGTAGAGCCTCGGGTGCGGGCTCATCCGAGCGAGCCTCGCCCGCAGCGCCGGGAGGTCGCCCTCGCCCACCGTCGCGTTGCCGTCGCCGATGTACACGATGGCGCCGTTGCGCATCGGATCGAGGGCACTCTGCGCGGCTTCGATCATCGCCCCGAGGTCCGTCGCGCCGCCTCGACGATCGCGCGCGAGCGCGTCGAGCAGCGACTGCCGCGCCGCCGCGGTGACGGGTTCGAGCCGGGGCTGCGGACGCCCCACGGCCCTCGTCCCCACGTCGCCCGCGAGCACGAGGATCCGATCGCGCTCCGAGAGCGACCGCGCGAGCGCCTCGGCGAACGACTGCCCGAGCTGGAGCGAGACCGGGTCCGTCGCCGCCGAGTGATCGACCACGACCACGAGGTCGACGCCCTCGTCGCGCGCCGAGCGGGCCTCGGGCGCAGGCGCCTGAACGGCCACGCGCACGAAGCCGTAGCGGTCTTCGTTCGGCCCCGAACGACCGCTCGGAGGCACCCTCACCGCCGAGGCGTCGCGCGGCGGAGCGCCACGCAGATCGAGCACGAAATCAGCGGTGGGGATCGCGTCGCTCTGAGAGAACGTGACGTGCGTGTCGTCGCGCCTCGCGCCCTCGCTCGCGCGGACCTCGTTCGCCCCCGAACGACTGACGTCGACGTCGACGCGGAGCTCGCCCACGCGCGTGCCGAGCGAGGCCAGCGGGAGCCGCCAGGAGCGCCCGCCGTCGGCCCTCGGAGAGATCCACTGGGTGTACGTGACGAGCACCTTGCGGGTCATCCCCGGCGTGATCGGGTAGAGCCGCGCGTGGTAGCGCCCCGGCGCGTCCCACTCGAGGAGCGCGGGGTCGTGCGTCGAGCCCGCGTAGACCTGCGCCTGATAGTCGCGCGCGGCGACGGTCTTCTCTCGCACGAAGCCGTCGACCATCGCGCCGTGTCGATCGACGGCGAAGCGCTGGAGCACCGCGCCCCGCGGCACCGTGAGCGTGTAGATCCCCTCGACGGTGTCTCCGGCGGGGTTGAAGAAGGTCTCTTCGAGCTCGGTCACCGCGAGGTCACCGACGATCGAAACGCGCGCGTCCACGCGCTGGAGCGCGAGGGGCCACCGCGGCGCGCCCTGCTCGTCGGGCCTGCGCGCGGCCACCGAGCCGAGGCCCATCGCGGCGCCCACCGTCACGCCCGTCGGGAGGTCGTCGGCGAGTCCGCCCGTCCAGTCGTCGAAGAGCGTGCGCGGCGTGACGTCGGCGGCGCCGCCGCGGAGGTCGGCGTGTTCGCCCGCGTGCACGGCGCCCTGGCGGCTCCCGGCCTGCCACGCCACCTCTCCGCCGAGCACGTCGATCGAGGCCCCGTCGCCCTGACGCTCGACGCTCGCGCGCACGCCTCTCAACCGAAGCACCGCGCCGCCCGCGCGCAGCGTCGCCCCGTCACCCGCGAGCGGATCGACGTAGCCCGACGCGCTCACCCACGCGCGGCCCTCTTCGAGGTCGACCGTCGACGCCGAGGTGACCCTCAGCCGGCTGTTCCGATCGAGGAGCACGCGCTCGCCGTGGTCGAGGGTGATGAGCGCGCGCCCCGCGCCGTCGGTCGAGGCCACCGCGCCGGGCGTGAGCCTGAGGACCCCGTCGACGGGCCCGGGCCTCGAAGACGCTTCGCTGAGGGTGACCCCGGCGCGGACGCGCTCGACCTGCGCGACCGTGAGGGTGACGCGATCATGGCTGCCGCACGCGGACAGCGCGACGATCGCGCCGAGGCCGATGAACGTGAGGGTGTGACGGATCATGGGATGGGCTTCGCTCCCCGCTTCGAGACGGTCGTAGCCACGAGACCATCGCACGGGTGCGATGCGCCTCGCGACGCGCATGTGTACGCAAACGGATGGGATCGCGCGCGGGTCTGCCCCCTTGGCGTCGGAGCGCGCCGCCGCCGAAGGATTTGCACCCGAGACGAGAGACGCGCGAGACTGCCGCCGGGAGCCCTCGTTGACGCCACCCCCACTGCACCGCGGCGCCGCCCTGGCCGTCGCCATCGCGCTCGCTCCGGGCTGCGGCGCGAAGACGGGCCTCGCCGTGCCCGACGCCGCGACCGCGAGCGACGCGGCCGACGACGCCTTCGCGCGCTTCGACGCCTGCGTCGCGGGTCGTTTTCGCATGGTGCGCCGCGAGGCGAGGATGGTCTTCGTCATCGACCGCTCGGGCTCGATGGCGCAGAACCTCGTCGCGGGCGTTTCGCGCGATCGATGGACCGCGATGTACATGGCGCTCGGCGAGACGTTGCCCCGCTTCGAATCGTCGATGGAGATGGGAGCGCTGATCTTTCCGAGGGTGCCCGCGACGGGAGCGCTCGCGAGCGTCCAGGCGTGCGATCAGCTCCCCGGCGACGGGCTCGACGTGGCCCCCTCGCGCAACAACGCGACGACGCTCCTCCGGGCCATCGCGCTCTCTCCGCCGCAGGGCGCGACGCCGACCGCGGCGGCCATCTCACGCGCGGCGCGCTACATCGCGTCGCACGAGGCCCGCGGGCTCGCGCAGTACATCGTGCTCGCCACGGACGGCGGACCCAACTGCAACGCCACGCTCAACGCCGCGACCTGCGTCTGCCCGGTGATGTCAGGATGCGCCGCCGCGGGGTTGGGCGCGCGGTACTGCCTCGACGACGTGGCCGCGGTGGGCGCCATCGACGCCGCGCGCAGGGCGGGCATCGCGACCTGGGTCATCGGCATCGACGGCGACCTCGAGGCGGCCTACGTCGACGTGCTCGACCGCATGGCCGTGGCGGGAGGTCGACCGCTCACCGCGGCGCGGCGCTACTACAGCATTCGAGAGGGCGCGCAGCTCGGGGCCGCGTTCGACGAGATCCAGCGGACGGTGGTGCGCTGCGCGTTCGTGACGCCGTCGCGCCCCGACGACCCTTCGCGGATCACGGTGAGGGCCGCGGGGGTCGACGTCCCACGCGACACGACGAGGCGCGACGGATGGGATTGGACCGACCGGGATTACGGAGAACTCACGCTCTTCGGTCCCGCGTGTGAGAGAGTCTTCGAGGGCTCGCAGGCGCTCGACGCGATCGTGGCGTGCGGGCGGTGAAGGGAGCGCGGAGGCGCATCGAAGATCGAAGGGATCACACCCGCCCGGTCATAGATGTCCCGCGCGGCGTGAAGACCGCCATCAACCCCTTCAGTGATAGGATGGAATCGCTCCGATGACGGACCAGACGGACACCTCCGCGTTTGACGGGGAGATCAGCCCTTCGAGATCGGCCGCGAGGCTCCTGGTCGAAGCGGTCGGCCGCCCCGCGCGGACGATCCTGATGGTTCCCGGGATGCCCATTCGCATCGGACGGGCGGACGACCTGGAGCTCTCCCTCGACGACCAGCGCGTGTCACGCGAGCACGCGGTGCTGCGCTACGACGGCCGCTCGGTGACGCTCGAAGACCTCAACAGTTCGAACGGCACCTGGATCGGCGAGCGGAAGGTCCAGGGCTCCGTCGCGCTCGCGGCGGGCACGACCTTCCGCGTGGGGAGCACGCAGCTCGTGCTGCTGCTGCCGGATCGGGCGGTGAGGCCGACGAACGCGAAGCCCTTCGACGCGGCCGACGTGATCGCGGTCGACCCCGTGACCGAGGCGCTCTTCGAACTCGTGAAGCGGGTGGGACCGAGCGACCTCACGGTGTTGATCCAGGGCGAGACGGGCACGGGCAAGGAGGTGGTCGCGCGGACGATCCACCAGTGCAGCGCGCGCGCCTCGGGGCCCTTCGTGGCGGTGAACTGCTCGACGCTGCCCGACGCCCTCGCCGACGACACGTTCTTCGGCCACGACGACGACGGGGCCACGCGGCGCCCGGGCGCGTTCGAGTCGGCCGCCGGAGGGACGCTCCTCCTCGATGAGGTCGGAGAGCTCTCGGCGGTGAGCCAGGCGAGGCTCCTCAGGGCGCTCCAGGAGCGGGTGAGCGCGCGCGGGGGTGTGAGCCGGGCGCTGACGGAGAATGTCCGCGTGGTGGCGACGACGAACCGCGACCTCGCGAAGGAGGTCTCCGCGGGGCGCTTCCGTGAAGATCTGTACTTCAGGCTCAACGGGGTGACGATCGACGTGCCCCCGCTCCGGCAGCGGTCGAAGGACATCCCCGCGCACGTGCGCCGGGTGCTCGACGAGCGCGGCGGGCAGGTGACCCTCGGGACGGGCGTGGCGGCGGTTCTCGCAGCCCACCGATGGCCTGGGAACCTCAGGGAGCTCCGCAACGCGATCTCGGGGGCCCTGCTGCTCGCGCAGGACGGTGTGCTCAAGGTGGAGCACCTCCCGACGACGGTGCGCGGAGAGGGTCCCTCCCCCGACGCGTCGGTGTCTGCGCTGAGGGAGCGCGTCGATGAGACCGAGCGCAAGGTCATCATCACGGCCCTCGAGAGCACCGGGTGGAACCAGTCTCGCGCGGCGCGCGTGCTCGGGATCTCCCGCAGAGCCCTGATCTACAAGATGGAACGCTACGGCCTCAAACCGCTCCCCAATGGACAACGAAATGCCTAGCCCACACGCCCGCTCGCGCGCGGCGCTCGGCCTGTTCCTCGCGCTCGCCTGCGGGTGCTCCCTGACCCTCGACTGGGACCGTGACGACACGGTCGCCCCGCTCGATGGCGCCGCGGGCGACACCTCGACGGCCGACGCGACGCCGACCGACGACGTCCCGACCTCCATCGACTCGCCGACGGTCGACCGCCCCGCGATGCCCGACGTCGCGGTGCGCCCCGACCTCCCCGTGTCCCCTGACATCCCTGTGACCCCCGACGTGCCCGTCGTCGACGTCCCCGCGCCGACCGATCGCGTCATCCCGCCGGACCGCACGTGCATGCCGACCTGCCGCGGCGGCGAGCGTTGCTGCAACGGCGTCTGCCGCCAGTGCTGCTCTGACTCGGACTGCCCGCGGGTCTGCTGCGGCGGCGAGTGCCAGAATCGATGTTGATCACCACGGCGAGCCTGCGTGGAGGTATGCTCTCCTCCGGTCCACGGTCGACCCTCTCGACTTGATCGGGCACGAGGCCCCGCCGATGCAAACGGCCACGACCACCAACTCGTCGAACCAGCTCGCGGAAGGCACAGAGCTCGCGGGGCGCTACCGCGTGTTGCGACAGCTCGGCGAGGGCGGGATGGGCGCGGTCTACGAGGCCGAGCACACGATCATCGGGCGTCGCGTCGCGGTGAAGGTGCTGCACCCCAAGTACTGCGTGCAGCATGAGGCGGTCGTGCGCTTCACGCGAGAGGCGCGCGCCGCGGCGGCCATCGGCCACGAGAACATCGTCGACGTCACCGACTTCGGCACGCATGACGGCCAGCCCTTTCTCGTCATGGAGCTCCTCCGCGGCGTGACGCTCGACGAGCTGATGGTCAACCACGACCTCTTCGAGCTGCCCCGGGCGTGCGAGATCGTGGGGCGCGTGCTCTCGGCGCTCGCATCGGCCCACGCCGCGGGCATCGTGCACCGCGACCTCAAGCCCGAGAACATCTTCCTCACCGAGCAGGGGACGCGCTCGTCGGTGAAGATCCTCGATTTTGGCATTTCGAAGTTCCAGCAGCCGAGCGACAACCTCGTGACCACCGAGGAGGGCGCGATGCTCGGGACGCCGAGCTACATGTCCCCCGAGCAGTGGTTGAGCGAGCGCGACATCGACCACCGCGCCGACCTCTTCGCCGTCGGCGTGCTCTTCTACGAGATGCTCACGGGCTATCTGCCCTACGAGGGGGTCAGCCGGGGCGAGCTCATGCTCCAGGTGGTCACCGGGACCGATCCGGCGACGGCGCCGAGCACGATCGTCGAGGGGCTCCCGCCCGAGATCGACGAGGTGGCGATCAGGGCCGTCTCTCGCGCGCGCGCCGATCGCTACCAGACCGCGCAGGAGTTCCTCGACGCGCTGCGGCCTTTCGGCGCCGCGGACATCGAGGTCACCCCCGCGCTCCCGGTCTCGTCTCCCATGGCCTCGACGGACACGTTCACCGGCCCGATCCGCGCGCTCACCTCGCAGCGCAGCGCGGCCCAGCCTCGCCCCGATCCGCGCCTCGTCTCGACGCTCACCGAGGAGCGCGACGAGACCCCGCCTCCGACGCTCATCCCCCCGCCCCTCTGGAAGAGCCCCGTCGTGCTCATGGCCCTCGCCGGCGTCGTCGCCGCCGCCCTCGGCATCGGCCTCACGCGGCAGCCCTCGCGCGCGCTCTCGTCCGCGACGAACGCCTCGCTGCGTGCGCCGCGCGCGACCGCCGCCGACGCTTCGAGCCCCGCAGCGCAGCGCCCCAACGAGGTCCACATCACGCTCCGCGGCGTCCCAGAGGGCGCGACGATCACCCTTGATGGCGCCTCGGTCTCGGGCCCCAACCTCCGTCTCTCGCGCGACGACCGCGACCACGCCGTCGTGATCTCGCACCACGGCGCAGCGCGCAGGATCACCGTCCGCGGCGACACCGATCAGGTGCTGATGGTCGACCTTCCGTCGACCCCTGCGACGCCCGCCGCGACCCCTCAGGTGACGCCCCAGAGTCACGGGGAGCGACCGGGAGGCAGGCGCGGCGGCGGCGGCCGACGGAGACATGGTCTCGACATCAACCGCCAGTTCTGACAGGTAGTGTGCGCCGGTCGCCGTTGGGCGATCTCGGCCGCGCAACCATGACGACCGGCCTCCGAAACCGATGGACCCTCGCCGCGACCCTCTGCGCTGCGGCCGCGCTCGCTTCTTCGACAGCGCACGCGCAGCCCGCGCCGACGCCGCCGACGGCCGAGCAGGTCGAGGAGGGGCGTCGGCATTTCGAGCGTGGCGTGGGGCTCTTCGATCAAGGCAACCACGACGGCGCGCTCATCGAGTTTCAGCGGGCCTGGGAGCTCTCGCAGCGCGCCTCGGTGCTCTTCAACATCGCCGCGGCGTGCCAGGCCCTGCACCGCTACGCAGAGGCCATCGAGGCGCTCGAGCGCTTCCTCGCGAACTCCACCGACATCCGCCAGCGCCGCCACGCGCAGCGGACGCTCACGGAGCTCCGAAGCCTCATCGCCTTCGTGCGCATCAACACCACGCCCGCGGACGCGACGCTCAACCTCGACGGGCACACGCAGTCGGCGAACGGCGAGGTCACCGTCGGCCCCGGCACCCATCGCGTCGAGGCCTCTCGCGCGGGGTACAACTCGGCCTCGGCGGAGTTCACCATCGCCTCGGGCGAGCACCGCGACATCGCGCTCACGCTCACCGAAGCGGGCGCCGCCACGCCGCCGCCGACGGTGGTGATCGTCGACCCCGACCGCACGCCCTCGCCCCCGCCTCCGCCCCCGCCGCCCGCCGCTGCGACGCTGGCCGTCCTCGACGCGCCCCCGGGGACGACGCTCTCGATCGATGACGTCGTGACGCCCGCGCCCGATCGGCCCATGCAGATTCGCGCGGGAGCTCACCGCCTCGTCGCGTCCGCGCCGGGGATGCGCTCCTGGAGCGGGACGGTGACCGTGCGCCCCGGCGCGCAGCATCAGCTCACGCTCGCGTTGAACCCTTCGCCGCGCGGACTGAGTCCGATCTGGTTCTGGGCCGCGGCGGCCACCACGGGGGCGCTCTTCATCGCGACCGTCGCGACCGGCGGCGCGGCGCTCAGCGCGCACTCCGACTACGCCGCGCTACCCGCGGGATCACCCGAGATCGGGCCTGCGGGAGATCGCGGGCGTTCGCTCTCGCTCGCGGCCGACCTGCTCGGCGTCGCCACCCTCGGCGTCGGCGCCGCCGCCGCGGTGTTGTTCACCCGCACCGAGTTTCGCATGGGGACCTCGACCGCCCGCTTCGTCCTGGCGCCCACGGCGGGCGGGGCCGCGGCGTCCGCGACGTTGAGGTTCTGACGCGTGTCGCGGCGGCGTGTCTGGTGCGAGACCCTCCCGCTCGCGTCGCTGTCGCGCCCCGAGGTCATGGGGCTCCTCTCCCGGTACCGGCTCGAGCTCCTCGCGGCGGTGCGACCGGGAGACCTCGGCGCCGTCGCGGCGCTCCTCCGCGCGGCCGACGACGCGGGCGTACGCGTCGGGCTCTGGCCCATGCTCGACGACGCAGACGGTCGCTGGGTGAGCGCGCGCAACGCCGCGTCCTTCGACGCCTTCGTCGCCGCGCTCATCGAGGGCTGCCGCGAGGGGCCTCGGCCGCACGAGATCGCGTTCGACCTCGAACCTCCGATCGGGCTTGTTTCCAAGCTCTTTTCGTCGCTCACGACGACGTCACCGGAGGCCGCTCCCATCGGCGCCTCGCTCACCATCACGAGAGACTCGCTCGCGGCCACCATCGCGCGCGTCGGGGCCGCGGGCTTCGAAGCGTCGGCCGCCGTGGTGCCGATGGTGCTCTTCGACGCCCGCGAAGGACCGCATGCTCCCTGGCAACGCGCGCTCGGCACGCCCGTCGACGGGCTCCGGTGGTCGCACGTGAGCGCGATGGCCTACACCTCGATCTTCGAAGGGTGGTCGCGCGGCGCGCTGCGGCGGGTCGACGCGGTCAGCCTCCTGGCGACGTGCTGCGAGCTCGCGCGAGACCGCTATGGCGCCGCGGCGGGCGTCTCGCTCGGCGCGATCGACACGGGCGCGCTCGGCGACGAGCCCGTGTATCGGAGCCCCGCGGAGCTCGCGGAGGATGTCTCCGTCGCGACCTCGTGCGGCGTCCACGACCTGACGCTCTTCGACCTCGCGGGCGCGCTCCGGCGAGGCCCTCCCGAGGCCTGGCTCGATGCGTTCACGGCGCCCGCGTCGCGCGTGACGCCTCCGTCGACGCGGCGCGCGAGGGCGATCGCGCGAGCGACGCGCGCGGTCGGCTCGCTGCCCTGGTGAGCGTCTATGCGGGCGACGCGGCCCCGCGCGGATCCGCCGAGAGCACCAGCGTGACCTCCTGCGAGAGGATGCGCGAGGTCTCGCTCGCGCTGCAGCCCGAGCACCCCGCGATGGCCATCTGCGACTCGAGGTAGAGGGCGCGGGCGCGGTCGAGGTCTCCCTCGCACGCGGCGGCGAGGACGTTGAGCGTGCGAGCCTCGCCGCAGCCGGGGCCGAGCTCGCGGAGTCGGTCTGCGCAGGCGCGGACGAGGTCGACGCGCTCGGCGCGCAGGGCCATGATCGCGAGGCGCGCGACGGCGGTCTTGTCGTTGAGCGACGCGATGGGGGCGACGTCAACGAGGGCCTCGACGTCGGCGCAGAGCGCCTCGGGAGAGTCGTGGCCGCCGAAGGACTCCCACGCCTCGGCCACGCGGTCTTCGCCCGAGGGTCCGGCGGCGCGGGACCTCTCCTCGTGACGCATGTTCACGGTGTGGATCCACCACGACACGACGACGAGCGCGACCACGATTCCAACGAGCGTCCACATGGCGTAGGAATGGAAACCACAACGCGCGCCGCCCGCGCAAGAGGGCACGAGCGCGCGCGACGGGCGTACGCGTCGAGGCGGGAGCGTCCCCGGAGATGCGTCGGGCGAGGCGCTCGCGGCCGACGAAGACTCTGCAAGAGAGGCTTCAAATCGCGCTCAACGAGGAGGTTGACGAGGCCGAGAGAATCCGTCTGGGCACGCCTGGACAACCCCTCACGCCTTCGGTAGCGTTTCGACCGCCTTGGATCCATTCCGCGCCGCCGATAGGGGTTTCGATCGCTTCGTTGACGGAGGGAAAGCGGGTCTGACCGAGGCGAACGTCGCCTGAGCGCGGCGGGAGCTTCGGTGCGGGGAGATCGATCCCCGGGCCATGTCACGGGTCGTGCGGCGCCGCCGTCGGGCGCCGTGTCCGCTCCGACGAGGAGCTACGGCCCGCCGTGGGCATCGCCGACGGTTCCTCACACAGGTCTGCGCGAAAACACAGGGCGCGGGCGAAGGACTCCAGTCATGGGTGCGAGAATCTACGTAGGCAACCTCCCGTTCACGGCCGATGAAGCCCAGGTGCGATCGCTCTTCGAACAGAACGGGCGCTCGGTGCGCGAGGTGAAGATCATCGAAGACCGCGACACCGGCCGCCCGCGCGGCTTCGCGTTCGTCGAGATGACCACCGACAACGACGCCAAGGCCGCGATCTCCGAGCTCCACGGCGCCAACTTCGGCGGCCGTACGCTCACCGTGAACGAGGCCCGCGAGCGCGAGGCCCGCGGTGGCGGCGGCGGCGGCGGTGGCGGTGGCGGAGGATTCCGTGGCGGTGGCGGCGGCGGCGGTGGCCGTGGCGGCGACCGCGGCGATCGTCGTCGCTGAGCGTCGCGCACTCCTTCGCCCGAGACCGTCACGTTGACGTCTCACCGCGAAGCGCGCGTGGCGGCTCTCACACCCGCCGACCACCCCTCTGGCCTCTGCCCCCACGAAGCCACGTGACGCGCGCGATCCCCTTCGCGCAGCGCTGATTCTCGCGCCCGCACACGCGTGACGGGGCGCGCCTCGCCGCGTGGCCTCGGGCGTGCACCTACGCTCCGCATGCAGACCACTCCGCGAGCTCCAACGTCCGCGGTCGAGCGCGTCACCATCCTCGCCCGCGGAGCTGGCGTCGGCATCGTTGCCACCGCGGTCGACCTCGCGAGCCTCGCCGTTCTCGTCCACGCGTTCGGCTTCTCTGCGCGCGTCGCGAGCGTGCCCGCGCTGCTGCTCGGCGTCGTGATCCAGTTCGTCGGGAGCAAGCTCGTCACGTTCCGCAACCGCGACCGCGCGTGGGGCGCTCAGGCGCTGCGCTTCGCTGCTGTCGAGGCTGTGGGCTTCGCGGCGAACGTGGCGCTCTTCGACGTGGCCGTTCGCAACGTCGCGCTGCCGCCGGTGGCCCTGCGGCTCGTCACCACCAACGTCATCTATTTCTGCGTGTGCCTTCCCCTCTGGGCGCGGATCTTCCGCGGGCGCACGAGAGAGGAAGCGCTCGGATGAACCCCCTCACGCTGGTCCCCATCGCGCTCTGCACCGCGTGGACGGCGCTCGGAACCTCGGCGCTCATCGACCTCGCGCGCACCGCGCCGCCTCCGTGTGACCTCGACGCGCTTCCGCCCGTGTCGGTGCTCAAGCCGCTCTGCGGCGCCGACCCTTCGCTCGAAGAGAACCTCGCGACCTTCTTCGCGCAGACGCACCCCGCGTACGAGCTCGTCTTCGGCGTCGAGCGCGGCGACGACCCCGCCCTCGCGGTGGTCGAGCGGCTGCGGCGGCGTCACCCGTCGGTGGCCGTCGAGGTGGTCGTCACCGCGGGCAACGAGGGTCAGAACCCCAAGGTGCGCAACCTCCTCGGGATGCTCCCGCGCGCGAGGCACGACCTCGTGCTCATCTCTGACAGCAACGTGAAGGCGCCGCGCGAGTACGTCGCGACGATGGCCGCGGTGAAGGCCGGCGACGCGTCGGTGGGCCTCGTCACCAACGTGTTCGTCGGCAACGGAGGCAGCGGCCTCGGCAGCGCCCTGGAGTCGGTGCAGCTCGCGGGCTTCTGCGCGGCGGGCGTGGCGCTCCCTACGGCGCTCGGAGACGCCGCGGTGGTGGGCAAGTCGATGCTGCTCTCTCGCTCGGAGCTCCGGTCGCTCGGCGGGCTCTCGCGCGTCGCCGACGTGCTCGCCGAGGACTACGTGATCGGCAAGATGTACCAGCACGCGGGCCGCAAGGTGGTCGTCGCGCCGGTGGTGCTCGAGAACACGCTCGGCCGTGTCTCCCTCGACGATTTCGCGCAGCGGCACCTCCGCTGGTCGATGATGCGCTTCAGGCTCAGGCCCTTCGCGTACCTGCTCGAGCCGCTCACGAGCCCCCTCGCGATGCTCCCCTTCGCGCTCGCGGCGATGGGTCCGTGGGCGATCGCGTGGGCCGTGGCGACGCTCTTCGTCCGCGACGTCGTGGCCTCCGTCGCGCTGCGCGGGCTGAGGGAACTCCATCGGCCGATGCTCTACGGCTGGCTCCGCGAGGTGGTGGTGCTGGCCGTGTGGGCCGCGGCGCCGCTCAAGCGTCACGTCTCGTGGCGAGGCCACCGCGTGCGCGTCGGCGCGGGGACCTTTCTCTACGTCGAGCCCTGAGAAGGTGACGACCCGCGCAGGGGTGATACCGTCGCCGCCGTGGAGCGTGGTGATCCCCATTCGCTGCGGTGGCTCCCTCCGATGCACGCGGTCCTCGCGAGCCCGGAGGCCGGGGCGCTCTCTGCGGCGTTGTCTCGCGACGCGCTGAAGACCGTCGCGCGCGCTGTGATCGACGAGCTCCGCGGGGAGCTCCTCTCGGGCGCGCTCGACGGCGACCGCGAGTCGCTCGAGCGCGAGGCCGCGGCGAGGCTGGTGAAGGCCGCCGCGGTCTCACGCCGTCCGCGGCTGCGGAGGGTCATCAACGCGACGGGCGTGGTGCTCCACACCAACCTCGGGCGCAGCCCTCTCAGCGACCGCGTGCTCGCGGACGTCGTCGAGGCGTGCCGCGGCTACGCGACGCTGGAGTACGACCTCGACGCCGGACGGCGAGGCCACCGCGACGCCGCGCTCGTCCCGCTGCTGTCACAGCTCCTCGGCGCCGAAGACGCGGCCGTGGTGAACAACTGCGCGGCGGCCGTGCTGCTCACCGCCACGGCGCTCGCTTCGGGGCGCGAGGTGATCGTCTCGCGCGGTGAGCTCGTCGAGATCGGCGGAGGCTTTCGCATCCCCGACGTGATCGCGTCGTGCGGGGCGCGGCTCGTCGAGGTGGGCACGACCAACCGCACGCGCGTCGCCGACTACGAGCGCGCGGTCACGGCCTCGACGGGCGCGATCCTCAAGGTGCACCGCAGCAACTTCGTCGTGTCGGGCTTCACCGAGGAGGCCCCCGCGAGCGCGCTCGTGGCGCTCGGACGCGCGCGCGGAGTGCCCGTGATCGAAGACCTCGGGAGCGGCGCGATGGTCGACACCGCGCGCTTCGGGGCCGAGCGCGAGCGCACCGCGAGGGAGGCCATCGCCGACGGCGTCGACGCGGTGATGGTCTCGGGCGACAAGCTCCTCGGAGGGCCGCAGGCGGGCGTGATCGCGGGGCGCGCGGCGGTGATCGCGACGGTGCGCAGGCACCCGCTCATGCGCGCGCTGAGGCCGGGGCGGCTGGTCGTCGCGGCGCTCGAGGCGACGCTGCGGGCCTACGCGGAGGGGAGGGCCGAGCGCGACGTGGCCTCGGTGGCCGCGCTCGCGCAGCCGCTCGCGGTCGTGGAGGCGCGCGCGAAGTCCATTGTGGAAGGCATTTCGAGCGAACACGGGGCGACGGTCAGGGCGGCGCGGGTGGAAGGACGCGTGGGCGGAGGGACGCTCCCCGCGACGGTTCTCGCGTCGTGGGGCGTGCGCGTGGGCGGTATCGATGCAACGGTTCTGGAGCGGCGACTGCGCGCTCACGACCCCCCGGTGGTCGCGCGGGTCGAGGGCGGCGAGGTGATCCTCGACGCGCGAACGCTGCGAGATGACGAGGTCGAAGACGTGCGGCGAGCGCTCACGGGAGCGCTCTCTCAGCGGTCGGTGAAGGCAGGGACGGCGACGGCGGCGGAGGGTGCAGAGGACGACACAGACGACACGGAGTGAGGCGTCAGCGATGAGCGGAAGATCACGTGAGCTTGCGGCGCAGGTGCTGGTGGTGAACAGGCACCTCCAGGCCGTGCACATCACCAGCGCGCGGCGCGCCTTCGTGCTGATGTGGACCGACATCGCGCGCGCCCTCGACGAGTCGTGGATCGCGCACGAGTTCGACGCGTGGAGCGCGCTCGACCCGCGCGACGGCGACGAGACCGTGGGGACGAGCCGCGGCGCGATCCGAGTTCCCCGCGTGGTGCAGCTCGTCACCTACGACCGCATGCCGAGGTCTGCGGTGCGGCTCACGCGGCGGAACATCTTTCTGCGCGACGGGCACACCTGCCAGTACTGCGGTCGGCGCTCGTCTCCGCGCGACCTCAACCTCGACCACGTCATGCCCCGCTCGCGCGGCGGCCCGATGACCTGGGAGAACGTCGTGTGCTCGTGCCGCGTGTGCAACCTCCGCAAGGGCGGACGCACGCCCGCCGAGGCCAGCATGCGCCTGCTCCGCAAGCCCGCGCGCCCGCGGTGGTCGCCCATCCTCGCGCTCGCCTTCTCGCCCACGCGCCCCAAGGAGTGGGACCCCTTTCTCGCCCACCTCCAGGGCGCGCGCGAGCTCACGGCCCTCTGGGACGACGCCCGCGCGGCCCTCGGCGATGACGTCGCCGAGAGCGCCTGACCGACCGCGCGACCACCCAATCGCAACTCGGTAACACCTCGCCCCCGACACTTGACGAATCGGTGAACTGTCAGTAGATAGTTCACCAGATCATCAAGTGTTGAGATGGTGAAGAAGCAGAGCACTCCAGGGGCGAAGACCGACGGCGCGAAGCGATGCGCGCCCGGCGACCCGGAGCACTCGCACCGCAAGCTGACGACCTCGAGCGAGGCGGCCTTCGAACGCGCGGCGGCGATCTTTCGCGCGGCGGGCGACGTCGCGCGGCTGCGGCTCCTCGCGCACCTCGCCGAGAGCGAGTGGTGCGTGTCGGAGCTCGCGGAGTCGCTCGACGAGGGCCTCTCGACGGTGTCTCAGCGGCTGCGCCTCCTGCGCGCCGAGGGGCTGGTCAAGCGGCGGCGCGACGGGCGTCACATCTTCTACACGCTGGCCGACCGGCACGTGGCGGACCTGCTCCGCAACGCGCTTGAACACGCGAGCGAAGGCTCGCCGACCCACACCCACGACGACGAGGACGACGACACATGAGCCACCACGACCACCACACCCACGACGCTCACTCGCACGCGCACGGCCCCGGCTGCGGCCACGTCGCGCTCCAGCACGGCGACCACGTCGACTACCTGCACGACGGCCACCTGCACCACCCCCACGCGGGCCACGTCGACGAGTGCAAGCTCGCGGTCGACGGCGCCAACCCCGCGGCCTGCACCCCCTCTCACGCCTGCGGCGCCCACGACGCCTCGCACGCCCACGGCGCGGGCTGCGGTCACGAAGCCGTCCCCCACGGCGACCACACGGACTACCTCGTGTCGGGTCACCTGCACCACCCGCACGGCGCGCACTGCGACGATCACGGCGCCGTCGCCGCGAGCTGACCCGACCCGTCAGTGCGCGTGACGGTCTACGTCCACGCGCTCCTCGGAGGGGGCCATCGCGGCGAACCAGTCGCGAGGCCCCATCCGCGCCAGGCTCCTCAAAAGCAGCACCCCCAGCGCGGCGGCGCATGCGAGCTCCCACGCGGCGTGCTCGTGCGCCACGAGGTGGTGCATCTCGGGCACGCTCGACGACGGGACCGCCGCGTTCACGACGAGCCCCGCGCAGCACGCCGTCGCGAGGCTCGAGACCGCGAACGCCATCGCGGCGCGGTTGCCGAGCGACCGCCGAAACGCCGCGAGCACGGGGAGGTTCGTCCCCGGCGCGACGAGCACGAACGCGAGGGCCGCGCCGAGCGACGCTCCCTTGTGAACCATCACGGCGGCGAAGGGCGTGGCCCCCTGCGCGCACATGTAGAGCGGCACCGCGGCGAGGCTCGCGACGACGACGTCGAGGGGCGCGCCGAGGCTCGCGATGACCGAGTGATCGACGGCGGCTTCGAAGGCCGCCGCGAGCGCGAGGCCCATCACGTACCAGGCCGCGACGTGATCGAGCGTCGGCCCGAGGGCCTGCGAGAGCGCTGAGAGCGCGCGGGGATGCGCCTCGGGGGGCGCGCCGTCGGGCTCGTGCGGCGTGGCGCTCCACGGCGTCGTGGGGCGGAGCATCGAGCCCGGAGGCGCGGGTCGGAGCGTGTGGCGCATGGAGACGCCGCGGGTGCTCCACGCGACGGCGAGCGCGACGGCGACGGCCACGACGAAGCCCGACGCGATGCGCGCGATGGCGAGCGGCGCGCCGAGCAGGCGGAACGAGAACACCGCGCCGCCCACGTCGAGCTCCGGGGTCCCCGCGGCGAAGGCCGCGACGGCGGCGACGGGGACGCGCGCGGCGAGGAGCCTGCGCACGAGCGGGAGCACGCCGCACGAGCAGAGCGGGAGGGGGACGCCGAAGAGGATCCCGCGCAGCGCCTGCGAGAGCGCGTTGCCGCCGTTGAGCCACGCGGCGACCTGGCGCGGCGCGAAGGTCTGCACCGCGCCCGCCGCGAGGAGCCCCACGAGCATCGAGGGCGCCGTCTCGACGAAGAGCGGCCCGAGCGACTCGATGAACGAGAGCTCGTGGGGACGCGCGTGCCGCAGGACGCTGTCGGGGTCCGGGATGCACGCTGCGAGCGCGACGCCCGCGGTGAACGACCACGCCGAGAGCGACCGCATCGCCGCCGTGGGGACCTGCGCGCCGTGACGGTGCGTCGCGAGCCGCAACATCGCGCCGATGCCGAACGCCGCCACCGCGTCGAAGACCGCGTCGGGGATCTTCGCGAGGAGCGCGCTGCCGAGGGCCGCGCCGACCACCGTCGCCGAGGCCACGGCCACGAGCCTCGGGGTCGCCTTGCGCCAGCCCAGCGCGGGCACGAGCGCCGTCGCCAGAAAGAGCCCCTCGGGCAGCCGATGGAGCACCAGCGCGAGGCCGAGCCCGGCGCTCACGTGCTCGCGCTGACCGCTCGCCGACGTGGCGATCGCGAGGCCCGCGCCGTCGCCGAGCGCGTGGACCACGAGCGCGGGGAGCAGCACCGCGGTGCCGAGGCGCTCGCCTCCGTCGTGGGCGCGCCGATCGGCGGCCCAGAGGACGCCGTAGCCGAGCGCGACGAGGCCCAGCGCGCCCACGCCGACCTCGTCGACCACGTGGGGAACCAGGTGCAGGAGCAGCAGCGCGGGCACCACGCCGAGCGTGAACCCGTCGATCGCGGCCGATGGGACCTGCCGCCCGCGGCCCCACGCCACGAGGAGCGGCCCCACCGCGAAGCCGAGCAGCGACAAGACGAGCACCGCGGCCAGCACGGTCGCCTATGTGCCCCCGTCAGCGAGAAATCTCAACGCCCCGTCGCGCATCACGCGCAGCGATCGCAGCGACCCTTGAGCTGGATCTCGACCTCGCGGCCCTTGAGCGCCTTTGGCGCGCCCCGCGACGTGTGGAGCTCGACCATCTCGTCGGGGAGGCACTGCACGTCGCCGCACTCGTCGCACACGAAGTGCGGGTGCTTGCGGTCCTCGTGGCCCTCGGCGTCGTCGGCGCGGACCTCGAAGCGCCACACGTGATCGCCCACGTCGGTGCGGCGGAGCAGGCCCACGTCGGTGAGGTCCGTGAGGTTGCGATAGATCGTCGCGCGGTCCCACTGCGCGGAGAGCGCCTCGGCGAGCTCGCCGTGCGTGATGGGCGACGTCGCTTGCAGAATGCGCTGGAGCACCGCCACGCGCGGGGCCGTCACGCGCAGGCCCGACGTGCGGATCCGCTCGCGGAGCTCGTCGAGTGAGGTCGATGTCCGGGTGCGCACCATCGTCTCCACGGTTCTAGTACCAACCGCCCCCTCAACGCAATGGAGGCAGCGGCACAGACGCGGTCTTTTCGTTACCGGATTGCAGTTGCAACCCTGTTACGAACTCGGCGCCGCGACGCGCCCGCGAGCGCGAGCGCGAGAATCCACGCGGGCCTCGGGGCGACGCGGGGCGCGCCCGCGCGGCAGTCGCAGCTCCCGCGCGGATTCGCAGCCGGGGACGTGTCGGAGGCGGCGGCGTCGAATGCTGCGTCGCGAGGCGCGTCGACCGCGGCGTCTCGCGGCGCGTCGGAGATCGCGTCGGAGATCGCGTCGGCGCTCGCGTCCCTTCGCCCCGCGTCGGGGGCGCCGCCGTCGACCTCGGAGGACTCGAGCGAGCGGCGCAGCGGGGGCCAGCGCTCGACGCAGACGTCTGCCCCTTCGGAGCGCGTCTCGCACGACGGAGGCCCTACGAACGAAGCGAAATTCGAGAAGGTCACCACGGCCGTGAAGGTCGCGCCCTGGTCGCTCGAACGGCCGAGCGCGAAGGGCGTGTTGATCCAGTCGGAGCACGCCCAGAGCGTGTTGGCGTGCTGCCGGAGGCAGAGCACCGGGAGGCGGTTCACCTGGCGAAAGGTCTCGCCGCCGTCGTCGGAGCGCAGGAGGCCCGCGCCGATCGATCCGACCCAGACCGTGCGTCCGTCGTCGGAGATCGCGAAGCCGAGCATCGGGTCGGGCGTCGACGCGACGGGGCGAAAGCTCCTGCCGCCGTCGAGCGAGCGACGGAGCTCGGTGCCGAGCCCGATGGCGGCGCGCACGTACACCGTGTCGGGCCGCGTGGGGTCGACGCCGCTCACCCAGAGCGAGTCTGCCGCGCCGCCGTCGGGGGTGATGGGCGTGAGCGTCGCGCCGCCGTCGTCGCTGCGATAGAACACCGTCGCGAAGGACTCGGCGCTGCGCCCCGTGAGGTAGAGCCGCATGGGGTCCGACGGGGCCACCTCGATGGTGTCGAAGAGCACGTCGCGCACGCCCGCGCCCATGCGCGTGAAGTTGTAGTCGTCGCCGTCGCCGCGGTAGACCGCGTTGGGCATCCCCTGCGCGGCCTCGACGGCGTAGAGGATGCGCCCCGTGGGGTCGGCGGTGAGGTCGGAGAAGACGCGGTGCGCGGTGTTGCGCGCGTCGTCGGCCTTGCACGCGTCAGAGGTGTGCCGGATGCCGTCTTCGTAGCCGAAGACCACGGAGCCCGACGAGGCCACCTCGACGGGGGCGTCGAAGTTGAGCGAAGGGACGAGGGGGAAGAACATCCCCTCCTCGCAGAGCCAGACGAAGGTGCGGCCCTCGTCGCGGCTCAGGAGGATCCCGAAGGTCGTCCGCAGCGCGATGACGTTGCTCGCCGCCCCGGGGCCCACCACGACGTGCTGCGCCGTGGGGAAGCGCCCGTTGGCGCGCGCCGTCGACGGAGCGGCCGCGAGGGCGAGCGAGAGCGCGGTGATCGCGGCGGCGAGGGCCTTGGGGGGTGCCATCGGGGAGCGGCGACTATCCGCGACGAGCGGGGCCGCGCGCAACACGCGTCCGTCGCCTCACCGCGGCGCGCCGAAGTGCGGTAGAGAACCGTCTTCGATGCTCTCGTACGAGTCTCACGGGCACGGACCCGCGGCGGTGTTCCTCCACTCGTTCCCCCTCGACCGCTCGATGTGGGTGGGTCAGCTCGTCGCGGTCGGCGCCGCGGGGTGTCGCGCGATCCTGCTCGATCTGCCGGGCTTCGGCGCGTCGCCCGTGCTCGGCGCGGAGCCCTCGATCGACGCGTACGCCCACGCCGTCCTCGCCACGCTCGACGCGCTCTCGCTCGACCGCGCGGTCATCGTGGGCCTCTCGCTCGGGGGCTACGTCGCGCTGGCGCTCGCCTCCATCGCGCCGGAGCGCGTCGCGGGGCTGGTGCTGGCCGACACGCGCTCGCTCGCCGACGAGCCCGCGACGCGCGCGGGGCGCATCGTGAACCTCGCCCTGGTGCGCGACCGCGGCGTCGAGGCGCTCTTCGCGAAGATGCTCCCGGGCCTCGTGAGCGCCGCGTGCCCGGAGGACGTAAAGGCGAAGCTCCGCGCCATCGCCGCGGCGCAGACCCGCGAGGCGGTGACCTTCGCGCTGCTCGCGATGCGCGACCGCCCCGACCGCACGGCCTCGCTCGCTGCGATCACCGCGCCGACGCTGGTGCTCGTCGGCGAGCGCGACGGGATCTCTCCGCCCGACGAGATGCGCGCGATGGCGGCGGCGATTCGTGGGTCGCGCTTTGAACTCGTGATCGGCGCGGGGCACATGTCGAACGTCGAGCAGCCCGAGCGCTTCAACGCGTCGCTCCAGCGCTTTCTGTCGACGTTCAGCGCTTCGTAGCGCGATCGCGCTCGAGCTTCGCTATGCGCGCGTCGACGCGGTCGAGGTGCGACATCGAGAAATACTTGTCGACGAAGCGCCCGACGCCGAAGAGGGCCGCGAGGGCGCAGATCACCTCGGTGCGCTCGGGCGCGCCGACGAGCTGCCGCAAGAGGTAGCCCACGCCGTACCCCGCGCCGAAGCACACCACCGCGACGGGAAAGAGCGCGGAGTAGCGGTGGCTGTCCCACCAGGTGATGCGGTCGAGCAGGCGCTTGCGCTCTTCGCGCGCGGCCGAGAGGGGATCGGTCTGTGCTTCGTCCATCGGTGCGAGGCGGCGGAGCGTACTACACCCGCGCGCACGTCCAAGAACGCGGCGGGGGTGAGTTCAAGTCCCGGTGAACTCGCGACCGCGGGCGTAGCCCTCTTCGAGGGCGCGCTCGAGGCGGTCGGGGTCGAAATCCCAGCTCTTGAGCGGGAGCTCCTCGCGGGGGTGGATGACGTGCACGCGGGCGCCGTCGCAGCGGGGCTTCCAACGCGTTCGACGCGGGCTCTTGAAGGCCGTCCCGTCGGGTCGCACGGTGACCGCGAGGATGTCCTTCGCGCCGCGCGAGGCGAGCGCCTCGACGGGGAGGTTGTCGGTCACGCCGCCGTCGATGAGCAGTGAGCCCCGGTGACGCACGGTGCGGCCGTAGAGCACGGGGATGAAGCACGACCCGAGCACGGCGGCGACGAGGTCGCGCTCCTCGCGGCTCGAGAAGATCACGGGCGCGAGGTCGCGGAGGCGCGTGGCCGTGACGAGCGCCTCGACGGGCGCATCGCGGAGGTCTGATTCGCCGAGAACGTCGACGAGCGCGCCTCGCACGATGTGGCTCATGTCGAAGAGCGAGCGGTTCCAGCCGGCGCGGCGGAGCGAGACGATGGAGCGTCCGCCGAAGGCCCTCCAGCGCGCGGGGAGATCTCGCGCGAGGCCCGCGGCGACGCCCACGGCGATGATCGACCCCGACGAGGTGCCCGCGACGATGCGAGGGCGCACGCCGGCCTCATCGAGCGCGGCGACCACGCCCGCGTGAAACGCCGCTCTGCAAGCGCAGCCTTCGAATGCGATCGCGTCCATCGACGGCGCGCGAAGGTATCACCGTCGGCGCTCAGTAGGGGCGGTGCATCTCGCGCGGCAGGTGCTTGCCCGCCATCGAGAGGTGCGTGGGGACGGGCATCGGATGGGCGGGGAGCAGGCCGTTCCAGTACATCCACTCGAAGGCGAGCTTGCCCCAGTGGTTTCGTCGCGTCTCCTTGAGGAGCGTGAAGGGCCCTACGCCCGGGATGGGATAGGTGCCCGGCAGGGGTTCGATATCGTCGCTGAAGTCGATGAGCATGGCCTTGCCGTGGCCCGTCTCCACGAAGCAGTTGGCGTGTCCGTCGAAGCCGCCGAGGGCGTCACCGCCCTCCGCGATGCGCGCGAGGTCGTCGACGAGCACCTCGGCTTGAAAGTGCGCCACGCTGCCGGCTTTCGAAGTGGGGAGGTCCGTCGCGTCGCCGAGCACGAAGACGTTGTCCATGCCCTTCGCGCGGAGCGTGTGGGGGTCGGTGGGAATGAACGCGCGCTTGTCTCCGTGGCCTCCGAGCTCGGCCCAGCGCGCGCCCGAGTGCGTGGGGACGCTCACGAGGAGGTCGTAGGGCTCCGAGCGTCCGTCGTGGGCGCGCAGCACCCGTCGCTCGCCGTCGACCGACGCCGCGGCGAACCCCGTCACCACGCGTGCGCCCTTCTCGGCGAGGAGCGCGTCGAGCTTCGCCGCCGCGCGGGCCTTGTGGAACACGGCCTCGAGCGGCGTCGCGAGCACGAGCTCGCAGCGCGCACGGAGCCTGCTGCGCGTGAGGTGCTCGTCGAGCAGAAAGAGGAACTCCACGGGCGCCAGCGGGCTCTTGAAGCTGCTCTCGACGAGGTTCACCACGACGCGCCCGCCGCGGAACGACTCGAGCGCGGACTCGAGGCGCTTCGCGCCGGTGAGCGTGTAGAACTCGTGCTGCGTGGTGTTCCACCCCACGTCGGTGAGGCCCGTGAGGAGGTCGGGCCTGATGCGGCACCCGGTGGCCACGACGAGCACGTCGTAGGGGAGCGTCTCGCCGTTCGAGAGCGACACCTTGCGCGCGTGCGGATCGATCCCATCGACACCCATGCGCACCCAGTCGACGCCGTGCGTGAAGGTGTCGACGCGAGGCCGCGCGAGCTCCGTCGATCCGCCGAAGGGAACGAACAGAAGCCCCGGTTGATAGAGGTGCTCGATCGACGGGTCGACCACGATCACCTCCCAGTCCGCCGAGAGCTTTCGGCGGCTGCCATTCGCGACGATGGTGCCCGCGGTGCCCGCGCCCAGGATCACGAGGTGCTTCATGCCCCGAAGGCGTCGCATCGCCTGTGCCGCGACGCCCCGCGAGCGACGAATCTTCGTCTGTCGCAAGGGCTTTCGCGACGCGTCGAGACCGACGGAGAACGCCCTTTCATCGACGTGGAGCGAACCCCATGCGCAGCGTCGAGAGGCGGTGCTTTTAGTGCAGCCGACGCGAGAAATCAGCGTGGACGCGCGGCGGGTCTCGCGGGCCCACGCGCGGGCGCAGCGGGGCCTCTCGGAGGCGCCGCGGGGGCTCCGCGGAGCGCTGCGCGCGCCTGACCCGCTTGCACCATCGCGGCCTCGACGGCGGCGGGGATGGGCCGCGTGAGGTGCTCTCGCACCATCCAGCCCGCGGTGCCCGAGAAGCCCGGTCGACGGACCTCCTGCATGTCGTTGGTGACGGCCATCTGCGTGACGGCGAGGTACTGGTCCGCGGTGTATTCGGGGTGGTCGTCCTGGCGCGCGACGGGGCCCGAGCCGAGGGTCGCGCCGGTGCCTACGTGCCAGATCTGCGTCGTGGGGGGATACGCGTCTTGCCAGCGCTCTCGCACGGCCTGGTCGCCCTCGCGCAAGATGCGATACCGCGTGATGTGAAAGCCCGGGATGCCGCGCTGCGTGAGCACGCGCATCCCCGCGGGGAGGTTCGCGTCGGGCTGCTCGCGCTCTTCGAAGCGATCGACGCGGGGCATGATCTTGCGGACGAAGGTGACCGTGCGCGTCGAGCGCGCGCCGAGGAGCTCGAGGCGAAGGACGCCGTTGCCGATGCGTCGGTGGATCACCACCGGGAACGGCAGGTTGTTGCGCATCCGGAGGTTGATCGACGGGTACACGACGGTCGCGTCGAGGCCCATCTTGATGTAGCCGCTCGGGCGCGTGTGGGGCCTGCGGTCGAGCACGTCCATGCCCGCGAAGAAGCTCGCGGCGAAGAGGGTCCCTGCGATCTGACAGGTGCCGCCGCCGACGCCGTCGATGAGCTCGCCCGCGGAGATCACCGTCGCCATGCGGAAGCCGTTGGCCTCGGAGCGATCGCCGACGACCTGGTTGAAGTCGAAGACCGCGCCGGGGAGCCAGACGTAGCCGTTGATGCGCTCCGCCGCGAGGTGGAGGTTGTACGTGCGGTCGCGGTGGTCCTCGTTGGCGTTGTAGTTGGTCTGGAACCACCCCACCACGGCGTTCATCTCGACGTCGCGGAGCTGCTCCGAGAGCACGCCGGGGCGCGTTCGCTCGAGCACCGCGGAGACCGTGCGGCGCCCCTCGGCGAAGGCCCGATCGAGCGCGGCCACGGTGCCGTACACATCAACGTAGGTGCCCCAGCGCTCGGGGATCACCCGCCGCGCCTCGACGTCGATGCGCGCGTCGACCGCGACGTGGTCGGCCTCCTCCTTGAGCTGCATCACGAGCGGCAGGGCCACGGAGCCCTCGACGTGAACGGGGAGCGGCAGATCGATGGGCCCCCGCGCGATCGCCGCGTGGTGGCGCATGAGCGAGCTCGAAGGGTCTCGCGCCGACGCGATGAGGCGCGCGAGCACTGCCACGTCGACGCGCGCGCCGAAGCCCTCGCGGGTGCGCTCGACGGAGTGCCCCTCGGCCTGAACCGTGACGTGCTCGCGGAGGTAGCTCCGCGCGATCTCGAGCGCGACGGCGTGCGCGTCTCTGCCCTGCGGAATGGCCCTCCCACGCACGCGCACGGGGGGCAGGTTCGCGGCCTCGGGCGACTGCTCGGGCAGGAGGAGGTACCCCATTCCCGCGCCCATGAGGGCGAAGGTCAGCGAGAGCGCGCCGTACCGCAGGAGCGAGGAGGTCGACATGGGGCCGCGCCAACGCGTACCCCCGCTCCGCCGACGGGGTCAACATCCCGCCCGTGGCGGACAAGGCGAGCGACGCGTCGGCGGCGTCGAATGCGCGCGAAGCGGCCATCGTCACCGCGCGCGGCCGGTGATAGAAGACCACCCACCGCGATGACTTCACCCTACGCATTGCGCCTTCCGACGCTCATGGCCATCGCCGCGAGCGTCTTCGCCCTCGGATGCCCCGACGCGAGCACCGGCGGCGGCGCCGACGTCCCTCCCACGAGCGACATCACCGACGCCAAGAGCCCCGGCGACGCCCCCGACGCGACGCCCGACGCGCCCTCCGACGTGAACCCCGACACGCCCGACGGAGGCCCCGCGCGCGGCCCCCGCATCACCGCGTGCCCCGGCACCGTCCCCGCGGCGCCCGACGGCCGCGTGTGCGCGGTCACGGCGGGCACCTCGGGCACGCTCATCACCGGCGACGTCCTCACGCCCGGCGAGGTCTTTCGCGGCGGCTCCGTGCTCGTCGACGCGATGGGCGTGATCCGCTGCGTGGGCTGCGACTGCGCGAGCCAGGCGGCGGCGTCGACGGCCACGCGGATCACCTGCGCGCACGGCGTCATCTCGCCGGGTCTCATCAACCCGCACGACCACATGACCTACGCGCAGAACCAGCCGTACACGCGCACCGCGGAGCGCTACGAGCACCGCCACGACTGGCGTACCGGCGCGCGCGGGCACACGCGGCTCACCTCCGCGGGCTCGGCCTCCAACGACCAGATGGCCTGGGGCGAGCTGCGCTTCATCATGGGCGGCGCCACGAGCGTCAACGGCTCTGGCGGCACCGCGGGCTTCCTGCGCAACCTCGACCGCGCCGCGTCTGAAGAGGGCCTCGGGCAGCCCGCGGCCGACTACGAGACCTTTCCCCTCGGCGACTCGAACGGTCGCCTGCTCACCACGGGCTGCGGCTACCCCACGATCGTGACGGCGGCCTCGATCGCCACCTCGCCCGCGTACGTGCCCCACATCGCCGAGGGCATCGGCCCCGAGGCTCGCAACGAGTTCGCGTGCGTCCACGAGGGCACCAACAACCTCATCACCAACCGCACGGCGGTGATCCACGGCGTGGGGCTCCTGCCGCCCGACATCGCGCTCATGGCCTCGCGCGGCGCGTCGCTCATCTGGTCGCCGCGCTCCAACGTCACCCTCTACGGCGACACCGCGCGCGTCACCGAGTACGCGCGCATGGGCGTGCGCATCGCGCTCGGCAGCGACTGGATCGTGTCGGGCTCGATGAACATGCTCCGCGAGCTCTCGTGCGCCGCGACGCTCAACCGCAACTTCTTCGGCGGATTCTTCACCGACGAGGCCCTGTGGCTCATGGCCACGCGCGACGCCGCCGCGGCCCTCGCCATGGACGACGCCATCGGCGTGCTCGCCGTCGGCCGCGTCGCCGACATCGCCGTGTTCGACGGGTCGATGCGGCCCGATCACAGGGCCATCCTCGAGGGCGCTCCGCGCGACGTGGCGCTCGTGCTCCGCGGCGGCAGGACGCTCTACGGCGAGGCCGAGACCGTGGCCTCGCTCGACGGCGGCTCGATGTGCGACACCCTCGACGTGTGCGGCCAGATGAAGCGCGTGTGCGTCTCGCGCGAGCTCGGCGGGCGCAACCTCGCGGCGCTCACCACGGCCAACTCGGGGCGCTACCCCCTCTTCTTCTGCGGCGAGCCCATGAACGAGCCGTCGTGCCTCCCCGAGCGCAACGCGATGGGCGCGCTCCCCTCGCCCGTGGTCGCGGGCTCCACGCGCTACGTGGGCATGAGCGTCGCGGGCGACATGGACGGCGACGGCGTCGCCGACGCGATGGACAACTGCCCCCGCGTGTTCAACCCCGTGCGCCCCGTCGACGACGGCCGCCAGGCCGACTTCGACATGGACATGCAGGGCGACGCCTGCGACCCGTGCCCCATGAACGCGGGCGCGACGTGCTCCGCGCCCGATCCCGGTGACCGCGACGGCGACACGATCGTCAACGAGCGCGACAACTGCCCCGACCGCCCCAACACCGATCAGGCCGACATGGACATGGACATGATCGGCGACGTCTGCGACGCGTGCCCGATGGTGGCGAACCCCGCGGGCGCCGCGTGCCCCGCGACCATCTACGCCATCAAGCGCGGCACCGTGATGACGGGCTCGATGGTCACCGTCACGGGCGCCCTCGTCACCGCCGTGGCGCGCAACGGGTTCTACATGCAGGCCGACCCCGACGGCGCGGGCTTCATGGGCGCCGACTACGGCGGCGTGTTCGTGTTCACCAGCACCGCGCCGATGGTGGTGCAGGGCGACCGCGTGACCGTGATGAACGGCACCGTGGCCGACTTCTTCGGGCAGAAGCAGATCACCGACGCGACCGTCACGGCGACGGACCACGGCATCACGCTCCCCGCCCCCGTGACGGTCACCCCCGCGGAGATCGCGACCGGCGGCATGCGCGCGGCGGCCCTCGAAGGCACGCTCGTCCGCGTCGAGAACGTGACCGTCACCAACCCGATGCCCGCGCCCGCGGGCGGCGAGACGGCGCCCACCAACGAGTTCGAAGTCACCGGGATGCTCCGCGTCGACGACGGGATCTTCCTCACGGCGCCGCTCCCCGCGATGGGCGAGCGCTTCGCGTCGATCACCGGCGTGGTGATCTTCTCGCGCGAGAACTCGAAGCTCAACCCGCGCGCCGCGGGCGACGTCGTCGCGGGCACCCCCGCGCTCGCTCCCTTCGCCGCGGGGCCCTATTTCGTAAGGGTCGGCGCGATGGCCGCCGCGACGATCCCGCAGGCCCTCGCCGTGCGCCTCACGCGCGCCCCGACGGACGCCATCACCGTCAACCTCTCGGTCATGGGCGATGGGCTCACCGTGCCCGCGACGGTGGTCGTGCCCGCGGGGATGACCTCGGTCAACGTCCCGGTGACCGCGACTGCCGCGGGGATGACCCCGGTGACCATCACCGCCACGCTCGGCGCGGGGATGATGCAGACCGCCGAGGTGCGCGTGATCGACGCGATGGCCACGGCTCACCTCGCGAGCCTCACGGTGATGCCCTCGACGCTCGCGCCCGGCGGTACCGGTCGCGCGATCGTGACGCTCGACGTGCCCGCGCCGATGGGCGGCGTCGACGTGACCTTCGACGCCACAGGGATGATCAACGCGCCCATGACCGTGCGCATCGCGGCCGACGCGCTCACGGCCGAGGGGACCTTCACCGCCTCGATGATGCCCGGCATGGGCACCCTCAACGCGCACCTCGGGACAGACACCCGCACCGCGATGGTGAACGTCGTCGCCTCGACCTCGACGCTCGTCATCAACGAGATCGACTACGACCAGGTGGCCACCGACAACGCCGAGTTCGTCGAGGTGTTCAACGCGGGGTCCGCGCCCGTCGACCTCGCCGACGTGGCCGTGGTGCTCGTCAACGGCAGCGACAACCGCGAGTACCAGCGCGTGCGCCTCTCGGGGATGCTCGCGCCCGGCGCGTACGCGGTCGTGGCGAACGCGGGCGTGACGCTGCCCGCGGGCGTCGCGCGCTTCGCGCTGCCCGACAACACGATCCAGAACGGCGCGCCCGATGGCGTCGCGCTCCTGCGCATCTCGACGGGGCGGCTCATCGACGCGCTGTCGTACGAGGGCCCCATCACGGCGGGGATCTTCACGGGCGTCACGGGCACCCTGTCGCTCGTCGAAGGCACCGTGCTCCCCGCGGCGACGGCGGATTCCAACACCGCGCCGGGCTCCCTCGCCCGCGGCCCCAACGGGCGCGACACCGACAACGCCGCGATGGACTGGCGCTTTGCCACGATGCCCACGCCGGGCGCCGCGAATCCCTGACCGTTCGCCGTCTCGCGCGGCGATGGTATCGTCGCCGCCCGATGGCCCGCCCGATCCTTCGTCACCTCCTCTTCTCCCTCACGCTCTCGCTCGCCGCGTGCGGCAGCGACCCAGCGGCGCCCGCGTCTGACGCCGCCGTCGACCGCGCAACCGACGTCTCGGTCACCGACGCGCCCGTCACCGACGTGCCTGTCACAGATGCGCCTGTCACCGACGCGACGGCCTCTGACGTGCTCCGCGGTGACGCGTCGACGGACGCGCCCGCGAGCGACGCCGCGAGCAGCGCGCAAGACGCCAGCGCCGACACATCGATCGACGCGAGCGACGGCGGAACGTGGAGCGGCTCCGACGAGATCCTCGGCACGCTGCGCGGAACCTGCGGGACGATCCGCGCGATGCTCCGCAGCCCCGCGCCCTCGCTCGTGCGCAACGACCTCGTGTTCATGGCGCCCGAGCGCTACGCGCGCGACGCGCTCTCGCCGGGCGGACAGCGCCTCTACGACACGATGAACGCGGGCGGCAGCTCGACCGAGTCGGAGGCGATGAGCTACGAGGTGCTGCACTTCTGCGAGGGCGCCTCGCTCGTCGCGACGGAGACCGAGATCCACTACCAGCCGCCCGACGACTCGGGGGCCAACTCGATCACCGACCTGCTCGTCTCGATCGGCGGAGAGCGCGTCGGCGTGAGCGTCACGCGCGCGTACATCCCGACGCCCATGGTGCTGAGCGAGAGCGCAGTGCGCGACCTCATCACCCGCAAGCTCGTGGGCGTCAACCGCAGCTCCGTGCGCGTGCTCCCCGCGGACCGCTGGGTGAAGCAGATCCTGCACGTGTTCACCGCCGACGCGACCTCTGCGGACCTCGTCGCGCGCGTGTGGGCCACGCTCGACGCGACCACGCGCGCCGACACCATCATCGTGCTCACCGCCACGCGCGGCGGCGGCTTCATCTACTGCAACCCCGACCCCGCGCTCGGCAGCGAGTGCCCTCCCATCGGCGGCTGATCGCGCGCTGAATGCTCCCGCTCTTCGTCGGGTTCTTCGGCGTGATGGCGCTCGGCTCCGCGCTGCGCTCGCGGCTGCGCGCGCCGCTCACGGCGGCCTCGGTGGCCTCGGCGCTCACCGTCGTCATCGTCGACGTGACGGCCCCCGCGCTCACGCTCGACGTGCTCTTGCGCGCGCGCATCGCGCCCTCGCTCGTCACCGCGCTCGTGCCGCCCACGGTCGCGCTCCTCGCGATGATGGCCCTGGTCATCGCGGCGTGTCGCGTCGCCCGCCTCGACCGCGCGCAGACCGGCGCCCTCGCCATGACGCTCTCGTTCAGCAACACGGGCTTCGTCGGAATCCCCGTGATTCAAGGGCTCTTCGCGCACCCGTCGGCGGCGCAGGCCGCGGTGATGGTCGACTCCATCGACACGACGCTCCTCCTCTGGACGCTCGGCGTCGCCGTCGCCGCGCGCTACGGCGCGGGTGAGACCCACGGCGCGGGACTCGGCGCGATGCTTCGAAAGCCCGTGACCTGGGCGGTGCTCGTGGGCTTCGCGCTCAACGCGGCGGGCGTGTCGCTGCCGACGTGGCTGCGTCCTGGCGTCGAGCGGCTCGGGGCGGCGACGGGGCCGCTCGTGTTCCTCACGCTGGGCCTCGGCGTCGACGCTTCGAAGCTCCGGGGGAGGCTCGGTGTGATCTCGGCCTCGGTCGTCGCGCGGCTCGCGCTCTCGCCCGCCATCGCGCTCGCCGTCGCGTGGATCGCAGGGATGCGCGGCGACGCGGCGCAGGCCGCGGTGATGCAGTCTGCGATGCCCACGGCGCTCGTCTCGGTGGTGATCGCCACGGAGGGAGGCTGCGACGCCGCGCTCGCCTCGGCCGTCGCGACGGCGACGATGATGCTCGCGCCGCTCACGCTGCCGCTGTGGTTCGAACTCGCGCGCGCCGTGCTGCGCTGAGCGAGACCCTCAGCGCGATTCGACTTCGGCGAGCGACGCG
The DNA here is from genome assembly GCA_052035985.1 of Myxococcota bacterium. Taxonomy (GTDB): domain Bacteria; phylum Myxococcota_A; class Polyangia; order Polyangiales; genus CAISKJ01. Next base: position 2,087 of record JBPOHC010000314.1, on the reverse strand, counting down.
CGCATGGCCTCGACCACGCGCACCACGTCGCTGTCGGAGAGCTCGCTGTGCACGGGGATCGAGAGCACCTCGGCGCACGCGCGCTCGGTGTGGGGGAACTCGCCCGCGCGGTGTCCGAGCGACGAGAGCACCTTCTGGTAGGGCATCGGGACGGGGTAGTACACCTCGCTCGCCACGCCCTTCACGCGCAGCGCTGCGGAGAGCGCGTCGCGCTTCGGATGGCGCACCGTGAACTGCGCGTAGACGTGCCTCCCCTCGGGGTCCTCTTCGGGCAGCACGAGGAGCTCCGACACGCCGCGGAGGCCCTGGCGGAGCACCTCGGCGTTGGCCCTGCGCTTCGCGAGGCGTCCCTCGTAGTGCGGCAGCTTCGCGCGCAGGATGGCCGCCTGGAGCGGCGCGAGGCGGTAGTTTCCACCGGGGAGCTCGTGGACGTTCTTGGCCGTCGCGCCGGTCACTCGCACGCGCGTCATCGCGTCGGCCACGGCGGCGTCGCTCGTCGCGCACGCGCCGCCGTCGCCGTCACACCCGAGGGGCTTCGCGGGGAAGAACGAGAAGGTCCCCACGTCGCCGACCGTTCCAGCGCGACGGCCGTGACGCTCGGCGCCCGCGGCCTGCGCGACGTCTTCGATGAGCTTGAGCCCGCGCTTCGAAGCGACGGCGCCGAGCGCGTCGGTGTCGGCCATGCGACCGAAGAGGTGCACCGCGACGATGGCCTTCGTACGAGACGTGACGCGTCGCTCGACGTCGGCGGCGTCGATGTCGAAGCTCGCGAGGTCGATGTCGGCGAACACGGGCGTGGCGCCCGCGCGCACGATCGCGCTCGCCGTAGCGAAATAGCTGAACGCCGTGGTGATGACCTCGTCGCCGGGTCCCACGCCGAGCGCCTGGAGCGCGACCACGATGGCGTCGCTGCCGTTGGAGACGCCCACGACACGACGCGCGCCGCAGTACGCCGCGAACTCCTGCTGAAAGGCCTCGACCTCGGGGCCGAGAATGAACACCCCGGAGCGCATCACGCGGAGCGCCGCGGCCTCGAACTCGTCTTGATGGTGCGCGTGCTCGCGCGCGGGGTCGGCGAGGTTGATCACAGAAGAGCGACTCCTTCGCGGTGCGTCTATCACGGCGCCGCGCGCGCGTCTTGACACGTCGTAGCCGGGGCTCGTACGGTCCGCGCGAAATCGCCCTCTTCGCTGCGCGTCTCGCAGCGACTCAGGGCGATCGTCTCGCGCGAGGTCATTCGCGCATCGGGACCACCACGCAGTCGGCGCCGTGTGTGCGGCGCGTCGACCTACGCTGTCAGGAGCTTCGAACTATGGATCGCAGGGACAACAGGGGCGGGCGTCGCAACGATCAGGGACCGCGGGGGCCGCGTCCTCCGGCGCAGGCTCAGGGCGCTCCGCAGCGTCGGCCGCAGGGTCCCCCGGCGGCGCCGAAGCTGCCCTCGTACGAGGACCCGAACGCGTATCGCAGCCCTGGTTTTCAAGACTTCTCGCACAACCCCTACAAGATCGACTACGCGGGGCTCCCCAAGGACGACGAGGACCCCGACGGCGCGCTCCCGCAGCCCGGCAACGCGCGTGTGGGCATCGCGCCCCGCGGGATGAACGGCCGTCGCCCCGACCGCGCGGGCACGGACCCCAACGCGTACCGCAGCCCCGGCTTCCAGAACGACAACAAGGGACGCCGCTTCGGCGCGGCTCCGAAGCTCCCTCAGGCCGACGTGGCCGAGGAGCTCGGCGAGGTCAGCCAGGATCCCGTGGCGAAGGCCGAGGCGGCACAGCCGCGTGAGCGCGCGCCGGGCGGATCTCCGTCGCGTCGTGAGCGTCGCGCGCAGCGTCCGCGCTTCGAGACGACGTGCAACGCGTGTGGCGCAGCGGCGACCGTGCCCTTCGAGCCCGCCGCCGACCGCCCCGCGTTCTGCAAGCCCTGCTACGAGAGCCGCCGCGAAGAGCTCGGCCTCGGCCCGGGCAAGCGCCCGCAGCCCGGCCCCACGACCTGACCGCGACACCACAAGCCGGCGTCCGTAAGGACGCCGGGGCTCACGCGACACGTGGCAGTCCACGGGATCGTGTTTGAGATCATCTCGA
>JBPOHC010000883.1:0-4465 GCA_052035985.1 Myxococcota bacterium | reverse complement strand
GCCCGCTCTCACACCTCGCGCAGCTCTACCCGTTCGCCGTCGAGGGCTACCCGCTCTCGATGTGCGCGGCGTGTGTGTGGTGCTCGCGCGCGCTTCGCCTCCGCTGCGCGCCGTTCTTCGCGCGTCGCGATGGCGTGTGGTTCGTGCCGCGTCGCTCGTTACTCTCGGCGCTCCTCGATCCGCCTGAACCGCCCTTCGTCGCGTGCGCCCCGCTCTACGGCGCAGACCACGGCGGCGAGGCGCACGGGTGGCGCGCGGTGTGGCCTCGTGAGCCTGCGTTGCCCGCGGGGTTCGACGTGCTGAACCGCCTCCAAGCGAAGCACGTCGCGGCCTACGCGGAGATCGCGCACGACCGCACGCGCTACCCGCTTCAGTGGGACGACCACACGCGCGTCATGGTCGACGTCGCGCTGTGGCGAGACCTCGCCGCGCGTCTCGGCGCGCTGGCGTTGGCGTTGCGCAGCGCGAGCGTGGGCGTCACCGACACGCGCGATGCGTTGGCGTCGCTCCGCGCTCCCGTGCGCGCTCCGCTCGCGGTGCACGCTCGATGGCCGACGCTCACGCGCGGACTCTCGACGTACACGCGCTCCGCGTGGTGGCCGCTCCTCGCCGACCTCGTACCGCTGCCCGACGCACCACCGCGACCCGAGAAGGTCGCCACGACGAAGGCGCCACCGTCGCGCGTGGGGGCACCGTCCGCGCCCGCAATCGTGGCGCTCGCACCGATCCCACGACCGACACCCGCGGCGCCTCTTGCGCCTGCTACGCCTACACTGCCAGCCCCGCGCGAAGACCCGAAGCGCCGCGGCCAACTCACGCTGTTCTGACCACGGAGACACGATGACCCCGACCCTCGAAACCGCTCCCCTCGAATCGTCCGATACGAAGCGCGCGTTGACGCTGCGCGACCTCGGCGCCCCGTCGTGGCGCCTGAGCGTGCGCCTCGTGGCGTACCTGCTTCGATCGTTCGCCCGCCGCACGCGCGAGACGCTGACCGACGAGTACCGCGCGAAGAACCTCCCCGAAGAGCTCGCGACGGCGATCCGCGGCGAGCACCGCGACGGGATGTTCGCCGAGAACTGGCTGGACCGACTCTCCGAGCGGTGGGGCGTCTCGCTCGCAGGGAGCGACGATCATCCGTATCCCCTCGCGGCGTGGCTCCCGGAGGGGCGTGTGATGTGGCTCGTGGCGTGTCGCGCGATTCGTCGCGGCGACCTCGCGGCGCTCGCGTCGGAGTGGGGCTCGTTCCTCGCGACGTTCGCGACGGTGGCGCCGTCCGAGGACGACGACGCGATGCTGACGATCGACCTTCCGCCGGAGATCGGCGACCCGTGGCGCGCGCCGATGCCGGTGAACGCGATCCGTCCGGCGACGTACGACGCGGTGTGGACGTCGACGGCGCCCATGCACCACGGCGCAGACGACAAGGACGGCAACGTCTCGCGGTTCCGCACGGAGCGGCGGTACTCGTCGATCCTCGGCCGCGCCGTCGACGTGCCGCTGTACTCGGGCAACGCGTGGCGCGGTCAGGTGCGCGACCTCGCGGCGCTCGACCTCTTCGCGCGCGTGGGTCTCGCGCCGAACGAAGCCGCTCCGGTGTGGACTCACTCGCTCTTCTCGGGCGGGAGCATCGAGAGCGGAAGCGCGAGCAACGGGAGCAACGCGGGGATGCGCCGCGCGCTGCGCGCGCTCGTTCCGATCGTCGACCTCATGGGCGGCGTGTACGGCAACGAGCCGCTCGACGGGATGCTCCGCGCGTACGACGCGCTGCCGGTGTGCCGCGAGACGGCCGACGTGCTCGCGCGTCAACTCGTGCCCGACGTCTACGCGCAGGGCTTCGACGCGGTGCGCGCGTGGTCGGAGCGCCTCCCGTGGTGCGAGGACCTCTACGAGACGCGGCAGTTGGTGCGACACGCTCACCGCGACATCGAGGGCGACGGTGGTCAGATGATCGTGCGCACGCAGGTCATCCGCGCGGGCGTCCAATGGGCGCACTCGCTCGCGCTCGCGGGGAAGGACCGCATCCTCTCGCCGCTGACGGTGTCGGCGCTCGCTCACGTCGTCGACCTGTTCGTGTGGTCGGGCGCTGTGGGCGCGGGGAACGCGCGCGGCCTCGGCGGTTTCGTGACCGACGGGTACGGCGCCATCGGTGACCCGCAGCCCTACCGCGACCACATCACGGCGCACGCGTCGGAGATCCGTGACGTGCTCCGCGGCGTCGTGGCGGTCGGTCCGTCGAAGCCCGCGCCCGATCCGAAGCCCGAGAAGAAGGGCGCGAAGAAGGGGCCGAAGCCCATCGCTGTGAAGCCCGAGGACATCGACTTCACGGAGAACGCATGACGCTCCCTCTCGTCACCGCGTCACCCGCGTGGGCCGACGCTGCGCGCGCGTCGTGGGGCGCCCGCGCTGACCGCGTGGAGCCCCTGCGCGTGACGGCGTGGATGCGCTCCCCCGTGGCCTTCGACCGCGACGCGGGGCTGCGCCTCGAAGGCGCGCTCTCGTGGGTCGTGGTCGCGCTCGTGACGGGCGAACCGCCGCCCGAGGCGTTCGCGGGCGTTCGCAAGGGCGAGTACGTCGACATCGCGGTCCCGATCGCGGACGTGATCGTCGCGGGCTGGCGTGTCGCGCAGTGCTCGGACGCGGTGCTCGCGCCCGTCGCCGCGGAGGTGGTGCGTCGTCGTCGAAAGAAGCCGCATCCCGAGGCGATGGCGCTCGCGAAGGTGCAGACCACGGGCGGGCCGTGGAAGGCGCTCGACATCCCCGTCGCAGCGTGGGCGTCGCCTGTGCTGACGTGGTACGCGCTCGCCGACCGCGAGCGGCTGGAGGCGTTGCTGCGCGAGACGCACGCGCTCGGCCGCGGTCGCAGCGGAGGACTCGGAAACGTCGAGGCGTGGACGATCGACCGCGACGAGAGCGCGGCGGTGAGGTGGCGCGAGCGCCCGCTGCCCGTCGTCGCGGGCGCGGTCGCCGAAGCGGGCCGCACGCTGCGGACGGTGGGTGTGCGGCACCCGTTCTGGCACCCGCGCGTGCGGACGCTCGCCGCGTGTCCGGTGATCGCGTGAGCGCCGCCGAACCCGTTCTGACCGCGGCCGATCGCATCGCGTGGGATCGGTGGTCCCGAACCTGCGCGATGCACGCGCGCACGGCGGAACATCGGAGGCGCGTTGAGTCTGCGCGCCGCACGGTCGAAGATGCGTTCGCGGAGTCGACGTCATGGGCCGTCATGGTCTCGGGCGGCAAGGACTCAACGGCGCTCGCGGCGCTCGTGGCGGGCGTCGTTCCCGGCGTGCAACTCGCGTCCGAGAAAGACGACATGGACTATCCCGGTGAGCGCGCGTACGTGGAATCGCTCGCCGCTCGCCTCGGGTGCCCAATCGACATCATCACGCCTCCGGTGTCGCCGCGCGAGGTGATCGCGCGCATGGGCTCCGAGGTTGGCGCGATGGGGGACTGGCACGGCCGCGCGGCGGAACTGTCGCGCGTGTGCTTCTACGAACCCGTGGAGGCGTACTCCGCGGGCTTTGACGGCGTGTTCCTCGGACTCCGACAGGACGAGTCGCGAGGTCGCCGGATGAACCGCGCGACGCATGGGCGTCTCTACCGCAAGGCGAGCGTGAGACACGCGGACGGTCAACTGGTCTGCACCCCTCTCGCCGATTGGCGCGACGTCGACGTCTACGGGTATCTCGGCGCGCGCGGGATAGACCTGTTGCCGGTGTATCGCTGCATCGACTTCATGCACCGGGACCGACCGGGAGCGATCCGCAAGTCGTGGTGGATTCCCGAGGGCAACGCGGCGCGACACGGCGGCGTCGCGTGGCTGCGTCGCTACTACCCGTCGCTTTATCGGACGCTCGCCGAGTGGGTTCCCGGCGTCTCGGACCTGACGTAACACGTTCGCACTCTGCGACGTAGTAGACGCCATGAGTGCTCTCGTAGAGGTACACGACATCGGCGAGCATCGGGTCGCAGTCGGCGACGTGCAGCGCGGAGCCGTGCGTGAGTTCATGCGCGTCGAGCGCGCTGCGATCGTCTACAGCGATCCTCCGTGGGGAGAGGGCAACCTGCGCTATTGGCGCACGCAGGCGAAGGACTCGTCGCGTCCGCTGTGGTCTGAGTTCGTCGCGGAGTGGACGGCATCCGTCTCGGACGCGCTGATCCCCGGCGGCGCGCTGTTCGTGGAGATGGGCCTTCGGTGGGCAGACGCGTTCTCCGATGCGCTCGCGTCCGTCGGTCGCCCCGTGTCCGCGCGATGGAAGACGCTCTACGGCCCATCGTCGAAGTTGCTGCCCGTCGCGCTGCTCTACAGCGGTCCTTCGCTGCGCGATGTGTTCGACCCGTCGCCGCTTCGCGGTCCTACGCTGCCGCGTGAGTGCGTTCGCGAGGCTGCTCACGCGATGCGCCTCGACGCGCTGCCCTCGGAGTTCCGCGGCGCAGTGTTCGACCCGTGTTGCGGCAAGGGCTA
>JBPOHC010001100.1:0-8273 GCA_052035985.1 Myxococcota bacterium | reverse complement strand
GCGCGCCGAGGTCTGAGAAGAGCCGACGGCAGCGCACGGGGTTGAGCCCCGAGACGTATTTGTAGAGCCCGAAGGGGTCGAAGTCGGTGGCGTGCATCGACTTCGCCTCGCGCTGCGTGACGATCTTGGGGAGCGCCTCGCGAGGGATTCCGGTGATCTCGCGCTTCGCGCCGAAGACCCCTTGGATGACCTTCGGGATCTCGAAGCTCGGGTCTCGAAAGCCCAGGAGCACGGCCTCGGGGTTCTCGTAGAGCAGCGGGATCGACTCGCGCGCCTCGAGCGTGAGGCCCGTGTGCGTCGTGGTCAGCACGTCGAGGTGGAGGAGCACGATGACCGTTCGCTCGACGCTCCCTCGGATGGCCTCGGTGAGCTGCTCGAGCATGCGCGGGAGGTTGCCGCGCGACGGCGTATCGGGGGCGGGGCGTCCGTCGACGACGACGAGCTTGGGCCCGTCTTTCGTGCGACGGAGCCGCGCGCGCACGGCGAGGTAGAGGTAGAGCGAGAGCTCCTTGTCGCACTCGACGAGCACGGAGGTGCCGCGGCGGAGGCGCTCCTCGATGAAGGCGATGTCCTGCGAGCACGCGGCCTCGACGGCGTCTTCGACGCGCAGCGCAGACGGGAGCGATGCGATGGGGATCGTGCGGTTCACGGCTTCGTCTCGGTGTTGCTTCGTGTGTGTCGGCAGAGGCGCGTGGGGCTCAGACGCGGACCTTGATGGTGACCACGTAGTCACCGCCGCCCTCGGGTCCCTCGTCGACGCTGGTGACGGTGCCCATCGACGCGGCCTTCTCCTTGAGCGCCCTCACGTACGCGCGCTGAATGGCCGCCTGGAGGAGCGTGCGCACGGTGGCCTCGGCGTCGGTGAGCTGCTTCGCGAGCTCGCCGGTGAGGTGCTCCTTGAGCTTGACCTTGCCGCGCTCGAGGTTCTGCTCCGCGTCGGCCGCGTTGACGCCGCGCTCGGCGACGTCGCCCTTCGCGTCGGCGGTGATGGTCACCTTCGCGGTCTCGGGGTCGAGCGTGGCGGTGGTGTCGTTCACGCGGAGGCTCATGGAGCCGTCGCTGTTGCGGGTCCACTCCTTGTTTTCGATGCAGAGCTCGTCGCGCAGGAGGTCGGCCATTCTGGCGGGCGCGAGGATGGGGAGGAGCTCGACGGGCATGGTGAGCGTGTCGCTCGTGGTGACGGAGCCCGAGACGTTCACCCAGGTCACTCGGTACGCGCGGCTCATGGGAGTAGTGGAGACCTTTCGAGGTTGCGGGCGGAGGCGCAACGGTAGCGGACCGCGCGCGCAGCGCAAACGGAGAGTTGCGTGTTCGAACAACGTCGATCGAGCCTCGCGGTGGCGCTACCCCAGCACGCCCGAGAGCGCGCGGGCGACGCCCTCGACCCTGCGCCGCGACGGCGTCAGCGTCGCGTCGGCGTCGCGGAGATACACCTGCGCCTCCTCGTAGCGCTCGTCGCCGTAGCGCTCGCCCGCGAGCTCCTCGCGGCGCCGCAGCAGCCGCGCGCCCACGTCGGCCACGGAGGCCACGGCCCCGAGCAGCGCGTCACGCTCGCGGATGCTCCGCAGCCCCGGGGCCCGCGTGAGCGCGTCGCGGACGGCCTCCCCGCCCTCGGAGAGCGGCCCCCGCACGAGCTGGTTCGCGAAGCCCAGGAGCGGACGCGCGAGGTCCATGCGGCGCGCGAGCTCGAGCGCGTCGAGCCACGCGTGGAGCGTCACGCCGAGGTTGCCCCATCGGCGCGTGAGCTCATCGGGGGCGAGGCGCGCCTCCCAGCTCTGCGCGGCGCGGCGCGTCCACGAGCGCGCGAGGCGGACCTCGACGCACTCGACGACGCGCGCGCTCTCGGGCGCCAGCAGCTGACGGAAGCGATCGCGCAGCGACTCGCGCGTCGCGGCGTCTTCAGCGTAGAGCAGCGTCGCGAGGGGAGATGCCTCACGGAGCCTGCGCTGGAGCGTGGCCTCGTCGAAGGTGGTGAGCCGGAACGCTCGCACCGACGCGTGCGCGAGCGCGTAGAACGCCCAGTCTCCCGAGGCCGTGCCCGTCGCCTCGACGATGCTGTCGGTGAGCCTCACGGACCTGCGGGCCGCCTCGGGCGACGCGTCGAGGCCCGCCAGCGTCGGGATCGTCGCCGCGGCGTTGAGCCAGAGAGACCGCGACGCGAGGGTGTACCTCGGCGCGAATCCCTGACCCAGCGACGGTGACCACACGCGACCGCTCACGCGGCGACCGTCACGCAGCACCGTGCGCTCGCGGTATCCGCCGTCGTAACAGAGGAACTGCGCCACGGCGCGGGCGATGCGCCGCGCGCCCGCTTCGAGGAGCTCGCGTCGCGGGGCGTCGAACTTCGCGGGCGTCGTCACGAGCGCGGGGCGAGCGCGTCCGAGGAGCGTCGCGAGCACGTCGAGGGCGCGTCCCTCGACCACGTCGAAGGTCACGCCGGCGCCCGCGCGGGGGGCGGGGATGGGGCCGAGGCGCGCGGTCATCGCGGCCTCTCGATGCGCGTGAACGCTCCGTCGACGGGCCAGCCGTTGAGCGTGATCTCGCCGCCTCGCGACATGCGGATCTCGACGGAGTTGCCCTCGTGGAAGCGCGCGTCGAGGGGGCTGTATCGGTCGGTGAGAAAGTGCATCGCCTGGTTCTCCGAGCCGACCCAGCGGCGCGACGTGGTGCGCTGCGAAGCCTCGTAGCGGCCGTCGACGAGGAGGTCGGTGAGCGAGAGGAGCTCGGCCGCGGCAGGAGACTCCATCGCGCGGATCTCGTCGAGGGTGTAGCCCGTGAAGATCATCACGGAGCGCCCCGCGGACCTCACCGCGCGCGCGAACGCGGCGACCCCATCGGCCTGCGCGAAGGGCTCTCCGCCGAGGACGCTCACGCCCTCGACGTCGTGCGAGAGGCACTCCGCGGCGAGCGCGCTCGCGCGCATCACGGGGGCGGCGACGCGCGGGGTGAACGAGAGCATCTCGGGGTTGCAGCAGCCCGCGCAGCGGAAGGGGCAGCCCTGGACCCAGAGCGCGAAGCGCCAGCCGGGGCCCTCGGCTTCGGTGCGGGGGACGGTGAGTCCCACGGTGATCTCTGGGTCTGCGATGGTCACGGTGATGGAGGGGTGAAACGCGAGGGAAGCCCTTGCTACCACGGCTCCGGGGCCCTCGCACACGCGGGTTTCACTGGAACTCCAAGCGGTTTGCGCGAACGCGGGTGACAGAACCCAGAGAAGGGCTTGACTTTCCCTCGAATAGATGGACGCGCCGCGGTGTGAATGTTATGCGTCCGCTGATTAGCAGCACAATTTCTCTGGTCTGGAGAGTTCCATGACGAAGGCGAAGGGGACGAAGGCAGCAGCGAAGCCCACCCGCAAGGTCGCGAAGCCCGCACCGAAGGCGGCGCCCGCGAAGGCAGCGCCCGCGAAGCCCGCACCGAAGGCCGCACCCGCGAAGCCCGCTTCCAAAGCGGCGCCCGCGAAGGCCGCGCCCGCGAAGCCCGCTCCCAAGGCGGCGCCCGCGAAGGCAGCGCCCGCGAAGCCCACGCCGTCGAAGCCTCCGGCGCCCGCGCCGAAGGTCGAAGCGCCCGTGGTCGAAGCGGCGCCTCCCTCTGGCGAAGGGTTGATCATCAAGAAGAAGAAGGTGAAGCGCGGCGCCCCGCCGATGCTCCCCAGGAGGATCCCGCGAAAGCCCCTGCCTCCGCGCGAGGCCGGTGAAGCGCCGCCTCCGCCCAAGCCCCAGACCCCCGGCTCGCTCCACGCCCCGGCGCGCGCGCCCGAGGGGGCCGAGAAGCTCAAGGCCAACCTCACCCGCGCCATCAACGCGCTCCAGCGCCTCAAGACCCTCAAGCGCAACATCCAGCGGCAGTTCTGGGACGCCGCGGTGATCCTCCACGAGCTCTCGGCCCCCGAGCTCTATCAAGCGAAGGGCTACGGCTCGTGGGAGTCCTTCGTCGAGCGCGAGGTCGAGAAGGAGCTCGGCATCGGCCGCGTGCAGGCCATCGACCTCGTGAAGATCGTGAAGATCTTTCAGCGCGAGGCGGCCGAAGAGATCGGCCTCGACCGGCTCCGCAAGGCCCTCAAAGAGATCTACCCCGACCCCGCGGCGCCCGCGGCCTCCGCCGCGAACTGAGCGAAATCTCCTGCGCGCAAAGCCTTTGCGCGCATCCCCTGGCGTTCTGCGCACGAACGCCGACCCCGCTGTACTAAGATCGCCCGTACCCTCGTGTTCGCCCTCGGCCTCGTCGCCGTCTTCGTCCTGCTCAACGGCTTCTTCGTCGCCGCCGAGTTCGCCCTCGTCAAGCTCCGGGCCACGCAGCTCGAGCAGCTCTCGCGTCGGAGCGACGCGGCCTCGCGCGCGATCGTCGACATCTCGCAGCGCCTCGACCGCTACCTCTCGGCCACGCAGCTCGGGATCACCCTGGCCTCCCTCGGCCTCGGCTCCGTGGGCGAGCCCGCGATCACGCACGGCCTCGAAGCCGCGCTCAACCCCCTCGGCATCGCGCACCCGCCCGCGATCCACTCGATCTCGCTCGTGCTCGGGTTCTCGGTGCTCACGGGGGCGCACATCGTCTTCGGCGAGCTCGTGCCCAAGCTCATCGCGATCCGATCGGCAGAGAGGGTGGCCCTCGCCGTCGCGCAGCCCCTCAGGGTCTTCTACTGGATGGTCTTCCCCGGGCTCATCGTGCTCAACGGGGCCTCGTCGATCCTCTTGAGGGCGCTCGGGTTCCCGTCGCTCCACGACGCCGAAGGGGCGCTCTCCGAAGAGGAGATCCTCGGGATGCTCACGCAGGCGTACGCGAAGGGGAGGCTGTCGCAAGCGAAACGGCAGCTCCTCGAGCGCGTGGTGCGCTTCACCGAGCGCACGGCGCGGCAGGTGATGGTGCCCCGCGTCGACGTGACCTTCCTCGACGCCGACACGCCGATGGAGGAGGCCCTGGTGCGCGCGCGCGCCTCGGGCTTCACGCGCTTTCCGCTCTGCGAGGGCGGCAGCCTCGACCACATCACGGGCTACATCAACATGAAGGACGTGCTCTCCGCCGCGGAGCGGCCGAAGACGCTGCGTGAGGCCATGCGCGAAGCCTCGCTCGTGCCCGAGACCACGGGGCTCTTCGACCTCATGCGCAACATGCAGCGGCGCCAGCTCCCCTTCGCGATCGTCGTCGACGAGTACGGCGGAACGAGCGGGATCGTCACCCTCGAAGACGTGCTCGAAGAGATCGTCGGTGAGATCCGCGACGAGCACGACGACGAGGCCCCCAAGGTCGAGACCCGCGCCGACGGCACCCTCGTCGCTGACGGAATGGTCGCCCTCGACGACCTCCGCGCGCACGGCGCTGACTTCTCGGGCACCGACGCCGACACCGTGGGCGGGGCCGTGCTCGAGCGCCTCGCGAGGCTCGCGCGGGTGGGCGACCGCGTGCGCTTCGGCGACTGGGTGGTGCAGGTCGAGACCGTGCGCCGTCGCCGCGTGGCCCGCGTGAGCGTGCGCCGAGACCCCGCGCAGGCGTAGACCGACGACAGTGAAGCATCGCGGGCGCAACCGGTGATACCGTCGCCGCGCGATGCCTGACCTCCACGACGACCTTCTCCGCGAGCTCCTCGACCTCGGCTTCGATCACGCGTGCGAGCGGCCTGCCTCGCAGCTCATCGACGCGGAGCGCGTGCTCGCCGCCCTCGACGCGGTGACCGACCCCGAGCGCTCGGCGAAGTGGCACGCGCGGCTCCTGAAGCCCATGCGCGCGCGGCTCCTCGATCGCGCTTCGAAGAGCGCCGTGACGATGGGCCAGTGGCTCCCCGCCGACGCCGTCGAGACGCTGCGCGCGCGACTCGGAAAGCCCGCGCCCAGTCCCCGCGCGTGGATCGACGAGATGGTCGCGAACGAGCGCGTGCGTGACGCCGTGCGCGCGATGCTGAGCGAGTCGCTGAGCACGTTCATCCAGAAGGCCAGCGCCACGCTCACGGAGAACAAGGCCGCGGGCTCGGGCGGGATCCGCGGGGCGCTCGGGTGGGGCGCGCGCGCGGCGGGCTCGGTGCTCGGCGGCATCGGCGAGGAGATCCAGGGGCGGCTCCAGGATCGCGTGAAGGACTACGTCGACGGGGCGGTGGCGAACGTGCAGACGCGCATCGCAGAGCGCCTCCGCAGCGAGGAGACCGCGCGCGCCATCGGTCAGCGACGGCTCAAGATCTTCGAGAAGTTCCTGAAGACCACGGAGGCCGAGGCGGTGAAGAACGCTTCGAAGACCCCGTGGGACGAGCTCGACGCCGTGACCCCGCGCCTCGCGCACCACAACCTCGCGCGCGCCGAGGTGCGTGAGGCCGTGCGCGCCGAGCTCGACGCCGCGCTCGCCGAGCTCTCGACCGAGACCCTCGGCTCGATCCTCGATCAGCTCGGGCTGCGCGCTCAGATGCGCGACGCGCTCCATCACCACGCGCTGCCGGGCCTGCGCGACCTCGTGCGCACGCCGGGCTTCGAAGCGTGGTGGACGAAGGCCCACGCCGCGCCCGCGCCCGCGACGGATGCGTCCGCGACGGAAGCGCCCGCGACGGAAGCGCCTTCGGAGGCATCGTAGGGATTCACCATGCAGAAGCCCTTTGACGCCGTGCTCGTGGTCTCCTTCGGGGGGCCGCAGGGACTCGATGACATCCGTCCGTTTCTCGCCAACGTGCTGCGCGGTCGGCGCGTGTCGCCCGAGCGCATCGAAGAGGTCGCGCACCACTACGAGTTCTTCGGCGGCGTGTCGCCCATCACCGAGCTCACGATGCGTCAGGTGGCGGCGCTCTCGGAGCGGCTCCAGCGCTTCGGTCCCGCGCTCCCGGTCTACGTGGGGATGCGCAACTGGAAGCCCTTTCTCGCGGACACCCTCGCGGAGATGAGCGCCGCGGGCGTGCGCCGGGCCATCGGGCTCATCACCGCCGCGCAGAAGACCTATTCGAGCTGCGGGCAGTACAAGCAGAACGTCGCCGACGCCCGCAAGGAGCTCGCCCGCCGCGGCCTCGCCGACGTCGAGGTCACCTTCGTCGACGACTGGAACACCCACGCGGGCTTCATCGCCGCCAACGCCGCGCGCGTGGCCGACGCGCTCGCGAAGCTCCCCGCGGAGGCGCGCGACGAGGCCACGGTGGTGTTCACGGCGCACAGCATTCCCACGTCGATGGCGACGGCGAGCGTGTACGAGCGCAACTTCGAAGACGCCGCGCGCGCGGTGATGGCGCTCCTGCGTCGACCGAGCGACCGGGCGCTCACGTATCAGTCTCGCAGCGGCAGGCCCGAAGACCCGTGGCTCACGCCCGACGTGAACGACTTCTTGAAGTCCGAGCACGCGAAGGGCGAGCTGCGCGCGGTGGTGCTGTGCCCCATCGGCTTTCTCTGCGATCACGTCGAGGTGCTCTGGGACCTCGACCGCGAGGCCGTCGAGACGTGCAACACCCTCGGGCTGCCCGTCGCGCGCGCGAAGGCCGTGAACGATCACCCCCTCTTCGCTGACCTCATGGCCGACGTGGTGCGCACCACCTACGCGCGCAACGCGGAGCACCGTCGCCTCACGATCGTCCCCGCGAATCCGCCCGAGCGCGTCGAAGGGCCGCCGCCGCATCGGGGGCGTCCCGCGCGTTGAGCGCAGCAGCGAGACCGCCGTGACCGCGCGCATCGAGCCCTTCGCACGAGACACGCGCTGGACCCGCGCCGCGGGGCTCCATGAGGGCTCCGTGCGCGGTCGACGCTACGTCTTCAACCCCGCGGGCCACGACTCGCTCACGCTTCTCAACGAGCGCGCGGCGAGGCTCCTCGATGCTGCCGACGGGCGCTCCATCGGCGCCATCGCGGCCTCGACGGGTGACGCGGTCGAGGCGCTCGAAGCCGAGCTCACGGCCCTCTACACGCGCGGGATCGTGACGAGCGAAGAGGCGCCGCTCCCGCCGCGCGCGGAGGAGAGGCGCTTCAACGTCTGGGTGCACGTCACCAACGCGTGCAACCTCGACTGCCCCCACTGCTACATCGAGAAGGACGCGCACGGCCTCTCGGAAGACACCGCGCGCGCGCTCCGTGACTCGCTCGTCGCGACGGCGCGATCGGGCGCCGTGGAGCGCATCCATCTGCGCTTCGCGGGCGGCGAGCCGATGCTGCGGTTCGGCTTCGTACGAAGGTTCTTCGACGAGACGCGGACGGCACTCGCGCGCGAGGGCGCGACGCTCACCGCGGCGATCATCACGAACGGCACGGTGGTGCCCGACGACGCCGCGGCGTGGATGGTCGCGAACAGCGTCTCGGTCTCGATCTCGCTCGACGGCGTCGGCG
>JBPOHC010000444.1:0-22557 GCA_052035985.1 Myxococcota bacterium | reverse complement strand
GTGTTTCGCCCCGATCACCTCGCGGCCATCAAGTACCTCGCGGGGCGCCCCAAGGACCTCCTCGACTTCGACGAGATCGTGCTCCGCGGCGTCGACGTCGAGCGCGTGCGCTACCTCGTCTCGACCGCCGACGAGTCGAAGGTCGCCGCGATGATGTCGCGCGTGCGCAAGCTCAAGAAGCCCTCGTCAGGCGTGCGCGACGGAGGCTCGCGCTACCTCGACCGCGACGGCTTCGAACGCGCCTTCGCCGCCGCGCTCGCCGCGGAGCGCAGCGCGTCCGAGACGCGGTAGAGCAGCGTCTACCGCCGCTCGGCGCGCTTGCGCGCGACCCACGCCAGCAGCGACACGAGCACGAAGAGCGGCGCGAACTTCAGCAGCGTCTCCACGTCGATCATCGAGCGCACGGGAGCGTCGGTCGTCGCGGGCGCCTCGGGCGTCGCCTGCTCGGGCGCTGCGGGCTCGCGGCGCATGTCATCCCACCCGTTGTGGTGCAGCACCGCGTGATCGAACACGGTGCCGTCGGGGCGCGTCGCGTCGAACACCACGCGGTCGCGGTCGACGTCGACCCGCACGTGGTGAAACTCGCTGCGGTACATCTTCGAAAACGACCGCACCGAGCGGCGCGGATAGAGCGGCGCGCCGCCTCCGCCCGACACCATGTAGCGCAGGCCCTCGTCGTCGCCGCGCTCGTACGCGTGATCGTGGCCCGAGATCACCAGGTCGACGCGCATCCGTCGCAGCAGCCGGTCGACGCCCGCGTCGCGCAGCGCCTCGCTGTCGCCGTGCGGACCCGACGAGCGCGGTCCCTCGTGCATCACCACGAAGAGCCAGCCCGTGGGGTCCTCGCGGCGCGCGGTCTCGAGCTCGTGAACGAGCCACTCGCGCGAGGGCCCCGTCCAGTCGTCGTAGGAGCTCGTGAGGATGAAGCGCGTGTTGGCGAAGCGGAACACCGCGTCGAGCTCGGGCGACGGACCCGTAGGCTCGAAGTGCACGTAGCGCCGGTAGTTCTCGGCCCCCGACGACGCGGGGCTCAGGAACTCGTGGTTGCCGATGACGGGCACGAAGGGCACGTCGCGGAGCATCGGCGCGGCGGTGTCGAAGAAGCGCTGCCAGAGGTCCTCGTCGCGTCCGTCGCCCACGAGGTCGCCCGTGTGGATGACGAAGTCAGGGCCCTCTCGGCGAAGCGCTTCGATGACCGCGCGGTGCGCCCTCGGGTCGCTGCGCGTGTCGCCGTAGATCGCGAAGCGAAAGGGCACCGCGCGCTCGGGGGCCGTGGTGAAGGTCCCGCCCGTCGACTCGACGCCGGGGCCCGTGACCCGATACTCGTAGCGCGTGCCGGGCGAGAGCCCCCGCAGCTGGATCTCGTGCAGGTCGAGGGAGATGTCGTCGTCGAGGTCGACGGGCGCGGGCAGCGTCCCCATCGCCGTGGCGGCGTCTCCGTCGGGCAGCGTCGCGGGGCCGAGCGCGCGCGCCGAGACGTGCAGCGGCCCGGGAATCTCTCGCTCGACCATCACCACCACGGAGTCGCGGCGGAGGTCCATGAGCCACGGGCCCTTGCGCAGTCCGCCCTCGGCGTGACCGACCGCGGGCAGGAGCCCCCCGAGCAGCGTCAGAAGCAATGCGGTTGTTCGGGCCACGCGAAGAGCGTCTATAACCCACGCATGGCGTCGCGGTCACCTGCACTCCGGTCGCTCGCGCGCGACCGCTCGCTCGCCGCCATCGCCCGCTGGCACGCGGAGTTTCAGAAGACCCGGCGCTTCGAGGCCCTCGGCCGCGATCCGCTCCAGTTCGCACGCCGTTACACGGACCCGCTCGACCGCGAGCTCGTCGCGCTGGTCTCTGCGCTCCTGGCCTTCGGCAAGGTGCTCATCATCACCCGAAAGCTCGAAGCGCTCCTCGGGCTGCTGGGACCGTCGCCTTCTGCCACGGTCCGAGGCAGCTCGCGCGACTCCCTCGTCGCCCGCCTCGGCGCGTTTCGCCACCGCACCTTCGCAGGGGCCGACATCGCCCGATTGCTCTACGCAGTCGGTGTTTTGCAGACGCGCGACGGCGGGCTCTTCGTGAGCCTCGAACGCGCATACGAGGGTGACAGAGACCTCCGCGCGGCGCTCTCGGCGTGGGTCTCGGAGCTTCGCGCGCTCGCGTGGCCCGACGGAATGTCTCGCGCCTCGCGGCACCTCCTGCCCGACCCCGAGGGCCCGAGCGCCTCGAAGCGCGTGTGGCTCCTCATGCGTTGGGTGGTGCGCCCCGACGACGGCGTCGACCTGGGCCTCGCGCGCATTCCTCCGTCGGCGCTGGTGATCCCCGTCGACGTGCACATCCACCGCATCGCGCGGAACCTCGGGCTCACGGCGCGCGCCGACGCCTCGCGCAAGACCGCCGACGAGATCACCGAGGCGCTCCGTGAACTCTCGCCCGACGACCCTGTTCAGTACGACATGGCCGTCTGCCACCTGGGAATCTCTCAGCGTTGCCCCTCGCGCCGCGATCCGGTGCGCTGCGACGGGTGCGCGCTGATCGAGGTGTGCGTCCATCACGTCGGAGTGAATGCGCTCGGGCGTCGCGCACGTTCGAAGGGTCCATGATGCTTCGTCGCTTCGCCTCGCTGGCCGCGCTCGCGTTCGCGCTCCTCACGCTCGCTCCGCGTACCTCCTTCGCGCAGGTCGGGAGCCGCATCGACTGCCCGCCCGCCGAAGACCTCCGATTGCTCCGTCCGCTCGCGGATCACGGCGCGGCGGCGCTGGTGTACTACCCCGACGCGGGACCGGGGTCGCGCGTGACGGTGGCCGTCCCCGTGGCGGCGCCGCTCGACGTGGTGCGACGCGCGCTGCTCGAAGCCGAGCGATGGCCCGAGTACATGCCGGCTCTTCGAAGCGTGACGCTGCTCTCTCGCCGCGGTCGTCGCGCGGCCTACCGCTTCGAAGTCGCCGCATCGCTGCTCGACGTGACCGCCACGACGAGCCTCACCGAGGTGGGCGAGCGACGCGTCGATTTCAACGTGCTCGAAAGCGATTTCGGCGCAGCGGCCGCGCGCTGGGACCTCCTCGACGACGGCCCCGGACGCACGCTGCTGGTCATCACCACGTGGAGCGATCCGTCGCAGGGGCACTGGCTCTTGCGTCAGGCCGCGCGCGCCAACCAGACCTCGACGGCGGGCATGGGCGTCGCGGTCGACCTCGTGCTCTCGCTCTCCGTCGCGCGCCGCGCCGTCTCGCTCGCGGGAACGGCCACGCCTCCGCGTCCTGCGCGCACCTCGGCGCCGGGCGGATCACTCGAGCCTCCCGCGGCGGGACCGTGGTTCGGCCTCGCCTCGGGACCGCGTCGCTACTACGTGTATTCGTTCGCGCTCGCGCCCGACGGCGCAGTCTCGCAGGCCACCGTGACGCACCAGACGTGGGGACGCGCCGACGTGCTCCAGTCGCGCATCGACGACGTGGCGCACTACCACGACCTCGTCCCCGGCGTGCGCCGCAGCGACGCGACGGGAGACGCCACGGGAGACACCGCGCGCGCCGACGTCTCGCTGAGCTCTCCCTTCGACAGCGGCGCGGGCGTGATCGCGCGTCGCCGCGTGTCTCCCGGCGTGGTCACGCTCGAAGGCGAGACGGGCTCGCTCCACGGCGCGCGCTGGCGCTGGGACGTCGTGCGCGACGCGACGCACGGCACCAGCGTCCAGCTCACGAGCGCGGTGAAAGAAGACATCGCCTCGACCCTCGGGCGCGCCGCGGCGGGCCGCGAGCCGTACCTCTACGCGGGCCTCGGCGCTCTGCGCGAGCTCGTGTGGCTGCGCTACATGCTCTCGGGGCTCCCCTTCGCCTGAAGGGCTACGGCACCAGCATGGGCCAGTCGGTCATCGCCATCGGCGTGCCCGACGCGCCCGCGACGGTCATCACCCATCCGAGCGGCGCGCGGATCTCGGGCCGCGAAGCCACCTCGGCCATCAGCGACGGCGGAGAAGATCCCTCTTCGAGCAGCATCCGAGACACGGTGTTGAGCAGGCCACCCGGCTCCGCGGGCAGCTCGATGAGCTCGTAGTCTTCACCGAGTCCTGCGAGGGATCGCGCGCGTTCGAGGGCGGTCATCAAGCCGCCCGTGCGATCGACGAGGCCGAGGTCCACGGCGCGCGTCCCGCTCCACACGCGGCCTTCGCCGACGGCGTCGATGGCGGCGGCGTCGCGGTGCCTGCCCGCTGCGACGCGCGAAAGAAAGAGGTTGTAGAACTCGCCGATCTTGCCCGCGAGAAAGGTCCGCTCCTCGGGGGTGTACGGGCGAAAGATGCTCTCCATGTCGGCGCGGTCTCCGCGGCGCGTGAGCTCGACGCCCACCTCGATGCGGCCCAACAAACCCGCGATGTCGGCCTTGCCGTAGAAGATCCCGATGGAGCCCGTGAGGCACGACGGGTCTGCGATGATCTCTCGCGCGCCCGCGGCCACGTAGTAGCCGCCCGACGCGGCGATGCGCGAGAACGACGCGATCACGGGCTTGCGCCGCGCGGCCTGCGCCACCGCGCGCCAGATGAGATCGCTCGCGAGCGCGCTGCCGCCAGGCGAGTCGACGCGCAGCACGATGGCGCCCACGCGAGAGTCCGCCGCGGCCAGACGCAGCGCCTCCGCGACGGAGGTGTCGCCCGAGCGGTGCATCCCCACCACGGGCACCTCGCTGCTCTCGCCCTCGACGATGTCGCCGTCGATCATCACCACCGCGATCGAGCGTCCGCTCGACCAGCGCCGCGAGCGGATCGGCACGTAGTCTTCGTAGTCGATCTGCGCGGCGTTGACCGAGACGGCCAGCGCGCGCTCCGTCGCTTCGAGGCCCGCGACGTTGTCGATCATGTGCTGCGCCCTCGCCTCGCGCGCGGTGTAGGGCCCCCCCGTGATGATCGTGCGCGCCTCCTCGGGGCTCACCTCGCGACTCTGCGCCACGCCCGCCACGAGGTTCGCGAGCGAGTCGTCGAGGATGCGCTCCTCCTGCTCGCGCGCGGGACCGGTTCCGCCCTCGCGGGTGAACTGCTCGGGGGCGCTCTTCCAGTCTCCGATGCGCACGAAATCGGTACGCACGCCGAGGTTCCAGAGCGCGGGGCCCAGGTAGTAGCGCGCCGTACGAAGCCCCGCGAGGCGCACGCCGCCCGCCGGATCGACCACCACGCGATCGGCCCCGGCGCACGCGTACCACGTGCTCGCGCTCGCCTCCGTGAGATGACACGCGACGCGAACGCCCCTGCGCTGAAGGCGCTTGAAAGACTCCCGGAGCTCCTCGGCGTGGGCGAGTCCGCCGATCTCGTCGCGAGGCGCGAAGAGCACCGCGCGCACCGCGGGGTCACGTCGCAGACGCTCCAGCCGCCACAGGAGCCGCAGCATCGAGCGCGCGCCCGGAGAGCTGTCGAGCGGAACGGTCACCGACACGCCGCTGTCGGGGATTCCCACGGGGCTGCGATCGCCGTCCCAGCCCACGGAGGCGGTGTAACCGAGCGCGTCTCCGTCGCCCGCGAAGGCTCCGCCGCCCGCTCTCGCGCGGCCCCACACGACGTCGAGGCCCGCGCCCGCGCGCCACGCGCTCGTTTCGAAATCCCAGGTCCCCTCCGCGCGCAGATAGCCCACGTAGGGAATCGCCACGCGAGCCCCCGCGCGCGCGCCGATGTCACCGTGCCACGGCACCACCACGTCGGCGCCGAGCGTGAGCGCGTCGGTGCCCGTGGGCCGCACCGCGAGGCCGCCGAGGAGCGTGCGATCGAGCCCGTGCGCCGCGCTCACGGGCCCCACCACGCCGCGCATCACGGCGCCCGCCATGAGGTACTGCGAGGGCCTCCAGAGCGCGCCCACGTCGAGCGACGAGCGACTCTCGATCGCGTCACCGCCGCCGCCGAAGAGGCGCCATCGGAGGCCCACCATGAGCGAGCGCTGAATGGTGTATCCGAGGCCCACCTCGGCCGTCCCGTAGGCGCCCGCGGAGACGTCGTTGACGATGGGACGCGCCCACGACGCGCCGAGCGAGACGGCGAAGCCGAGGGGCAGCGTCGTCGACCACGCGAGGCTCTCTCCGCGGAGCGCGGTGGTCCGTGCGCCGAGGTCGTTGACGTGCGTGAGGCGCAGCGACGAGGCGCGCGCGACGTTGATGCCCGCGGGGTTCACCCGCGACGCCTCGGCGCCAGTCACCGACGCCGCGGTCACGCCGGGCATCGAGAGCTCGTCGGGGAGCCCCTGCGCGTGCGCGACGGTGGTGAGCGCGGCGAAGAGCGAGAGGCCCCGGGCGAGGACGCGGCGTCGGTGATTCATCACAGGGTCGCAACGCTACACGCAGAGGGTGTCCGTTTGCGACGCTTCCGATTCCCGCGCGTTGCTGCGTATGATCCGCCCGCCATGCGCCCGAACGGCCTACTCGCAACCGCCCTCTCAGCAGCGCTCCTCGCGTTGACACCGACCGCCCGAGCGCAGCAGGGCGCCCCGTCGCAGGGCGCCTCGGCCTCGAACGACGCCGACCCCGAGCCCACGCCCCCGGCGGCGACCCGCGCGACGGCGCGCCCCAACGCGTCGAACCGCGAGCTCGCCGTGATCCACTACGAGCGCGGCCGATCGCTCTACGCCGCGGGGAGGTACCGCGAGGCGGCCTTCGAACTCGAGACCGCGTACTCGCTCGACCGCACGGGCACCAACCTGCTCTTGAACCTCGGGATGGTGCACGAGCGCCTCGGGCACATCGACGACGCGATCGTCGCGTACGCGCGGCACCTCGCGAGCGCGACCGACGAGGCCGAGCGCACGCGGACGCAGCGCATCCTCACGCGCCTCCGCGGCGCGCGCGCCGAGCTCGCGGACATCTCGCGCCGACACGGCCGCGCCGACGGGATCTTCTGGGCCGCGGCGGGCGGCGCGGTGGCGAGCACGGCGATCGGCGCGGCGATGTTCGCCACGCAGCGCGCGGGCGCGAACGACTCGGCGGCGCCGGTGATCTTCACGGCCACGGGGGCCTCCCTCGGCGTGCTCGCGCTGGTGCTGTATTTCGCGCGAGAGGCGCCCGAGCGGCACACGCTCTTCGTGAGCGCGGGACCGTCGCAGGGCGGCGGCTCCCTCGGCGTCGCGGGGACCTTCTAGCAACGGGATCGACATTCGGAGCGTCATGCAGATCGAAGAGTTTCGGATCGAGGGATACAAGAACCTCGTCGCCCCGATTTCGCTCGGCGGGCTCGGCGCGCGACGAATCGTTGTGATCCACGGCCCCAACAACGTGGGCAAGAGCAACCTGCTGGAGGCGCTCCAACTGCCGTTCCTCCTCCTGGGTTTGGAGGACGAGAAGAAGGAGCCGCTCCCGTTCCAATTCCCGTGGCTGCTGCCCTCCGCGGAGAAACTTCAGGGCTTCGGGCTCGAACCCTCGGAGTGGTTCACCCTCGGGGCGCCGTCGCAGATCGACATCCGCCTCGTGCTGACCTTCACCGACGAGGAGCTCCGGCGACAGGGGATCAAGAAGGTCTACGACTGCCAGCGCGTCGAGATCGAGCTGCGGATCGATGGATACCCCAGCGCGGTGACGTGGCAGATCCTGCGCTACCGCTTCAACGACGGCGCCGACGCCGCGGCCCCCGACGCGCACGCCGCGGCCCCCGACGCGCACGCCGCGAGCGTCGAAGAGCGAACCGCGGAGGTGAAGAGGCTCCAGCAGTTCGCCCGCGACCTCGCGCGCAGCGTGATCTGGACGCGCTTCGTTCTCTTGAACCTCCACCGTGAGCTCGCAGGGGACCAGCGCCCCCATCACAGGCGAGGCGTCATCTCCGACGCCCTCGCGCTCGCGCTCTTCGACGCGAGAGAGTCGCCAGACCCGCGGGAGTACCAGCGCTGGGCCGCATTCGTCGACGTGTGCCGTCAGTTCGACGACGTCCTGGGAGGCGCGGAGCCCGTGATCGCCTTCGACCGGGTGGCAGGTCGGGCGACGCTTTATTTACAGTCCTCCGCCGGACGACTCCCCGCACACCTCCTCGGCACCGGCGTGCAGCAACTGCTGGCGATCACCGCGCGGATGCTGGTCACGAAGGCAGACGTCATCGCGGTCGAAGAGCCGGAGGCATCGGTCTCTGTGGGCCTCCACGCGAGGGTGCGCGAGGCGCTCTCGCGCATGACCGTGCAGGGGCCCTCGCAGATCTTTCTCACGAGCCACTCTCCCTGGTTCGACGGCAAGCAGGACTTCATTGCGGTCACCCCCTCCGAGGACGGACCGAGGGTTCAGTGGCGGGCACCTCAAGATGCCCTCTCGTTCACGATGCACGACCTCGCGCAGCCGCCCACAGGCAGAGCGCCCGTCTCGTACGTGACCAGCGAAGGCCTCGTCTCGCTGCCGGTGTTCGTGCGCGAGGCGTTGGGCGTGTCCCACGGCGGCGGCGTGGTGTTCTGGAGCGGGGAGAAGCCCGGACGCGTCGAGATCGTCTCGGATGCGACGGCGCTCGACGAGCTCGGAGCGCATGCAGATGACCAGGGATGAGCTGCGCGACGCGCTACAGAACGCGACCCCGGAGCAGCCGGTGGTGTTGTTCCTCGACACGAACGCGGTGTACCTCAGGCGACTCGTCGACCTCGCGAACGCGGCGAGCCTGTGGCGTGATCGCGCAAACGAGCCCGGCGTCTTGCGCCTCTGCGTGAGCCCCTTCGTCGTCGCGGAGCGCAACGCCCAGGAGCGGCGCAGACAGCGCACACTCGGCCGAGACTTTCAGAGCGCGAAGGTCTGGGAGTTCCTGGAGAGCAAAGGGGTCGACGTGCCCGCGTTCGATCGGGCGACCGCCGACGCTGTCTCGGAGCGACTGGACCGATGGTTCCCCGACGACGACATGTGGCGAAGCGCCAAGTGGGCGCGCGTCTGCGACCTGTACGGCACGCCGAGAGATTCGGCGAAGCCCGCCCCGAAGAACCGTCAGATCTCCGCCACCATCGACTGGTTCATCGCGGCGTCCTCGCACGACGATTGGATCCTCGTGACCGACGACGCGGGGGATGAGTTCGCGCATGTCGCGCGAAAGGTCCGTTATCAGGTCGCGTTCGACACGATCCGCGACGCCGACTTCGCCACTTGATCCGAAACCGCAGCGAGACACGCCCTGATGCCGACCCCCCGCCTCCTCGCCCTCGACCTCGACGGAACGGTCTACCGCACCGACGGCACCATCTCGCAGTGGGA
This sequence comes from Myxococcota bacterium, assembly GCA_052035985.1. Classification (GTDB taxonomy): domain Bacteria; phylum Myxococcota_A; class Polyangia; order Polyangiales; genus CAISKJ01. The sequence continues at coordinate 13,401 of JBPOHC010000444.1, read as the reverse complement.
CATCGACGCGGTGAACCGCGCCCGCGAGTGCGGCATCGCCGTGACCATCGCCACGGGACGCATCACCACGGGCTCCATGCCCGCCGCGCGGGAGCTCGGGATCACCACGCCGATGGTGTGCGCCGAGGGCGCCGTGGTCATCGACCCGGTCACGGGCGAAGTGATCTCTCGTCAGGCCATGGAGGGCGATCACGTCGAGTGGTTCACGCACACGGCGAGCGAGCACGGCCTCGCGCCCTTCTGGATCCTCCACGATGAGATCCACGGCGAGGAGCAGGGCCGCCCCCACGTCGACTACGTGGGGATCTGGTCGCCCGAGGTGACGCTCCACGAGACCCTCGCGGGCTCGCACGCGTGGGCGCGCCGCGGAGACGTGACCATCGCGGTGGCCCTGGGCTCTCACGACGCGGTGAAGACGGCCCTCGCGCGCGTCGAGTCCGAGCACGGCGGGAGGCTCATGGCGGCGCGCTTTCCCATCGACGCGCGGCGCGAGACGTGGACGCTGCTCGTGCGCAACGCGAACCACGACAAGGCCACGGGGCTCACCGTCGTCGCGCAGCGCCTCGGGCTCACGGCGCGCGACGTGGCCGTGGTGGGCGACTGGGTGAACGACATCCCGATGTTCCAGTGGGCCGGGCGATCGTTCGTGATGGGGCAGAGCCCCGAGCACGTCGCGATGCACGCCACCGACCGCCTCACCGCCACGAGCGCCACGGGCGGCGGCGTCGCCGAGGCCGTGATGCAGCTTCTGCGCGAACGGTGAACGCGCTTGATCCCTCGACGATCCCTCTGGTAGCCACCGGCGGATCGCTCGTGGTCGTCGTTCACCCTCTCGTGAGGTCTCTCATGCGCTCCGTCGTGCTGTGCGTCTCGCTCCTGCTCTCGGTGTTCGCCGTCGGCTGCGGCTCAAGCGTCTGCGCCGGAACGTCGTGCAACTGTCCCTCGGGACAGAGCTGCGACTTCGACACGTGCTCGAGCAGCACCGCGGGGTGCAACTTCAACTGCGCCGCGAACTCGACCTGCACGGGCACCTGCGGCCCGACGTGCAACGTCCAGTGCAACGGGACGAGCTGCACCCACTCGGTCGGCGCGGGTTCGAACGTCGCGTGCACCGCGGGACGCTGCAACATCTCTTGCAATGGTCAGTGCACGGTGTCGGGCGCGGCGACGCTCACCTGCGGCGGCGGCACGACGCGCAACCCCGCCGGCTGCTTCTGATCCGTCACCGCGGGTCGAGATCGCGGTCTCTGCGCGCGGCGTCTCGCGTGTGCCACGCGGGCATGGTGTAGCGCGTCCCCCGGCGCACGACGTCGACGCCGTGGACGTGCTCGAGGCCGCCCGAGAAGGCCACGAGCATCCCCGCGCGAGGCTTGATGCGCCTGCCCGATCGCGCGAAGAAGACCTCTCCGCCCTCGTAGTCGTCGTTCAGGTAGAGCACGCTCGCGTAGTCCCTCCAGGGGAACGCGTTGGGTCTCCCGTCGAGCTCCGCGTTGTCGGCGTGGGCGCCCATCGACTGCCCCTCGCGCCACCGCACGAGGTGAACCGTGTCGGTGTAGAGCGCCTCCGCGAGCCCGTAGAAGCGCTGGATCTCGCGCGCGTACCCGTCGCGGGCCTCGCGCATCACGCGCTGCATCTCGGGCTCGTGCGCGAGCGCCTGAAAGTACAGGAGCCGCGCGCGCCAGTAGGGGTCGGCCGCGCCCATGTCGAGGCGGTCGACGTTGCGTTCGAAGCCCTCGATGAGCATCCGGCACAGCGCGGGCGAGAGAAAACCATCGATCACGCACACGGGCCGCTCGGTCTGCGCGGGGCTCGCGTCACGCGCTGCATCGAGCGCCCTCACGGCGGCCATCACCGACGCGCCGCGAACGGTCCTCTCTCGCGCGACAGGACGCTCCATCGGGAGTTCTTCGCGCCCGTGGCAGCGCCCCCAGGGCTCGCCGGAACCGCACGGGCACGCTTCGCTCGGACGCATCGCGCGACGAATCGTACACGATGCCCCGTTGCCGTTCGCGCGGGAGCGACGTAGAGGCCACCACCCGATGCTCCACGTCACGCTGCCTCTCATGATCGCGGGCGCGATGCCCTTTCTCCTCACGCTCATCTCGAAGGCGGGCGCCTTCTCGAAGGACGACAACCGCCAGACGCGCGTGTGGCAGTCGCAGCTCACGGGCTGGCGTCAGCGCGCGTACTGGGCGCACCAGAACTCCTTCGAGGTCTTTCCCCTCTTCGCGGCGGCGGTGCTGGCGAACCACATGGCCGCGCCCGCGAGCGAGCTCGGCCCCATCGCGGCGTGGAGCTTCCTCGCGACGCGCGTGGCCTACGCGGCCTGCTACATCGCCGACCAGGCCGCCCTGCGCTCGCTCGTGTGGTTCGCGGGCATCGGCTGCATCTTCACGCTCTTCGCGACGGCCCTCCGGTAGCGGTCACCTCCGCGGTCACGCCGGAGGCGCTCGCACCCCCTCCCGGTCACCTCCACGGTCTCGCCGGAGGCATGCGCACCCCCTCCCGGTCACCTCCACGGTCACGTCGGAGGCGGTCGCACCCCCTCCCGGTCACCTCCGCGGTCACGTCGGAGGCATGCGCACCCCCTCCCGGTCACCTCCGCGGTCGCTCCGACGGCTCCGCGAGGGTCTCAGCGCGCTCGCGTCGGTCGCCCCGCGGGCGGAAACCGAAGCACGGCCGTACGCGCGCCGAGGCGCACGGTGACCCCCGCGTCGCGCACCGACACCACGTCGACGCTCGCCGCGTGATCGCCCGCCGTGACGAGCCACTCGCGTCGCCCCACGCGCATCACCGCGCCCTGCGCCGCCCTCCCCCGAATCAGCGCGCGCGCCACGGGAACCGTCCCCGGCAGCGCGCCACCGCCCACCGTCGAGCGAGCGTCACAGCGCGTCGGCCACGCGTCTTCACCGAGATCGGCCTCGCCCGTCGCGCGCTCGATCGACCACGAGAGCACGGCCTCGATCCCCGAGCCGCTCGCGTCTGCGCGGACGAGGATCATGTCGCGCAGCGACGGCGACACCGTCATCAGCGCGAGCGCGCGTCCGAGGGCCTCGTGATCGGGCGCGCGCACCGTCACGTCGAGCGTGCGAAGCGAGCGCTCCGCGTGAACGAGGCAGAGCCCCGCGCCGAGCCTCGTGAGCGCCCTCAAGGGCTGCGCGAAGCCCGGCGGCGCGGGTGAACCCTCCGCCGCCCTCCACGCGAAGACGACGCGCGCGCGATCGGCGCCCGACCACGGAACCGAGTCGCTCGCACACGCGACGCGAGGCTCCTCGCGCGTGATCGCGTCGCACGCGTGGTCGAACGCGTCGGGCGGCGTCGACGCGTCGGCGACGAGCGTCCAGAGCGAGAGCGTGTCTCTGCGTTCGACGGGCGTCGGCGCGGGCAGCACACGCGTCGCGGCGATGAGCGCGCGGAGCAGCCTCGGCGGCGTCCACGCAGACTCATCGACCGTGAGCGTCGGGAGCGACGACGAAGCGGCCCTCGCGCGCTCCACGGCGTTCGGCGCGGGAGGCGACGGCGGCGCGGGAGGCGGCGCGACGACCTGCGCGACATCGGGCTGTGCTTGAGCGTGCTGGAGAGGAGGCGGAGGAGGCGGGAGAGGCGGTCTCCGCGTCACCGTCGCGCCGCCGCTGCACGCGAGGAGCAGCGAAGCGAGCGCGACGGCAGCGGAGCGCCCTGCGATCACCGGGCGCGCGTGACGTGGAACTCGACGCGGCGGTTGGCCGAGCGGCCCGCCACCGTGAGGTTCGGACGCAGCGGGCGGGTCTGACCGAAGCCGCGTGCCGTGAGCTTGTCGGCGGGGATGCCGAGGCGCACGAGCGCGTCACGCACCGACTCGGCGCGGCTCTGCGAGAGGGTCATGTTGCCCGCGGGCGTGCCGGTGTTGTCGGTGTGGCCCTGGATCTCGACGCCCGAGAGCGTCGGGTTGCGGCGGATCACGTCGGCGATCTCTTCGACCAGCGCCGTCGAGTCGGGGAGGATCTCGGCGGAGTTGGTCTGGAAGTGGATCTGCCGCGCGATCGCGATGACGCCGCCGCGGAGCACCGCCGACGCGCGCGCCGGACGACGCGTGGCCGTGATGTCGACGTTGACCGTGCGACGCGACTCCACCGTGGTGGGCTGCGGCGTGGTGGCCATGTGCGTCGAGGTCTGGCCGACCTGAACCGTGTACGGGCCCGCGAGGAGGTCGCTCACCGTGAACGCGCCGCCGCTGTCGGTGGTGGTGGTCTGCTCGGTGGAGCCCGGGGTCGCGCCCGTTCCGGGGGTGATGGTCACGGTCGCGTTGGCGACGGGTCCGCCGCCCTGGCTCGAGATCACGTGACCCGAGAGGTTGCCGCGGCGCGGGAGCGGGCGGAGATCGCACGAGAGCGCGACGGGCGCAGGCGCAGGCGGCGGCGCGGGGGGCTCGGCCGTGGCGCTGCCGGGCTCAGGGGCGGCGGGCGCGGGCGGCGTCGGGATGGTCACGTTGCAGTCGTTGGGGTTGTACCCCTCGGCCTCGACGTGGACGCGGTAGTCACCCGGCGGCATGTGGCCCGAGCGGAAGGCGCCATCGGCCGCGGAGGCGAGGAGGTGCAGCTCGGGGTGACCCGTGAACGTGAGGATCGCGTGGTTGACGCCCGAGTGGCTCTCGGCGTCGCGGATCGTGCCGTTGATGGTGCCGCCCGGGGGCGTGCGATCGACGTCGCGGTTCACGATGCGCTCGGGGCCGGGGACCTCGACGCGCTGGACCTCGGGGTGGATGTCGTACGCGAACGCGGCGCCGAAGAAGAACATCCACGGCGCGGTGGGGGCGAGCTCACGGACGAAGGTCGACGAGCCCGACGTGGCGATGTCGAACGCGAGCGTCGCGGAGAGTCCGCGCACCGGCGGGAGCACGCGCGCGCCGATCGAGAGGCGCGAGGGGATCGACGAGAAGCCCGTCTGCCCGAGGCACTGGTCGTCGTCGGCCTGGCCGCCTGGGCGCGTCCCGGTCGCGCCGGGGTCGTAGCACTGGTAGCCCTGGCGGTTGACGGGGATGCCCACCGACCACTCGAGGAAGGGGTTCACATACGGGAGGTTCGCGTCGACGCCGAGGTTGATCCCGAGCTGGTCGCTGCGGTTGACGCCGAGGGCGTAGCGCTCGACGCGCGAGACCTCGAGGTAGCAGCGCGGGTCGTTGGTGGTGGCGCAGACCGCGGGGTCGAAGCCGGGCTGCGCGGCGCGGCGGCGGGCTTCGACGTCGGCGACGATCGAGGCGCTGTTGTCGAGGTAGTAGCGGAGGTTGAAGTGAAAGCGCAGCGGGACGGTGCGGGTGAGCTCCTTGAGGTCGAGCGAGGCGACGATGCGCGCCTGCATGCTCGTGGAGTCGAGGTTGAGCCCCACGTCGCCCGAGCGGTTGAGGAGGAACACCGAGAGGTCGCCGCCGAGGTAGAACCCGCGCGTGAGGCGGAACGCTGCCTTCACGCCGAGGTTCGAATCGCCGAGCACCTGAAAGAGCGCGGGGCGCTCGCGGTTGTTGGCGTTCGCGTAGGCGCGCACCGAGCCGAAGACCTCGAGGAAGTCGAGGGGAGAGTACGAGAGGGTCAGCGTGCCGCCGACGTGGCGCGCGTCGTCTTCGCCGCCCACGAAGGCCGTGCCCGCGAGGTCGGCGGGGCGCAGAAAGCCCGACGCCGAGGCGTACTCGCCCATGAGCCCGAAGCGGAACGAGCCCGCCCCGCCGAGCTGCGCGGTCGCCGTGTGGAGCAGACCGACGGAGCCGTCGAGGGTCGAGAAGCGCGGGAGGATGCGCGTGCGTCGATCCGCGTCGCTCTCCGCGGGCTCATCGGCGGCAGGCGCCGCGGGTTGCTCTTCGCGAGACGCGGTCGACTCGCTCGAAGACTGCGCGGGGGGAGTGGATGTCTCCTCCTCGTCGTCGGAGTCTTCATCGTCGCTGTTCGCGCCAGCGTTGGCCGGCGGGTTGCGCTGAACCGTCTGCGCATACGCGGCGAAAGGAATGAACTGTGCCGCGAGCATCAGGGCCAGGCGTCGAGTCTGCCGCATGATCTGTGTCCTCCGAAGATACGAACCTGATCGTTGCTTCGCGACCGCTCGCGCCACGCGCGACGAGATCGGAGCACCCAAGTCTCCAGGAAAGGCGCGGCGGTTCTACCACCGCACGAAAATCCAAGTCCAGCGCTCGACGAAAGCCTTCTCGGCTCTCTTCGCAGCGCCTCTCGCGTTGCGGTGACCGCCCCGCACACGCGCGTTGACGAAACCCGAGGAGCATTCACCCCTCACGCGGCGCGACGGGCTGCGTGGCGGGCTCTCCCGCGCCGGGCTCCGTCGAGAGCAGGGCCTCGATGCGCTTCTCCGCGGCGTCGAGTCGCCGCTGCCCCTCTCGGGTGAGGCGCACCCCGTCTTCGAACTGCTTGAGTGATTCTTCGAGCGGCAGGTCGCCCTTCTCGAGGGCCTCGACCACGCGACCGAGCCGCTCAAGAATGGCTTCGAGGGACATCACCTCGCCCGTCGGTGTCACCGGGTTCGTCTCCGCCACGCTGTGTCTCCTGTGTGCTTGCGAGGGCGCAGACCACACACCACACGGCGCGAGCGGTCAAGTCCACGGCGTCGCAGCGCGCGAGGCCGCGACGCGACCGTGAACGGTCACAGCCGCGAGGGCGCTTCGAGAAATCTGTTGGCGGATGAGAGGGAGGGCGGAGCGATGCGATCAGCGGTCGGCGCGGGCGCGCTTCACGGCGTCGGTGAGCTCGGGCACGGCCTTGAAGAGGTCCGCCACGAGGCCGTAGTCGGCCACCTGGAAGATGGGCGCCTCGGCGTCCTTGTTGATCGCCACGATGACCTTGCTGTTCTTCATGCCCGCGAGGTGCTGAATGGCGCCCGAGATGCCCACGGCGATGTAGAGCTGCGGCGCCACGACCTTGCCGGTCTGCCCGACCTGGAGGTCGTTGGGCACATAGCCCGCGTCGACGGCCGCGCGGCTCGCGCCCATGGCGGCGCCGAACGCGTCGACGAGGGGCTCGAGCACCGACTTGAAGTTGTCGGCCGACTTGAGCGAGCGGCCGCCGGCCACGACGGTGCGGGCCTCGGTGAGCTCGGGGCGCTCGGACTTGACCTCTTCGAAGCTCACGAACTGCACGCGCGCGGCGTTGGGCGCGGCCGACGCGGCGACGGCGCTCACGGCCGACGATCCGCCCGAGGGCGCAGCGGCGGAGAACTCCGACTGACGCACGCTCACGACCTGCACGGCCGTGGTGACCTGCATGGTCCCGATGGCGTTGCCGGCGTACATGGGGCGCTTGTAGGCGAGCGCGCCGCCCTGGTTCTCGACGCGCGAGATGTCGGGCGCGAGGCCCGCGCCGAGGCGCACGGCGACGCGCGGCGTGAGGTCCTTGCCGAAGGAGCTCGCGGTGGCGACGACGACGGTGTAGCCGCCCTTCTTCGCCACGTCGGCCACGGTGGGCGCGAAGGCCTCGCCGACGTAGTTGGCGAAGAGCGCGTCGTCGCCGACGAGCACCGCGCCCGCGCCGTACGCGCGGAGCTCCTCGACCGCGGAGGCTGCGCCCTTGCCGAGCGCGAGGATGTCGAACGCGAAGCCCGCGCCGCGGGCGAAGGTGATCGCGCTGAGGGTGGTCTTCTTGAGTCGGCCGCCGGAGATCTCGGCGATGACGAGGGTCTTGCTCATGATCCGGTGTCTCCTCTCAGAGGGCCTTGGCGTCGTTGCGGAGCCGCTCGACGAGTTCGGCGACGTCCTTGACCTTGATGCCGGCCTTGCGCGCCGACGGGAGTTCGAAGCCCGTGTACTTCACCTTGAGGGCGGTCTCGACGCCGAGCGACGCGATGGGCGCCTCGGCGATGGGCTTGGTCTTCGCCTTGATGATCATCGGGAGCGGCGCGAAGCGCGGCCCGTCGTTGTAGTTGAAGGTCGCGGGCGTGACGTTGTTGGTCACGGCCTTGGCGCTCACGATTCGCAGGTCGACGGAGATCACCGCCGGGAGCGTGAGCTTGAGCTTGATGACCCCGCCGTCGACCTCGCGGCCCACGGTGACGGACTTCTTGTCCGCCGCGAGGTCGATGCTCATCGCGAAGGTGGCGCTCGGCCAGCCGAGGTGCTCGGCGAGCTCCTGCGCGACCTGGTTGCTGTCGCCGTCGACGGCCTGCTTGCCGAGGATGACGAGGTCGGGCTTCTCGGTCTCGACGACCTTGGCGAGCGCGCGGGCGACGAGGTCACCGTCGAGCGACTCGTCGTCGGCGATGAAGAGCTTGCCCGAGTCCGCGCCCATGGCGAGCGCCTGACGGATGTTGGTCGCGGCCTCCTTGGGGCCGAACGAGGTCACCACGACGCTGTCGCCCGCGATGCGGGTCTTGCCGTTCTCGATGAGCCGGAGGGCGGTCTCGACGGCGTACTCGTCGAAGGGGTTGACCTTGGGCTCCAGACCGTCGGTGACGATCTTGGCGCCGCCCGGGGCGACCTTGACCTTGTTGGCGTTGTCGGGGTCCGCCGTGCGCTTGAGTGAGACGAGGATCTTCACGGAACTGCGCTCCTGCTGAAGGGTGACCACGACGCGCGACCGCGCTTCGCTCCGATGGGGAGTCCGAGTCCGTCGGGGCGCGTCAAGGGCGAGGGTGTAGAGGCGTCAGGTGGGCAGTGTCAAGGAGCGCTGAATGGCGATTCAGTGCGCCGGGGTGCGCACCCGGTTCTCGATCCAGGCGATGACCTTGGCCTCGGGCGCGGAGCCCGTGTAGCGCGAGAGTTCCTGGATGCCCGTGGGCGAGGTGACGTTGACCTCGGTGAGCTTGCCTCCGATCACGTCGAGGCCCACGAAGATGAGGCCATCGGCGCGGAGCTTCGGGGCTACGGCGGCGATGATGCGCCGGTCGTCGTCGTCGAGGTCCGAGGGCTCGACGCGGCCGCCGACGTGGATGTTGCTCCGGGCCTCGTCGGCGCGGGGCACGCGGAGGATCGCGCCGAGGGGCTCGCCTTCGAGGAGCAGGATGCGCTTGTCGCCCTTGCGCACGGCGGGGAGATACTCCTGCACCATGCAGTACCGTCGGCCTTCGTCGGTGGTGGTCTCGATGATGGAGCGGAAGTTCTGATCCCTGGGGTCGAGGATCATGATCCCGCGGCCGCCGGCGCCGTCGAGGGGCTTGATGACCCCGTAGGTGCCGATGCGATCGAGAAAGGCCCGGATGTCCTCCTCACGCATCGAGACGAGGGTCCGCGGGGTGACCTCGGGAAAGTGCATCGCATAGAGCTTCTCGTTCGCGTCGCGGAGCCCCCTCGGGTCGTTGAGCACGAGCACGTGCCCGCGGAGCCGCTCGAGGAGCTGCGTGGCGTAGAGGTACGTGCTGTCGAAGGGCGGATCGGTGCGGACGAAGAGCGCGTCGACGGAGCGGAGGTCGGTGAGCACCGCGGGGAGCTTCGTGGCGTGGGCTGGCGGCGCGACGCGGGCGACGCGCGTGGGCGTGAGCCGCGCGTAGACGGTGCCGTCGGCGGCGAACATGTCGCTCGGGCCGAGGGAGAACACCTCGTGCCCCCGCGCCTGCGCCTCGAGCATGAGGGCGAAGGTGGTGTCCTTGTCGATCGACACGCGCTCGATCGGGTCCATCAGGAAGGCGATGCGCATGGGATTGTGTCTCCTCAGAGGCGCGCACTGTAGCTACGCTCCCTCGACGATGGAACCCCGCACCCGATCACGGCGCTCTTCTCTCCTGCTCGGCGCGCTGGCCGTGGCGCTCGCGTCGCCGTCGTGGGCGTACTTCCGTCCCTCGGCGGAGTTTCGCCGTTACGCCGTGGCCGCGGACAACACCGACGCGTCGCGCGCGGGTGAGCAGGTGCTGCGCGCGGGGGGCAACGCGGTCGACGCGGCGGTGGCGACGGCCCTCGCGCTCGGCGTGGCCTCTCCCGCGTCGAGCGGCTTCGGCGGCGGAGGTCTCGCGATCATCTGCCGTCCGGGGTCGCCGTGCGTGTTCGTCGATTTCCGCGAGACGGCCCCCGCGGCGTTGACGGCCGCGATGATCGCAGGTGCGCCCGATGCCGCGCGCGCGAGTCACGTCGGCGGTCTCGCCGTCGGCGTCCCCGGAGAGCCCGCGGGCCTCGCGTACCTGGCGCAGCGCTACGGTCGCATCGGGCTCGCGCGCGACGCCGCGCCTGCCGTCGCCCTCGCGCGCGGCGGCTTCACGGTGTCGCAGAACGTGGCCGACCGGGCGCGCGATCTCGCCGCGGAGCTCCGCCTCGACGCGCACCTCTCCCGCATGTGGCTCCCCGGCGGAAACCCCATCGCAGCAGGCGCTCGCGTCGCACGGCCGCTCCTCGCGAACACGCTCGCTCGCTACGCCCGCGAGGGTGATCGCTACGTGCGCGGCGAGTTCGCGCGGCGCTACGCCGAAGCGGCGCGCGCCCGCGGCGGCGTGCTCACGGCCGACGACGTCGCGGGCTACCGCCCCATCGAGCGCCCGGTGCTCGAGCGCGCGTTCGGATCACGCACGATCGCGACGGCGTCGTACCCGAGCGCGGGCGGGCTGGTGATGCTCGAAGCGCTCGCGCTGATCGAGGGCGCTTCACCCGAGCGCATGCGTCACGGGTCGAGCGCGTACGACCACCTGCTCGCGGAGGCGTGGCGACAGGGCTTCGACGACCGCGCGCGCTACGCGGGCGATCCCGCGAACGAGGGCGTGGTCCAACCCGACGCGCTGCTCGCGCCCGCCCGCATGGAGCGTCGCAGGGCGCGCATCGATCCGTCGCACGTGAGCGCGGTGACGCCCGACGAGCCCGCGCGCGATCACGGCACGTCGCACCTCTGCGCGGTCGACGCAGACGGGACGATCGTGTCGCTCACGACGACGGTGAACGAGCCCTTCGGCGCGCGCGTGGCGGCCCCGACGCTCGACGTGATCCTCAACGACCAGATCGATGATTTCAGCCTCGGCGCGGGGAGTTCCTACGGGCTCGCGGCGAGTCGTCCGAACGCGCTCACGGCCGGGCGCAGGCCGATCTCGTCGATGACGCCGACGATCGTGCTCGAGGGCGGTCGTCCGATCGGGTGCGTAGGCGCAGCGGGAGGCCCACGCATCACGACGTCGACGACGCAGGTGCTGCTCAACCTCTTCGTGCACGGGATGTCTCCCGAAGCCGCCGTGAGCGCGCCGCGCATCCACCACCAGGGCGCGCCCGAGGAGCTGCGCGTCGAGCGTGACGTCCCCGAAGACGTCCGCGCGGCGCTTCGAGCGCGCGGTCACAATGTCGTCGAGGTCGAGTCGCTCGCGGTGGCGCAGGCGATCGTGATCCGCGGCGAGGGCGCATCGCGTCGCGTGATCGCCGCGAGCGACCCTCGAAAGGGAGCGCTCCCCGCGGGCCAGTGACGCTGCGATCGCGTTCGCAATGTTGGGAACGGAGCGAGTTCTACCGCGGGGGTGTCGGGGGCAGAGCCGAGTTCGTGACGGAGGTCACGACCGAGGCGGAGCCCCTGACTGTAACGAAGACCCTGACCGTAAATAGCCGAAGGCCGACGGAAGACCGTTCGGGTCCTTCGTCGGCCTTCAGCCGATCAGCGTCGGTCGAATGACCTGAGAGGTCATTCCTCCGAGTCGCTGCTCGGCGCCGCGGGGGTCGCGGGGGCCGCAGCGGCCTTCTTCGCGCGGGGCTTGCGGGGGGCCGCAGCCTTCTTCGCGGCGGGCTTCTTCGCAGCAGCCTTCTTCGCGGTCTTCTTCGCGGCGGGCTTCTTCGCAGCAGCGCGCTTCGCAGTCGCCTTCTTCGCGGCAGGCTTCTTCGCAGTCGCCTTCTTCGCGGTCGCCTTCTTGGCCTTGGGGGCCGCCTTCTTCGCCGTCTTCTTCGCAGTCGCCATGGTGATCCTCCACCTCCGTAATGAGGTTGTCTAACACGTAATGTATCGTCGTTTTGTTTGGTGTCAAGCACCTGATGCTATGGCGAAGTACGTTCCCATGCTCTTTTATTTTCCTTGACGCTGGACAAGGTCGTTCCATAGGGTCCCCCGCCCATGAAACCCCAGGGCTCCGGGCCCCGCCCCAATCGCGCGATCACGCTGTTTTTCATGGGCGCCGCAGCGCTCGGCGCCTGCCACCCCACGCAGGCCGAGTACGACCAGCTCCAGCGCGAGAAGGCGGAGCTCCAGCGACAGTTCACGGACACCACCGGCGAGCGCGACCGGCTCCGCACGGACCTCGAGGCGCTCACCACGCGCGCGAACGACCTGGAGCACAGGCTCGGCGACACGACCACCGACCGCGAGCGCCTCCAGCGCGAGGGCGCGCAGACGCAGAGCGAGCTCGAGGCCGCGCGGCAGCGCGAGGCAGAGCTCCGCCGTCGCCAGCAGCAGCAGGAGGCGCGGCTCGCGGTGTTCCGCAACATGCTCGGGCAGTTCCGCTCGATGATCTCCGCGGGTCAGCTCCGCGTGCGCGTGGTGCGGGGCCGCATGGTGATCGAGCTGCCCGCGGGCATCCTCTTCGACTCGGGCCGCGCGGAGCTCAAGACCGAGGGCCAGCAGGTGCTCACGCAGGTCGCGACGGTGCTCCGTCAGATCGGCAACCGCGACTTCCTCGTGGCGGGTCACACCGACAACCAGCGCATCGGCCGCGGCGGACGCTACGAAGACAACTGGGACCTCTCGGCCGCCCGCGCCGCCACCGTGGTGCGCTTCCTCGCGCAGAACCAGATCCCCGCGGAGCACCTCGGCGCAGCGGGCTACGCGGAGTTCCAGCCCGCCCGCGCCAACGACACCGAAGAGAACCGCGCGCAGAACCGCCGCGTCGAGATCGTCCTCATGCCCAACATCGAGGAGCTCCCCGACCTCTCGTCGCTCGACTCGTCCGCACCCGCCACGCCCGCGACGCCTCCGACGCCCGCGCACTGACCGCGGGCTCGTCCCCCTCCCCCGCCCGAACGCTCTCACGTCCCGTCGTCTCGGCGACGATCGCATCGCTGCGACGGCGCCAGAACGCCCCGTCCGCGCGCCCGCTCGAGACTGAACCGCGCTTCAGTTCACCATTGACCCGAACGACCTGTTTGACTAGAGTCCGGCCGCTCCCGGGGCTTATGCCTCGCTGGAGGACGGAGTCTCAAACAACGCCACCGATAGGGGGCGTTTTTCATATCGATGACATGAGGTCGTCGGGGTTTACCTCTACGATCCTCGACCCGTGAGACGCTTCAGTAACGCGACGTAGGACGGATGCGCGGCTGGAGCCTCCAAACCCTCCCCCCGATTGGCTGTCACGACGGGAGAGACCTCACGGGGAATGAAGACGGTTCCATCGGCGTTGCGCAGCCGTCGCGGACGGATCTCCGTCGCGTCTGCGAGACGGCGCCCTCTTGCGTCCGGTTTGTCGGTCGTGAGGGGGGGGCGCCGCCCCGAGGCCCCAAGGCCGGTCCCCCCCCCACAAAGGGCGCTGGAGTTACAAAGCCACAGG
>JBPOHC010000271.1:0-1976 GCA_052035985.1 Myxococcota bacterium | reverse complement strand
CTTCAAGCACAAGAACCTCGCGCCCTACAGCGAGTACGTGCGCGCGAGGGGCCTGCGCTGGCCCGTGGTGCAGCAGCCCGACGGACGCTGGCGCGAGACCCGCTACCGCTTCGTCGAGGGAGAAGATCCCAACGTCGCCGCGGGTCGACGCCTCCAGTTCTATCACTCGGTCACGCACGACGACCGCGCGCAGGTGTGGTTCCACGACTACGTGGCGCCGCCCGAGGTGCCCGACGCGGAGTACCCCTTCTGGCTCTGCACCGGACGCGTGATCGAGCACTGGCACTCGGGCTCGATGACCATGCGCGTGCCGCAGCTCCGACGCGCGATGCCCAACGCCTACGTCGAGGTGAACCGCCTCGACGCCGAGCGCCTCGGCATCCGTGACGGCGACACCGTGACCGTCACCACGCGCCGCGGAACGCTCTCGCTCCCCGCGTGGATCGACGGTCGCGCGTCGACGGTGCCGGGCTCGCTGTTCATCCCCTGGTTCGACGAGCGGCTGCTCGTGAACAAGCTCACGCTCGACGCGCACTGCCCCATCTCGAAGCAGCCCGATTACAAGAAGTGCGCGGCGAAGCTCACGATCCAGCGCGCGGAGCGCTCGCCGTGAGCGTCGACCTCGAAGCGCGCCTCGCCCACGTCGCAGCCGCCGTCGCGGTGGCCGTCGCGGGCGTCGGGCTCGTCACGGCGTATCGCACCGAGCTCACGGTGCGCCGCCCCGAGGTGGTCGCCTCGCACGCGATGGGGCTCCCTCGCGCGCCCACCTACGCAGAGGAGCGCGAGCGTCACCACGACAACCGGCTGCGTCACCCGGGCAACCTCCGCGCGATGAACGACGCGCGCCCCGAGACGCTCGACGCGGGCGTGGTCACCGACGAGATGCGCGCCGCGGCCCTCGCGCGGAGGGCGCGAAACCGCGCGTATGACGGTGCGCCGCCGACGATCCCGCACCCCATCGCGCAGCAGTCGTGGCCCAACTGCCTGACCTGTCACGACCGCGGGATGCGCGTCGCCGCCAACACCGCGCCCGCGATCTGCCACACCGCGATGCAGAGCTGTATGCAGTGCCACGTCGTCTCGAACGGACCCGTTCCCGGCGAGGCTCCCGCGGGCGGACCTCCGCTGGAGAGCACCTTCGCGGGGATTGAATCCGCGGCTCACGGAGAGCGCGCGTGGCCCGGGGCGCCGCCGACGATTCCGCACGCGACGCTGATGCGCGCGCGGTGTTCGAGCTGCCACGGAGACCTCGCGCTCGGGCTCCGCACGAGCCATCCGTGGCGGCAGAGCTGCACGCAGTGTCACGCGCCCTCGGCGACGCTCGATCAGCGTCCGGTCTTCGCGGCGGCGGCGCCGTGAGCGCAGAGGGAGACGACGCCCCGTGGCCGACGGTGCACGAGGCCGAGCTCGACGACGCGACGCTCGACGCGCTCGTGGGTGACATCGCGCGCGAGACACGCGTGCTCGCGGTGATGGTGAAGGGCGGTGCGACGGCGCTGGCCGAGGGCGGCGGGGTCACGCTCGAAGAGGCCGTGGCGATGCTGCGCGCGGGCCGCGTGAGGGCCGTGCAGGCGCGCTACGAGCATCGCGGGCAGACGTGGAGCGACACGCTGCTCCGCGGCGCCACGGGCGTGCGCATCGTGCGAGTCGCGGTGTAGCGCGTGGCGTGAAGCGTGAGCGTCGGCGTCGGCGCGGCCCTTGTCGACCGCGTGAGCGCGGCCTCGTCGGGCTCGCCACGGCCGCACCGCGCGACCGCCCCGACGAGACGCGCCCGGTGACCGACGCGCGCCTCGCCACGCCCCACGAGTCGGCGCTGCGACGGTCGCGACGGTCGGCGCGCTCGGTCGCACCGCGCGGGTCCACGCAGGAGCGCCTCGCGGTGTAGTACGCTCGCGCGGATGCAGCACACCTCTCAGCGCCCCGGCGGCAAGCGCGTCTGGGATGACCCTCGCATCGTCGTGCCCGACGAGGCCGCG
>JBPOHC010000010.1:0-2375 GCA_052035985.1 Myxococcota bacterium | reverse complement strand
CGCACCGTCCACTGCGCCGTGAGCGGACGAACGACACCCGGGTCCGCTCCGTCGCGCGGGCGGTCGAAGTCCCCGTCGGTCGCATAGAACGACGCCACCAGAGATTCGCGCCCCTCGGAGGTCACCTCCGACGAACCGGTCGCAGGGCGAACGCGCACGGTCCACGCGCCGCACGCGCTCGTCGCGCAGCGAGGAAGCGTCACAGTCTCGCCCTCGACGGCGACGGTCTCCGCGCCGCGAACGAGCTCCCACGCATCGACGTCGGGGTTGTGGTTGCGATCGGGGTCGTCGCGGACGATCACCCGACGAAACGCCTCCGCGGCGACGGTTCCGTTCGAGCAGATCGCCCGCCCGCTCGCGGGGTCGAGCGTAGGCGCAACGCCCGCGCACGCGGTCGCGAGCACGAAGTACCCGGTCACGCCGCCACGCGCGACGAGCGGTGGGAGTGTGACCGCGGGCGCCACGCCGAGGTCGGTGCCGAGGGGTGACGAAGGACAATCTCTGGGGTCTGCGACGTCTGGCTCCGCGCAGATGCGCCAGCGCACGAGCTCGGGGGCCGAGCCGCCGGGGGCGAGGGTGACGGCGGTGACGCGCGGCGCGGAGCCTCCGGGCACCTCGGGCGTGGCCGTCAAGAGCGCGAGCACGCGGAGGTCACGCACCGACGATGGCGAAGGGAGCGCGCCGACCTCGCAGCCGCACACGAGGCTCAGGGTCCCGACGAAGGCACGCGCGCGCATCGCTCGGACGCTATCCCCAAACGTGGGCGAGTGGTGTACGAACGCGCCCATGACGGTCACCGCGCGGGTCGGCTCTCCCATCACCCTCGAACAGCTCGTTCGCGTGGCCCGAGAGGGCGGGCGCGTCGAGCTCGACCCCGACGCGAGGGCGCGCATGGTCGAGGCGCGCAAGGCCATCGAGGTGATCACCGGAGGCGGCGACGGATCACCGCGGGTCTACGGCGTGAACACGGGCTTCGGCGCGCTGGCCGAGACGCGCATCTCGCCGCGCGACGTGCAGACGCTCCAGCACAACCTCCTCCGGAGCCACTCGTGCGGCGTGGGCTCGCCGCTGCCGACCGACGCCGTGCGCGCGATGATGCTCCTGCGCGCGAACGTGCTCGCGCTCGGTCACTCGGGCGTGCGCCCCGTCGTGGTCGACACGCTCCTCGCGATGCTCGACCGCGGGGTTCACCCTGTGATCCCGTCGCAGGGTTCGGTGGGCGCCTCGGGTGATCTCGCGCCGCTCGCGCACCTCGCGTCGGTGCTCATCGGGGAGGGCGAGGCCGAGCACCTCGGGGAGATCCTCCCCGGCGGCGAAGCGATGCGCCGCGCGGGCCTCACGCCGATCGCGCTCGAAGCGAAGGAGGGCCTCTCGCTCATCAACGGGACGCAGTTCATCCTCGCGGTGGGCGGCCTCGCGCTCTACGACGCGCTCGCGCTCGCGACGCACGCCGACATCGCCGGAGCCATGTCGCTCGAAGCGCTCAAGGGCACGAGCCGCCCCTTCGAGGAGCGCGTCATCGCGGCGCGCCCGCACCCCGGCGCGCTGACGGCGGCGCAGAACCTCAGGTCGCTCCTCTCACGCAGCGAGATCGCCGAGAGCCACCGCGACTGCGGCAAGGTGCAGGACCCCTACTCGCTCCGCTGCATGCCGCAGGTGCACGGCGCCTCGCGCGACGCCTTCGCGTGGGCGCACGAGGTGTTGTCGCGAGAGATCAACTCGGTGACCGACAACCCCCTGGTGTTCACGTCCGACGCTGGGGCCGAGGTGGTGTCGGGGGGCAACTTTCACGGTCAGCCCCTCGCGCTCGCGCTCGACCTCGTGGCCATGGCCGCCGCGGAGCTCGCGAACATCTCCGAGCGCCGCGTCGAGCAGCTCGTGAACCCCGCGCTCTCGTCGGGGCTGCCGCCCTTCCTCGCGCCGCACACGGGGCTCGACTCGGGCTTCATGATCGCGCAGGTCACCGCGGCGTCGCTCGTGAGCGAGAACAAGGTGCTGTGTCACCCCGCGAGCGTCGACTCGATCCCCTCGTCGGCGGGCCGCGAGGATCACGTCTCGATGGGCGCGACCTCGGCCACCAAGGCCGCGCGCGTGATCACCAACGCGCGCGTGGGCGTCGCCATCGAGATGATGGTCGCCGCGCAGGGGCTCGACGTGCGACTCCCGCTGCGACCGGGCGCTGGCGTCGCCGCGGCGCACGACGCGATCCGCGCTGTGGTGCCGTCGCTCACGGCCGACCGCGCGCTCGCGCCCGACATGCGCGCCATCGCGGCGATGATCGTCGACGGGACGATCCGACGCGCCGTCGAGTCCGCCGTCGGCGCGCTGAGCTGAGAGGTGACCCCGGGGATCACCGCGCTCCTCTGCGCGGCGGC
>JBPOHC010000303.1:0-29494 GCA_052035985.1 Myxococcota bacterium | reverse complement strand
CGGCATGCTCTCGAAGAACGTCGACAAGGTGCTGCGCCGCCACGGCAAGGACATCGCCGAGATGCAGTACACGCAGCGCCGCGTGGCCGACATGGCGATCGACCTCTACGCGCTCGCCGCGTGCCTCACGCGCACGAGCAGGGCCATCGAGCGCAAGGGCGAGGAGGGCGCGCGCCGCGAGATCGAGCTCACGGCGGCGTTTGCCAACAACGCCGAGCGACGGCTCCAGGTGAACGTCGCGGCCTTCGACAACAACGACGACGAGCTCCTCAAGGGCATCGCGTCGCAGAGCTATCAAGACGGCGGCTACCCCTTCGACGTGGTGTGACCCGCGCGCTCAGGGCGTGTCGGTGAGCGTGCAGCCGATCGCGGGCGCGGCGGTGACCGCGGGGGGGCGTCCTGCGAGGGCCGCTTCGAGCGCGTCGACGAGGTCGCGTCGGTTCGCGTGCGGACGCTCGCGGTTGTACGACACGAAGCGGTCGTCGATGCGGCCGTGATAGACCAGCTCGCCGTGTGAGAAGACCGCCGCCTCGGGCGTGATGGTCACCGCGCCGCGCCGCGCGAGGAGGTGCCTCGGGTCACGCAGCGCACGCGGAGGGAGCGCGTACGAAGCCAGATGCGCGCGGATCGTCGCCGCGTCGCTGGCCGCGTCGGGGTACACGAGTTCGAAGCGCACGCCGCGGGCCGTGTAGCGGTCGTGGAGCGCGCGAACCTCGGGCGCGTAGCGGTTCGAGATGGGGCAGTCGACGGAGAGGAACACGAAGGCTCTCACCGCGTCGGGGCCCGCGAAGGGGTCTACGGAGCGCCCGTCGAGGTCTTCGAGTCGGAGCTCACGTGAGCAGCCGAGGAGGGCGGCGAGGGCTGCGGCGCTCCATGCACCGGAGAGCTTCACGGTTCACCTCAGCGCGTCGGGGGCGATGGGGGTGATCGGCGTGCCGAATGATTCGAGGAGCACGCGCGCGAGCGAGAGGAGCATCGCGTCGCGGCCGCGGGCACCTACGAGCTGAACGCCCGCGGGAAGACCTCCGCCCGAAGGCCACAGGGGAATCGTCGTCGCGGGGTTGCCGCTCGCGTTGAAGACCGCCGTGAAGGCTCCGAGCGGCGCGGCCTCGCGGAAGAGCTCCTCGGGGCCGTGTGCGCTCCATGCGCCGACGGTGGGAGCGTGGCGTGCGACGGTGGGCGTGACCATCACGTCGGCGTCGCCCATCCATGCGTCGACGCGCGCGCGAAAGAGGTCACGACGCGCGAGCGCGTCTTCGAGGGTGACCTTGCGGCCCTTCTCTCGCAGCCACTTCGTCACGGGCTGGAGCAGCGACGCGCGCGGCACGAACATCCCGTGCGCGAGGAACTCGAACATCGGGAGAAAGTCTTCGAGCGATCCCTCGAAGGTCTCAGCTTCTTCGACGGAGTGACCGAGGGCTTCGAGCTCCTTCGCGACGCGGCGCACGGCCTCGGCGATGGGCGCCTCGGTCTCGATGAGCGGGTTCTTCGTCGTGAAGCGAATGCGAAGACGCGAGGGCGGGCGACGCACGGTCTCGACGAAGGGCGTCCCCTTGCTTTCGGCGCGGAGCACGTCGAGCAGGGCCGCGGCGTCGTCGACGGTGCGCGCGTGGGGGCCGATCACCGAGAGCGAGAGGGCTTCGAAGCGCGCGAAGGGGTTGGGCACGAGGTCGCGCGTGGGCTTGTGCCCGATGAGCCCGCAGAAGGCCGCGGGGATGCGGATCGAGCCCGCGCCGTCGCTCGCCACCGCGATGGGCATCATGCCTGCGGAGATGGCCGCGGAGGAGCCTCCCGAGGAGCCTCCCGAGTAGCGCGTGACGTCCCACGGGTTGCGCGTCGGGGGGTGCAGGTCGTGGTCGATCACCGGGAGGATCGCGAGCTCCGACGTGGCGAGCTTGCCCATGATGACCATGCCCGCGCGACGCACCGCCGCCGTGCTGACGTCGTCGACAGGCGACCAGAAGTACCGGAACGACCGCGACCCGAGGCGCGCGAACATCCCCCGCGCGAGGTGGATGTCCTTCATCGCCGTGGGTACTCCCCAGAGCGGTCCGCGGGCGATGGAGGGGTCTCTTCTGCGCGCGCGGTCGAGGGCTCTCGCGGCGTCGATGGCGTGCTCGGGGGCGCGCTGCGCGAAGGCGTTGTAGCGGGTGTCGAGTCGATCGACGCGCTCGAGGTACGCGCGGGTCAGGTCTTCGACCGAGAGGGCTCCTTCGCGGAGGAGGGTGCTCTGCGCGAGCGCCGAACGCGTGATGACGTCTTTCACGCGCGGAGGGTCGCACAACCCGCGGCCGAGCGGGAGCGGCGCCTCGCACGTGGCCCTCGCGATACGCGGCGCGATCGGGCACACTCGCCGCCGATGTCCGACGACGTTCCCGCGCGGCAGTTCACGCCCGAGGAGGCTGAAGAGATCCTGCGCCGCGCCCTTCAGCGGCAGCCCGAGGCGGGCATCTCGCGCGAGGACCTCGTGGCCGCGGCGCGCGAGGTCGGCGTGTCGGAGCAGAGCCTGCTCGAAGCTGCAGACGAGGTCGAGCGCGGACGCAACGAGCGCGCGGTGACCGAGCGGCTCAAGGTCGAGAAGCGTTCGAGCTTCACGAGCCACGCGACGGCGTACGGCATGGTGAGCGTGGGGCTCTTCGTGTTGAACCTCCTCACGAACCTCGCGACGGTGACCGATCAGGTGCCGCGCTGGTGGTCGCTCTTCGTGATCGTCGGGTGGGGAATCGCCGTGGCGATCCACGCCGCGCGCGCGCTCAGGCACCCCGAGCCCGACGCCGCCGAGGTGCGCCGCGAGGTCGAGCGCGTGGTCGCCGAGGAGCGCGCTCGCGAAGACGACGACGCGCGCCGCGCGAGGGCCGCGGAGCTGAGCGCCGAGGCCGTGCTCGCGCGTCTCGGTCGCGTGCTTCAGCATCAACAGAGCGCGTCTGACGACGTGCGCGTGCGCGTGGGAACCGTCGGAGACGCAGCGCCTCGGGTGTCGTCGACGACGCCCGCCGAGGGGGTCACGAAGGCGTCCGAAGAGCACGCGCAGCACAAGGGTTGAGCGCGTGGGAGACCTCCTCTTCGATCACATCGCGCAGCTCCACGGAGACCGCTCGTGGGCCTCGGTGCTCGACGCGGGCACGGGGCGTCACTCGCTCAAGTGGGTGCGCTCGCTGCCCACGGAGCGATGGGTGGCGGTCACGGCCGACCGCGACATGGCGCGCTCCGTCGAGACCGACGCGACGGGTGAGGGGCCGCTGCGCGAGGGCGATCGCGTGGTGCTCGGCGACTGGACCGACGCGACGCTCCTCGCGGGCGAGCGCTTCGACGTGGTGCTGGCGGACTACCTCCTCGGCGCCGTCGACGGCTTCGCGCCGTACTTTCAGCACAGGCTCTTCGAGCGCCTCGCGGGCCACGTCGCGGGGCGGCTCTACGTGGTGGGCCTCGAGCCGCTCCCCGATCGCCCCGTGAACGAGGCCGAGCGCGTGGTGACCGACATCGCGAGGATGCGCGACGCGCTCCTCCTGCTCTGCCGCGAGCGTCCTTACCGGGAGTTTCCGCTGGAGTGGGTGCGGCACCACGTGGAGCGCGCGGGGCTGCGCGTCGTGTCGGAGCAGCGCTTTCGCAACGTGCTCGGTCACGGCTGGGTCGATCGCCAGCTCGACATGTGCGCGCGACGCGCGGCGCGTCTGCCCGACGAGTCGCTGCGGGCGCCGATGGCGGCGAGCGTCGAGGCGCTGCGCGCGCGCGGTCACGCGGTGTGCGACGCGCACAACGGCCTGCGCTGCGGGTGGGACCACGTGCTCGCCGCGGAGAGCGCTACCGCAGCGGCGTGACGCGCTCGAGCAGCACGGCGAGCGTTTCGAACTCGAAGGGCTTCTCGATCCAGCGGCCCGGGGCGCGGTCGAGCACGCTCCGCGCGCGGTCGGTGAAGGCGCCGCCGGTCATGAACACCACGCGGTCGCACAGGTCGGGACGCTGCACCTCGAGCCATTCGAAGAGGTCCATCCCCGTGACCTCGGGCATGAGCAGGTCGCAGAGCACGAGGTCCCAGTCGCCGTCTTTGTCGAGGATGCGCTGCGCCTCGGCGCCCGTCGCCGCGGTGACCACCTCGTAGCGCGACGCGAGCAGGGCCTTGAGCACCGTGCGCATGTTCCGCTCGTCTTCGACCAGCAGGAGCCGCTGACGGGTCGCGGGCGGCGACGACGCGCGCTGTCGCTCCGCGGGCTCGGGCTCGGGGAGCGAGGGCTCCGCCGCGGGGAGCACCACGCTGAAGGTGCTGCCCTTGCCGAGCGCGCTCTCGACCTCGATGCGCCCGCCGAAGGAGCTCACGATGGAGTGACAGATCGAGAGCCCCAGGCCCGTGCCGTGGCCCGGCGCGCGCGTGGTGAAGAACGGATCGAAGAGCTTCGCGATGTTCTCGGGCGCGATCCCCGCGCCGTCGTCGTGGACCTCGATGCGCACCTCGGAGCCCACCGCGCGCGCCGTCACCCTGACCTCGTGGTGCGAGGCGTCTCCCTCGGGGAGCGCGTGGGCGGCGTTCATCAGAAGGTTGAGGAGCACCTGCGTGAGCCGCGCCTCGTTCACGCGTACGGGCGGCACCTCGGCGATCTCGCGCAGCACCCTCGCGCGGAAGCGCAGCTCGTTGGCCGAGAGCTTGAGCGCCGCGTCGATGGCCGTCCGCACGTCGACGCGCGTCACCTCGTCCTGGAGCGATCCCGCGAAGGTCTTGAGGTCTCTCACGATGCGTTGCACCCGGCGCGCGCCGTCGACGGCGTCTTCGACGCTCTTGCGGATCTCGTCGGGGTCGAGCGTCGCCCCGAGCTGCTCCGACACGCGCTCGAGGTTGAGCAGCGCGTACGCGAGCGGGTTGTTGATCTCGTGCGCGACGCCCGCTGCGAGGAGCCCGATGCTCGCGAGGCGCTCGGTCTGCGCGAGGCGGGCCTGCATCCGATCGCGCTCGGTCACGTCACGGGCCACCGCGAGCAGCGACGGTCGCCCGTCGAAGGTGAGCGGCAGCGCGACGACCTCGCACACGAAGGAACTCCCGTCGCGGCGCAAGAAGCGCTCTCGCTGGAGCCCCGCGGCCTGTCCGGTGGTCGACATCGATCGCACGCGCGCGATGACCAGCGCGCGGTCGTCGGGGTGCACGATCTCGATCACGGGGATTCCGACGAGCTCATCAGGGCGGTCGTAGCCCGCGACGCGGACCGTCGTGGCGTTCACGTAGACGATGACCCCGTTGGTGTGCACCACCACCGCGTCGGGGAGCACGTCGAGCAGGGCCCTGAAGTTCGCCTCCGCGCGCCGCGCCGCGTTCTCGCCCTCGCGACGCGCGGTCACGTCTCGCACGATGGCGAGAAAGAGACCCTCGCTCGTGCGCGTGGTCGAGATCTCCGCGACGAAGACCGTCCCGTCGCCGCGAAGCAGGCGGCGCTCGGAGAGGTGCGCGTGGCCGGTCCTGATGTGGTCGAGCGCGACGGGCCTGTACGCGAGGTCGTCGGGCGAGATCATGTCGCGGAGGTGGCGCCCGACGATGTCGTGCCTCGCGCGCCCGAGGAGCTCACAGCCGCGACGGTTCACGTCGAGGTAGACCCCGTTCGCGTCCGCGACGAAGATGCCATCGGAGGCCTGGTCCATCCACGATCGGATGAGGTGCCAGTGCGTGTCGTCCATTGCTCGCGGTCGCCGCCTTCCGCGAGCGCGAGTCTACGAGAACGGCGAGAAGAAACGCACGCTCGAATGCGACGCGAGGGTCTCTCTGCCGCGACGATTCAGCGGGTGCGCCAGTAGATTCCGGTGAACTCCGGCAAGACGCGCCACGCCCGCGCCCGCACGCGCCCGGCCATGCGCTCGCCGAAGAAGAAGCCCGCGCGGTCCACGGCCTCGTCGACGCTCTCAAAGGCGTAGTCGGTCCGCACGCAGCGGTGCGAGAAGCCCATTTCGCCGATGAGGTGACGGTGAAACGGCTCGAGCGCGTGGCCCCCCTCGAAGGGAGCCTCGACGCCCGTCCCCATGGTCTCGATGAGCACGACCTTCGCGCCGGGACGCGCGGTGCGGGCGAGCTCTCGGACGTTCGCCTCGACCTCGGTGACCCAGCCCGAGGGGTTCCATCCCACGGCGTGACCGAAGGCCCAACCCTCGACGGCGAGGTCCGCAGAGGCGTCTTCGACGGGGAGCGCGTCGTGCGAGGCCACGTCGAAACCGACGTGCGAAAAGCCCCTCGCAGAAGCCTTTCCGCGGGCTACCGAGAGCATGTGGGCCGAGCGGTCGAAGGCCCTCACCGAGCGCGCGAGGGGCGCGAGGAGCATGGTCACGCGACCTGTCCCCGCGCCGGTCTCGACGAGGTCGAAGGGCTCCGCGGGAACGAGCTCGCGCAGCGCCGAGAGGAGGTTCGCCTCGTGGTCCTCGCGCGAGACGAGGGCCTCGTAGGCGTCGGCGTGGTGGTCGTAGATGCGCTGGTAATCAGCCACGACGGAGGGACGGGGGGTGGCGTTCAGCGTCCGGGCGCGGAGGCCGCGCGGCCCGCGGGCTCGACGTGCGAGATGGCTTGCAGCGCGGGCGCCGAGAGCTCTTCACAGCGGGCGTGCATGGGGGGATCGCCGAGCTGCGTGGCGGCGAGCTCCTCGCGGAGCGTCCCGTCGAGGTTGAGCACGCGCACGGGGCCGAAGGCGCGGAGGAACTCCTTGAGCGCCACGGTCTCTCGCTGCGACGCCGCGGGGGCCTCTCCGGCGCCGGGCCTCGCGGCGCACGCCTGGATCTGCTGCGCGAGCGTGGCGTCGGCGGGGAGCTGCCTCGCCGCGGCGCAGGGCGCGCCCGTCTCGACGCGCGCGTCGGCGTCACCGACGACCACCACGGCCGCGCGGTCGGGGTGGATGTAGCGCTGCGCGGTCGAGAGCGCCGTGGCCGCGTCGACGCCCTGCACGCGCGTGCGGAAGTTGTCGTACCAGGTGTCGGGCAGACCGAAGAGCCTCAGGCCCACGATGAGGTCCGCGATGTTGCCGGGGGTCTCGACCGAGAGGGGAAAGCTGTCGATGAGGTACGACCGCGTCTGCGCCATCTCGGCGTCGGGCGGCGTCGCCGTGGTGACGCACTCCAGGTGGCGATAGAGGGCGTACATGGCGTCGCCCGTGGCGGGCGTGCGGACCTGTCCAGCGGCGCCCCAGGTGCCGAGGTCGACGGTCTCGCTCACGCGGGCGTAGGCGCCGTAGGTGAGCGAGCGGAGCTCGCGGAGGTCCATGAAGAGACGCGAAGAAGCTCCGCCGCCGAGCACGTGGTTGGCTACCGTGAGCGGCACGAAGTCGTCGTCGCGGCGACGGAGGGCCGTGTTGCCGAAGCGGATCACGCTCTGCGGCGAGTTCGGGCGATGCACCAGCACCACCTGTCGCGCGGTCGGCGCGGGCGCCGCGGGGAAGGTGATCGCGGGCGCGGTTCCGCCGCGCACGCGGCCGAGGGTGCGGTCGAGGATGGGGTCGAGCTGCGCGGCCGTGAGGTCACCCACGACGGTGAGCGTCATGTTGCCCGCGACGTAGCGCGCGCGGTGAAAGGCCAGGATGTCGTTGCGCGTGACGGCGCGGAGCACCTCGGGCGTCGTGTCGAAGCGCCCGTAGGGGTGCCCCGCGCCGTAGAGCGTCTGCGCGAAGGCCCTGCGAGAGAGCCACCCCGGATCGTTCTGGCTGCGCTGGAGCCGGTCGGTCTCGCGGCGCTTGAGCTTGTCGAGCTCGGTCTGCGGAAAGGTCGGCGTCGAGAGCACCTCGGCGAGGAGCGAGAGGGCCGTGTCGGCGTGGTCCTTGAGCACCGAGACCGAGAGCGTCGTCGCGTCGGGGCCCGTGATCACGTCGAGGCTGCCGCCCACGAACTCGATGGCCTCGGCGATCTGCGCGCTGGTGCGCGCGCGCGTGCCTTCCTTGAGCATGTCGCCCGTGAGCGACGCGAGGCCCGGGAGGGGACGCGCGCCCGCGGGGTCGTGCGCCGAGCCCGCGCGCACCGTGAGCCGCACGTGAAGGACCGGGAGCGTGTGGTACTCGACGGCGTTGAGCTCGAGCCCGTTGGCGAGCCTGCGCCGACGGATCGTCGGGAGGTGAACGTCCCGCGCGGGGCCGCTCGCGGGCGGGTCCATGCGCACCGCGGGGGCCGCGGGCGTCTCGGTCGTGGCCGTCGTGTTCGTAGTGTGTGCGTTGCCGTCGGTGACGGGCGGTGTCTGCACGGCGGGCGTGTTCGAGCTCTTGCAGCTCATCCCGACGAGCGCGGCGAAGATCATGGCGTGGGTGCGGTTCATGGTGGTGATGCTCCTGATCAACGCGCGGGATGGGCTGCGGGCTGTGCTGCTGCGGGCGCTGCTGCGGGCTGCGCTGCTGCGGGCTGCGCCGCTGCGGGCTGCGCTGCTGCGGGCTGCGCTGCCGCGGGGCGCTCCTCCGCGGGGAGGACGTCGAGCACGGTGCGGTTGGTGGCTTCGAAGTACTGCCCCGCGACGCGGCGCACGTCGTCGGCGGTGACGGCGAGGTAGCGATCGAGCTCGCTCCTCAGGAGCGACGCGTTGCCGTCGTAGAGCTCGAACTCGGCGAGCTGGCGGGCGCGGGCGAGGTTGCTCTGGAGCCCGAAGACGAAGCTGCGGCGGAGGAGGTTCTTCACCTTGTCGAGCTCCTGCGCGGTGATGCCGTCGCGGCCGACGCGGACGATCTCTGCGTCGATGACGGCGCGCGCTTCGGCCCCCGTGTGGCCCTGCGCCAGGAGGCACCACACGCCGAAGAGGTCGGGGCCGCGGCGGTCCTCGGTGTAGACGCTGACCTCGCTGGCGATCTCGCGCTCCTTCACGAGCGACTGGTGGAGGCGCGAGCTCTCGCCCATGCCGAGGGCCACGGAGAGCACCTCGAGGGCGTAGTGGTCGGGCGTCCTGCGCGGGGGGATGTGCCACACCTCGTGGAACGCGGGCATCTGCGCGAGGCCGTCGCGCACGGTGTCGGTGCGCTCGGCGGTCTGCGGGGCGAAGGGCGTGTCCTGCCACGGGGCGGCGTGGCGCGCGGGGATCATCGAGAAGTGCCTGCGCACCATCTCCATGACCTGCGCGGGGTCGAAGTCGCCCGCGACGGAGAGCACTGCGTTGTCGGGGGCGTAGTAGCGGTCGTGGAAGGCGCGCACGTCGTCGAGCGAGGCGGCGTTGAGGTCGCGCATGTCGCCGATGGTGCTGTGCTCGTAGGGGAAGTAGCCCTGATAGGCGAGCTCGTCGCGGCGCAGGAACGACAGCATGTACGGGCGGTTCTCGTACGACTGGCGGCGCTCCTCCATCACGGTCTGGCGCTGGTTCTCGAAGTTCTCGCGCGTCACGTTGAGCGAGCGCATGCGATCCGCTTCGAGAAAGAGCCCGAGCTCGAGCGAGCTCGCGGGGAGCGTCTCGAAGTAGTTCGTGCGGTCTTCGCTGGTCGTGCCGTTGAACTGCCCGCCGCGCGCGCCCACGAGCCTGAAGTGCTCGCCCTTGCCCACGTTCGCGCTGCCCTCGAACATCATGTGTTCGAAGAGGTGCGCGAAGCCCGAGCGGCCGCGCTCCTCCACGCGAGAGCCCACGTCGTAGTAGACCGCGACGGCCACCGTGGGCGCGTTGTGGTCGGGGCTCATCACCACGCGGAGCCCGTTGTCGAGGCGCTCCACGGTCACGGGCACGGGCAGGTCGTCGGCCGCTGCGGCGCAGGGGATCGCGAGCGATGCGACGCCGAGCGAGACCGCCGCGGCGCGTGCTCGCACGAGGCTCATGAATGATTTCTTCATCGTGGGCCGAGACGCGTAACACCGCTCCGCGGTGCGATTCAAGCGCCGAAGGGCATTGCACACGAGGCCCTTCGTGGCGATGCTCAGAGCGTCAGGGATCGCAGTGATCCCACACACAAGGAGGAGTAAAGCCCATGAAGAAGACCCCGAAGGCCGAGTCGCCCCGCTTCGAGAACCTCCGCATCGCCGACCGTCGCCGCGGTGACGCGCTCCGCGCCCCTCGCTTCGAGTCCGAGAACACCTGCCGCTTCTGCGGCGAGGACTGCGACGGCCTGCACTGAACGGCTCTTCCGAGCGCCGCGCCTCGACGCCTTCGTGACCCATCCCCACCTCCACCACGTAGCCCTCCGCACCCGCGACGTCGCGGCCCTCACCCATTTCTACCGCTCGCTCCTCGGGCTCACGATCGTTCGGGAGCAGGCGGGATACTCCGTCTGGCTCGCGCTTGGCGACGCCGTGCTGATGATCGAGCGCAGGAGCGACGGCGAGCCCGAGATCCCCGCTGGATCGATGGAGCTCACGGCCTTCGCGGTCACCTCCGAGGGACGCGATCGGGTGCGGGAGTGGCTGCGGGCGAGGGGCGTCGCGATCGAGTCCGAGACGGCGTTTACGACGTACTTCCGCGACCCCGACGGGCGTCGGGTGGGGGTGTCGACCTACGCGCTCCCGCACGCGGGCGGTTGAGCGCGAAACCGCTTCAGCCGCGACGCATCGGCCTGGGGCCGTGCACCGCCGTGGGGAAGGCTTCTGCCTTGCTCCCCTTGGGGTTCGACGCGTCGACGTCGCGGGCGAACTCGCGCTCGCCCGAAGACTCCAGGTAGGGCCCGCCGTCTTCCTCGTCGCTCACGTTGTCGAGCGTCTCGGGCATCGAACCTTCGCCCGAGAGCGCGCTCGCGATGAAGTTCTCGCCGAGCAGCTCGGCCTCGTCGATGGCGGTCCCGCGGTGCACCGCCTTCGGATCGAGGAAGGCCGTCTCCTGCTCGCGTTGATGACGTCGGATGATCATAGGCTCAGCGCCGCCTCTCTCCGCGGATCGTAGGGCTGATCCGTGGTGATTGGGTAGCGCAATTCGCCCGTCGCGGGGCGTCGCGTCGATCAGCGTCGGCGGCCGACGAGGTAGCTGTCGTGCGGCAGGTGCGGGATGCGCTCGTCGCGCCACGCGACGTCGCCCGCGGTCTCTCGCCAGCGCTTGAAGTACGCGACGTTGTCGACCTCTTCGAAGCGGTGCTGATAGGCCACGCAGAAGTGGCTGAAGTGCGAGACGAGGGGCAGCACCGAGGCGCGGATGTGCTCGGGCGTCTCACTGATCGACCACGTCGCGAGGAAGAGCGAGCGCGCGTCGGAGCGCACCGAGGCCAGCACCGCGCGGAGCGCTTCGAGGTCCGACACGCACGCGACGCCCGAGAGTCCGTCGGCGAACTCCGCGGCCGTGCGGAGGGGAATCCCCAGCCGCGCGAGAAAGAAGCGCTGCAGCGCCGAGAAGTGCGGCAGGTCGAAGGTGACGTAGCGACCGCGGAACCCGAGGTTGTGAACGAGCCGCGCCATGCCGCCGTAGCCGCCGCCGAATTCGAAGACGACGTCGAGGTCCTCGACGCGCTGTCCGCTGAGCGATTCGAAGCGCGCGAGGTGATAGGCGTGGTGCGTGAGGTTGCCGCTCGACGTGGGGTAGAAGCCGAGGCGCAGGGGGTGGCCCACGGGCGACTCGCGGATCGCGTCACGCCAGCGAGAGGCCCAGTCGGGCTGCGCGCGGAGGTACGCGAACTCGTTCATCACGTACGGCGGATAGGTGACGAACATCGCCCGCTGCACCATGGGCCAGCGGAGGAAGTTGCGCGGGTCGTCGTTGAGCACGAGGTCGCGCAGCTCGTTGAGGTTGCGGTTCCAGTTCGCCTCGGAGTCGGGGACGCCCGTCACAGGCATCACGGGGAGCGCGCGCAGGTCGTCACGAAGCACTTCGATAAGCCGACGCTCTTCGTCCGTCTGCGCCGGGAGCGGTCGATCCGCGGCGAGCGCCGCGACCTTGAGGATGCCGTTTGTGATGCGTGAGAGCATGGCGGCCGACCTTCTAACATCGTTTCGCAGGTCGGTGGGAGTGCGCCCCGCCCCGCGTCTCGGAGCGTGGCGGAAGACGTTTCCAGCGACGCTCCTCGAACCGTCATCGCGGGGCTCATCGATTCGCGGTTCTTTTGCGAATCACTTGAAATCAACTCGTAAGGTCAGCGAAGCTCCGCCTGAATGGAGTGGTCGATGCGGCAGTCGGTTCTTCTGCTCGGGGTCCTCGCGGCGTGCTCCGCGTGCTCGCTCAACCACACCTCGTCGGGATGGAGCACGGGCGACACGGGGCCCGAGACATCGCTCGACGTCGTTGATGAAAGGTCCGACGCGCTCGACGTCACTTCGGAAGACGTCGCGGTCGACATCGACGACGCGGGCGACGTACCCGTCGACGACGGCCCCGCGCTCGACGCCGACGTGATCGACACTGACGTGCCCGACGTGCCCGACGTCACCGACGTGCCCGACGTCACCGACGTGCCCGATGTCCCCGACGTGATGGACGCGCCCGATGTGATGGACGCGCCCGATGTGATGGACGTGCCCGACGTGCCCGACGTGCCCGACGTGCCCGACGTGCCCGATGTGCCCGATGTGCCCGACGTCGCGGACGACGGTCCCATCGTGATGGACATTCCGTGTCCGACCGGCATGGCCCGCTGCGGGGGCGTCTGCGTCGACACGACGAGCGACGACGCGAACTGCGGCGGCTGC
Organism: Myxococcota bacterium; assembly: GCA_052035985.1. Lineage (GTDB taxonomy): Bacteria > Myxococcota_A > Polyangia > Polyangiales > CAISKJ01. The sequence continues at coordinate 16,981 of JBPOHC010000303.1, read as the reverse complement.
GGTCGCACCTGCGGCGCGAGCCAGTCGTGTCTGTCGGGCACCTGCGCCTGCGTCGCCGGAACGGCCGACTGCGACGGCAATGCCGCCAACGGTTGCGAGGCCGATCTGTCGTCGTCCGCCACCAACTGTGGCCGCTGCGGCATGGCCTGCCCGACGCGCGCGAACAGCGCGGCGACGTGCCTGAGCGGGGCGTGCGTGCCCCGCTGCGCGGCGGGCTTCGGCGACTGCGACGGGATGGAGGCGAACGGCTGCGAGATCGACCTCTCGACGAGCCTCACCCACTGCGGCGCGTGCGGGAACGTCTGCTCGCTGCGCGCCAACGCGCTCACGACGGTCTGCACCGCGGGGCGCTGCGCCGTGGGCTCGTGCGTCAACGGCTACGGCGACTGCAACATGACGGAGCCCGACGGCTGCGAGGTCGCGGGCTTCGCGAACTCCTCGCACTGCGGCGGGTGCAACCGGCCCTGCGCGGCGGGGCAGGCGTGCGTGGGCGCGGTGTGTACGTCTTGCGCGTCGCCCCGGGTGATGTGCGGTGCGACGTGTGTCGACACGCAGTCTGACCGGCAGAACTGCGGCGCGTGTGGAACGGTCTGCCCCACGGGGGCCGCTTGCGCGTCGGGGCGTTGCGTGTGCCCGACGGGGCAGATGCTCTGCGGCACGGCCTGCGTGAACACCGCGTCGGACGCTCGAAACTGCGGCCGCTGCGGAGGGATCTGTCCGACGGGCGCGACCTGCTCGGGCGGGACCTGCAACTGCCCCTTCGCGCAGGTCGTCTGCGGCAGCGCATGCGTGAACCTGGCGCTCGACAACGCCAACTGCGGCGCGTGCGGCGCGTCGTGTTCGGGCTGCATCCTCGGCGGCTGCGTGTGCGGCAACCGCGGCGGGCGCTGCTGCCTCCTCGGGAGCGCCTGCGGCCCCGGGCTCACGTGCCGCTCGGGCCGCTGCTCGTAGTCGCGCTTCGCTCCCCTCGGCTGTTCTGGCCGTAAACACAACCCCGCCAGGGTTCTGCGGTATAGCTCCCAACCGCAGCATGGAACCCCCCACGAACTCGCCATCGGACTCCGCCGCGCAGCGTGAGGCATCGGCCTCGCTCTCCCACGCGTTGCGACTCCATCCGCTCGTCGCGCGCATCCTCGCGCGCCGCGGGGTCACCGTCGCCGACGACGCGCGGCGCTTCCTCTCGCCGCGGCTCACGGAGCTCTCGCGGCCCGACGCGATGGCCGACCGCGACCTCGCCGCCGAGCGCATCGCCCTCGCCGTGAAGCGACGCGAGCGCGTGGTGGTCTACGGCGACTACGACGTCGACGGGATCACCTCCGCGACGCTCCTCACGCGCGTGCTGCGACGCCTCGGCGGAGACGTCACCGCGCAGGTCGCGTCGCGCTTCTCGGGCGGCTACGGACTCAGTGACGCGGCCCTCGACCGCGTGCTCGCGGAGCGCCCCTCGCTGGTCATCACCTGCGACTGCGGCACGAGCGATCACCCGCGCCTTGAGCGGCTCCGCGCGGCGGGTGTCGACGCGATCGTGGTCGACCACCACAAGGTCCCCGACGAGCCGCTGCCCGCGCTGGCGTTTCTCAATCCCCACAGGCCCGACTGCGGCTTCGCGTACAAGCACATGGCGAGCGTGGGACTCGCGTTCTCCGTCGCCGCCGCGGTGCGCGCGCGCCTCGACGCCACGATGGACCTCAGGCCCCTCCTCGACCTCGTCGCGCTCGGCACCATCGCCGACGTGGCGCCCCTCGACGGAGACAACCGCATCCTCACGCGCGCGGGGCTCAACCGCATCGCCGACGGCGACGGCTGCGCGGGCGTGCGCGCGCTCATGAGCGAGGTGAAGCTGCGCTACCGGCTCACCGCGCGCGACGTGAGCTTCTCGATCGCGCCGCTCCTCAACGCGCCGGGACGCCTCGGCTCCGCGGTCCCCACGATGGAGCTGCTCCTCACGGACGACCCCGCGCGGGCCGCGGTGCTCGCGCGCGAGCTCGCCGAGGCCAACGTGCGCCGACGCGAGGTCTCGACGACGCTCATCGAGGCCGCGATGAAGCAGGTGCGAGAGATCTACGGCGCGACGCTCCCGCCGGGCATCGTGCTCGCGGGCGACGGGTGGCACCACGGCATGGGCGGCATCGTCGCGGGGCGCCTCGTCGATCGGCTGGGCGTCGCCGTCGCGGTCGTCGCGATGGAGGGCGACGAGGGCGTCGGCTCCGTGCGCGCGCCTCGCGGCGTGAAGCTCTTCGACGCGGTCACGCGGTGTCGCTCGGACCTCATCGTGTGCGGCGGACACGACGGCGCCGCGGGGCTTCGAATCCACCGCGGTCGTATCGACGCGTTCCGCGCGGGGTTCGCCGATGCACTTCGCGGTTCGAAGCCCTCGGTGGCCGCCGACGAGCGCTACGACACGGAGCTCCTCGAAGGCGACCTCGCGGGCGATCTCGCGCGTGACCTCGGCGCGCTCGAGCCGACGGGAGAGGCCAACCCCGAGCCTCGCGTGCTCCTCCGCAACACGCGTATTTCTGACGCGCGCACGGTGGCGGAGTCGCACGTCCGGCTGTCGCTCCAGGTGGGGCGTCGGTCGATCCCGTGCTTCGTGCGAGACGGCGTCTCGCGGCGTGAGCGCGGCGAGATCCCCATGGTGGGCGCGCGCGTCGACGTGATCGGCGGCGTGCGTCCCGATCCCTGGAACGGCGCCGAAGCCGTGCAGCTCGAGCTCGCCTCGATCCGCGCGGTGGCGTAGCGCTGCCGTTTTCTGGACGCGCTCGCGTGCCCATGGCTAGGAGTGCGTCATGCGCCGCATTCCCGTGCTCCGTAGCGTGTTCGTTGGCATCGTGATGTCGCTCGCCGTCGCGTGCGCGCGGCCGCCGCAGACCGCGTACACCTTCGACCCCGCGCCCGGCGGATGGGAGTTCGCGCGTCACGAGGGCGAAGGCTCCGTGCGCTTCGAAGAGTACTCACACCCCGTTCACAACGAGCGCCTCGAGGTCTTCGAAGTGACGCGTCCGTCGCCCGGTACGTCGGGCGCGGAGTTCACGGCGCTCGCGCCCGCGGCCCGCACGCTCCCGACGCTGGGCGAGGCGACCACGACGATGCGCGCGCTCGGCGACGACGAGCTCGCGGGCACGGCGGGCTACTGGGTCGCGCAGTACGGCCGACGCGGCAGCGAGTCGATGCAGTCGGCGACCTTCGTGGTGCCGAGCGGAAGGCGTCACTTCGTCGTGCGCCTCACGTCGAACGAGGACGACGTCGAGCAGCTCCAGGGGTGGCTGCGCGACACGATCCTGCGCAACTTCCGCTTCCCCGCGGCGCTGCACTGAAGAGGATTACGAGGGCTGCGAGGGCGCGAGCGGACCGGGGCCCTCGGCCATGATCCGCGCGACCTCTTCGATCGGTCGCCGCAGCATCAGCGCCACGATCGTCGACACCTGCTCGCGCGGGAGGAACGCGCGCCAGGTGTCGTCCTTCGTGACCACGGCGACGTAGCCCGAGAGCGCGTCGACGTCGATGCGCTCGACCACGCCCGGCGCCGAGAGCCTGTCGACCGAGGGGGCCTCGCGGTCCGTCGCCTCGCGCCACGTCTTCGACGCGGCCGAGATCATCTCGTGCACGACCACCACGCCCGACGGAAACAGCGCCGCCACCGACGGATCGACGGGGCGCTGCTTTCGTACCTTCTCCTCGACGGCCTCTTCGAGGGCCTCGACGTCGGCCTCCGAGGGCTCCTCGCCGATGCCGTCGAGGGCGGCCTCTCGCAGCGCGTCGACGGAGTCGGTTGCCTTGCGACCGCGCATCAGACGGGGATCACACCGCGCTTGCGACGCGGTCGCTCGACGGTCTTGCGCTGCGACAGCTCGAGGCCCCACGCGAGCACGCGGCGCGTGTCACGGGGATCGATGATGTCGTCGACGAGGCCCCACCCGGCCACCTTCGTGATGTCGATGTAGCCCTGGATGGTGTCGACGAGCTGCTTCTTGATCTCAGGCGGGGGCTCTTCTCCGCGGAAGAGCTTTCGCGCGGCGATGCCGACCATGCCCTCGGCGCCCATGACCGAGATCTCGGCGCCGGGCCACGCGACGATGAGGTCGGGCTCGTAGGCCCTGCCGCACATCACGAAATACCCTGCGCCATAGGCCTTTCGAACCACCACCGTGAGCTTCGGCACCGTCGCCGCGCTCATCGCGTGGAGCATCTTGGCGCCGTGCCGGATGATCCCCGCGTGCTCGACCTTGCTGCCCACCATGAAGCCCGGCGTGTCTTGCAGGAACACCAGCGGGATGTTGAACGCGTCGCAGAGCTGGATGAAGTGCGCGCCCTTGTCGGCCGCGTCGATGTCGAGCACGCCGCCGAGCTGCATGGGGTTGTTGGCGACGATGCCCACGGTGCGGCCGTTGATGCGCGCGAGGCAGGTGATGAGGTTGCGCGCCCAGCGGGGCTTGAGGTCGAGCAGGTCGCCGTGGTCGACGATGGCCTTGATGACCTTGTACATGTCGAACGCGCGGCGCGGAGAGTCGGGCACGACGTCGAGGAGCGAGTCCTCGCGGCGGTCGACGGGGTCGGTGCAGGGCACCGTCGGCGGAGCCTCTTCGCAGTGCGAGGGGAAGAACGAGAGGTACTTGCGCACGGCCGCGATGCACGCGGGGTCGTCGGCGTACTCGCCGTCGCCGACGCCCGAGGTCTCGCAGTGGATCTTCGACCCGCCGAGCTCCTGCTCGGAGATCTCCTGACCCGTGACGGCCTTCACGAGGGGCGGGCCCGCGAGGGCCATCGAGCCGATGTTCTTCACCATCGGGACGAAGTCCGCGAGCCCTGGAATATAGGCAGTTCCAGCGGCGCCGGGGCCCACCATCGCGGCCACCTGGGGGACCACGCCCGACATCACCACCTCCTCGCGGAAGAGGTGCCCGTAGCCCGCGAAGAGCGAGATGGCGTCTTCGTTGTTCTTGCCCGGCTCGATGCGCGCGCCCGCCGAGTCGATGAACCACACCATCGGGTGGCGTCCGCGCAGGGCCATCTCGCGCATGCGAGAGACCTTCACCTCGCCGGTCTCACCGATCGATCCGCCCTTGACGGTGAAGTCGTACGCCGCCGAGCAGACCACGCGCCCGTCGACCTTGCCGAAGCCGCAGACCACGGCGTCGGCGGGGGGCTTGTCGGCGCCGTCGGAGCCCGCGGCGGAGCCCATCTGGGTGCCGTGCATCCCGACCTCGAGCCACTCGCCTCCGTCGAAGAAGTGCGCGAATCGCTCGCGCGCCGTGAGCTTGCCTCGCTCGTGCTGCCTGGCGATCTTGTCGGCCCCGCCCATCTCGCGCACCTGCGCGCGTCGGGCTTCGAGCTCGGCCACCCTCTCTCGCATCGTCGGCATCGGGGCGTCTCCTGCGGTTCTACTTTCCGGTCCACTTGGGGGCGCGCTTCTCCATGAAGGCCATGAGGCCCTCGCGCGCGTCGTCGGTGCCGAGGAGCGAGAAGAGCTCCTCGCGCAGCATCGGGAGCGCCGCGTCGAGCGCCATGTCGCCCTGCTTCGCCCACGCCGCGAGGCCGCGCGAGACGGCCGTCGGAGACTTGAGCGCGAGGCTCTTGGCGAGGGTGAGCACCGCGTCGTCGAGCTGATCGGGGAGCACCGCGCGGTTGATGATCCGCAGCCGCGCCGCCTCGACGGCGGGCATCTTCGCGCCGAGCAGCATCATCTCGAGCAGGTCACGGCGAGACACGGTGCGCGCGAGGATGGCCGAGATCATCATGGGCCACAGCCCGCGCGAGATCTCGGGCGTCGCGAAGACCGCGGTCTCCGACGCGATGGCGAAGTGCGACGCGGCGACGAGGCCGAGGCCGCCGCCCATCGCGGCGCCCTCGACGCGCGCGATGATGGGACGCGTGAAGCGCACCATCTTGAGCATCAGGTCGGCGTAGTCGCCGCGCATCGGCAGCGTGCTCACGACCGGCCCCGCGCTCATGGCGCCCATGTCTCCGCCCGCGCAGAAGGTCCCGCCGGTGCCGGTGAGCACCACGACGCGAACGTGGTCTTCCTTCTCGGCGTTCTCGAGCGCGTAGAGGATCTCGTTGGCCATCTCGGGGCCGATGGAGTTCTTTCGCTCGGGGCGGTTGAGCCGGATCGTCGCGATGGCGCCGCCGTCGACCGTCGTCAGGTCGTAGAGGATCGTGTGATACATGGCGTCTCGCTCCTCTCAGCGGGGTGAGAGCGAGAGCATGGCGCGCGCCTCGTCGACGCTCGCCACCTGTCGCCCCACGTCACGGACCATCTGCGCGGCCTTCTCGACGAGGTCACCGTTCGAGCGCGCCATGACGCCGTCGGGCAGGTAGAAGTTGTCCTCGAGGCCGACCCTGATGTTGCCGCCGAGGGTCAGCGCGGCGGCGCAGAGCGACCACTGTTCGCGCGAGATGCCGACGACCTTCCAGGTGCTCCCCGGCGGGAGGTTCTCGGCGGCGAAGGCGAGGTGCTTCGTGGTGGCCTTGATGCCTCCGACGACGCCCATCACGAGCGAGAAATCGAGGGGGCCCTTCAAGAGCCCCATGTCGACGAAGGCTTCTGCCGAAGACGCGTGGCCCGTGTCGAAGCACTCGAGCTCGGGCTTCACCCCCGACTGGTTCATCTTCGTGATGAGCTCCGAGATGTAGTCGAAGGAGTTCTCGAACACGAAGTTGAACACCCAGCCCTTACGCTTCGGGTTGTACTTCGCGTAGTTCATCGACCCCATGTTGAGGGCGCCGATCTCGGGCTTGTAGTCGGTGATGTGCGGCGCCTTGCGGCCCTCGGGGTCGATGGTCCCCGTCGAGAAGTTCAGGATGATCGGGCACACGGCCCTGATCGCGTCGCCGATGGCGCGGTACCGCGCCGCGGTGTAGTCGGGCATCCCGTCGTCGGTGCGCGCGTGGATGTGGAGCACCGTGGCGCCCGCGTCCCAGGCGCGCTTCGCCTCGCGGGCGAAATCTTCGACGGTGTAGGGGATCGCGGGGCACTGCGCGCGCGAGGTGACGACACCGCTCAGCGCGCAGGTGATGATGACCTTGTCGTTCGTGCTCATGGCGGCGCCGCGGAGGGTACAACCGCCGGGCGCCTCGAGGGCCCCGAAAACCGCTCGAACCACACCGACGCAGCGTCTTGACGGGGTGAGGGGTGATGGTAGCGTGCCGAACGTTTCGGGGCGGCCGCGCTACAGAGTGCTGGTCGCGGTTTGAAATCGTTCTTCGGAGGCTTCATGCGCAAGGCCGTCGCCGTCATCACCCTCGCGAGCATCGCGGGTACGATCACTCTCACGCACACCACGAAGGCCGCGGCGCAGACCGCCAGCAACGTCAACGTGGTGACCCCGACGGCCAAGGGGATCATCGGCTGCGCCCTCCTCGGCGCCGAGACTGTCGCGCTCATTCAGGCCGCGGCGGGCGCGCGTCCGCGCTGGGCGTACATCGTGTTTCCGCTCCTCGGCGCGGCCGCAGGCGGCGTCGGCGGGTACTTCCTCGAAGACGCCGCCGCGAGCGGCACCGACACCACGCTCACCGCGGTGTCGGTGGGCTCTCTGGTGCTCGGCCTCGGCCTCGTGGTCCCGAGCGTGATCGCCTACGTCAACGCCACGTCGTACCGCCCCGAGTCCGACCAGCCCGCGGAAGACAACGCCCCCACAAACGCCCCCATCGACGAGTCCTCGGGCGCTCCTCCCGCTGAGGGCGGCGCCGCGCAGCCCGCGTCGGGTGGCGCCACGCAGCCTGCCGCCCCCGCTTCGGGTACGGGCACCGCGCCTGCGCCCACGGCGTCGATCCACCCCCGCCGCATCGGCGCCGCGACCGCCGTCGCCCCGCTGTTCCGTCCCACGGGCCTCGTCGACTTCGCGCGCGGATCGATGTCGCTCTCGGTCCCCGCGATCGCCGTCGAGAACAGCGTGTCGCTCCACGACATGCGCCAGTACGGCCTCGGCGCCCAGTCCGAAGTTCGCGTCCCGGTGCTCTCCGGCTCCTTCTGAATCCGACCCGCACCCCCCCCCGCAGACCCTTCTCACAGCCTCCCGTATGGGGGTTGTGGTCTGCGACAATGAGCGTAAAAGTCAGGCTCTATGGCGAGCGACGCGTTGACCCATTCATCGAGCCAGACCGGCGCCCACCAGGCGGTGTCGCCGATCACCCGTGACGCGGGGCAGTGGATGGCGGCGCGCGCCGCGGACGGCCTCGAGGCGACCTTCTCCGTCGAGGTCGACGAGCGTCACTGGCGCCTCCGTCGCGTCCACGGCGCGACGTCTTCGATGTTCGAAGCGCGGCTCCAGGGCTCGCTGAGCGCGGGCGACGTGACCGCCGCGATCGCGCGATGGGCCGTGAGCGCCGGGTTCACGGTGCGCACGGCTCACGACGACGGAGTGTTTCGGGTGACGATCGCGCGGGGCGACTGAGGGGGGCGCTCTCGCTGCGGGACGCTAGCGTTCGAGCGCGGTGGTCTCGACGCCGGCGAGCTCGCCGCACGCGGTGAGTCCCACCACGTAGACCTTCACGTCGACGGTGCCCACGCGGTACACGCGCAGGTCGGTGAGCTGAGCGCGCAGCGCGCGTTCGAGGCTCCTGAAGCGCGCCGCGCGGAGCTGCTCGGCGGGCGTGCTCGCGTCGCCCGAGGTGAGCGGCTGCATGAACACTTCGAAGGGTTCGGCGCGAACGGCGGGGCGCGCGGTCATCCCGATCACGTCGGCGAAGTCTTCGGTCGAGGGCATGCGCGCGACGGCGTCGGGCGAGATGGCGTGGATGGGCGCGTCGGTCTCGGAGGGGTAGAGGAGCCGCGAGGACGCGTCGTCGAGGTTCGCGCGCAGCGCGTCGGCGCAGAGCCCCGGGGCGATCGAGGGACGCACGCGGGTGAACACCTGCTCGGCCCTGAGCACCCGCCCGTTGGGGCCGTACGACTGCGTGCCCGCGACGAGCAGGCCCGTGTCGCTCGCCGCGTCGGCGAGGGCGTTGTCACGCGCGACGGGGTCGAGCGAGGCGATGCCCGAGAGGTCGACGCCCGCGATGGGCTCGGGCTCGAGCGAGGCGTTGAGCCGGTGGTCCATCACCGAGGCGCAGGGGAGGTACGTGCACGACGAGTCCTCCGTCGAGACGGCGTGAAAGGCGCCTCGCACCGGCGCGATGGAGGGCGCGCGCCAGGCTTCGAGCGCGACGAGCTCGGTGTGTCCGTCGACGGTGGTGAGGCGGCCGCGGAGCACCACGTCGGGCGCGCTGAGCGAGGGCGTGATCGACGCGATCAGCGCGGCGGATTGCGCGGACGGGAGGTGCAGCGCCGAGAGGTCGATCGCGGCGACGTCGCACGAGGGCGACCAGCGGCCGTCGGGGCACTGCGTGGAGGCGCTGTTGATCGAGGAGGCCACGAAGCCGGCGCACGAGGCGCCGGGCGAGGGGAGGCACGCGTCGGACGCGCGCCGCATGAGGAAGAAACCCGAGTGGCGAGAGACGCGCTCTTCGACCTCGTCGTGGTCGGCGCATCCCTGCGCCGCGAGCACTCCAGCGGCGATCATGGGGAACGTGCTTCGTCGCATCGCGGAACCTCCGTGGTGGTGAGGCGATGTTCCGTGGATGTGGCCTCGGTGCCAAGGGGCCGAGGCCCGCGAAGTCGTTAGAAAATCTACGGCCGGGTCTGATCCTCGGACACGCGCCCCTACGGTCGAGCTTGACCCTCGACGGCGTCACGCCGACGGGCGGTCACTCCATGCGCTGGATCACGTGGAATCCGAAGCGCGTCTCGATCACTTCGGAGAGCTGATTGGGCTCGAGGGCGAACGCGGCGTCTTCGAAGTCGCGCACCATGCGCCCGCGACCGAAGCGGCCCAGGCTGCCGCCGCGCTCCCCGGCGCCGGGCTCGTCAGAGAACTCCCCCGCGAGGTCTTCGAAGCGCTCCCCCGCGCGCAGCCGACGGAGCACCTCTTCGGCGCGCGCGCGGGCCTCGACGCGGCTCCGCGAGGCGGTCTCGGGCGCGTCGGGCACGTCGCGGTGCATCACCAGGATGTGCCGCGCGACGATCTCTCGCGGCCTGCGCGCGCCGGCGTCGGAGGGCGCCACGACCTCGACCTCGCTCGCAGACGCGGCGGGCGCGGTGGTGACCGGGTGCGCGCGCTCGGAGCAGCTCGCGCGCGCGAGGAGGAGTGACAACGCGATCCAGGCGGGCTTCATGGTGGAGCGGCGTTACTAGCCCAGGAGCAGGCTCGCAGGCCAGCGCATGTTCCACGCGACGGAGTAGCCGAAGAGGGTGTGGCAGCTCTTCGGGTCGGGCGGCGTGAGCGTCGACGTGGCGGTCATCGACACGCCCGCGCCGCTCCCGCGGAACACGTAGACCGCGCCCTGACACGGGCTCTTGCCGCCGCCGTCGTCGGGCGATCCGACGAGGAGGTCCGCGAAGCCGTCGCGGTCGAGGTCTCCCGCGAAATTGAGCGCCCCGGAGAAGAGCCCGGCGGTGCCCGTGAGCCGCACGCTCCCCGTCGCAGCAGGCGTGAGCGCGCCGGGGAACACCCTCAACGCGGCCATGCCGTCGCCGACCGCCACGTCTGCGAAGCCGTCGCCGTTGAGGTCTCCGACGCCCGCCACCGAGGCTCCGAAATCGAGGTTCTCGCCGTCGGTGTAGCGCAGCGCGGGCGTCGCGAGCAGGCCCGTGTTCGAGCCCGTGTAGAGCCACGCCTGACCGCTCCCCGGCGACGCGCCCACGACCACGTCGGCGAAGCCGTCGCCGTTGACGTCGCCCGCCGCGGAGACCGCGTTGAACGACGGGATCGCGATCGTCGCAGAGGCCAGCGGCGGAAGCCCCGTCGGCCCGCCGAGAAAGACCCCGAGCTCCTGCCCTTCCACGGTCCGAATCCCGATGACGAGGTCGTCGTACTCGTCGCCGTCGACCTTGCCCGCGCCTGCGACGGGGACCGAGCCGGCCCCGCGCGCGTTGGGGACGCGGTTGATGGTCGGCGTGGCGCCGCGCGCCCCGCCGTACACGATGTAGACGCCGCTGATCTCGAGGCCGTCCCACACGGCGATGTCTGCGAAGCCGTCGCCGTTGAGGTCGCCCGCGGCCGTCACCACGTAGCCCCAGTCGAAGGACGGACCCGCGATGACCACGCCCGTCTCGGCGAGCCCCGCCGCGCTGCCGTAGTGCAGCGAGAGGGCGCGGCTGCCGGGGGCGCTCACGACCGCGTCGACGAAGCCGTCGTTGTCGACGTCGCCCGCGGCGGCCACGCTCTTGCCGAGGTCGTTCGTCTCGGCCATCGAGAGCGAGAGCGAAGGGGCCGTCGGGAGGCCCGTCGCGGTGCCGTAGTAGACGTGCGCGCGGGAGCTTCCCGGTTCGCCGACGAGGGCGTCTGCGAAGCCGTCGGCGTTGAAGTCGGGGTACACGCCCCACGCCGTGTTTCGCGCCGCGTCGCGCGCGGGGATCACGATCTCGAAGGTCGCGCTCGAAGGCGTCGTGCCGACGGCCTCGCCCTGCCGCCCGAGGGCGCGCCAGAAGTGAACGCCCGGCGTGAGCGGCGATGTGGGCGAGCCCGAGATTCCCGTGACGTCGAAGGTGGTCTCGACCGTGGTGCACGCGCGGTCGCGGCAGATCTGGATGCGCGCCCCGTCGCTCCCTCTCGGCGGCGCGGCCCATCGAAACACCGGCCTGCGCGTCGTCGCGGTGGAGCCCGACGCGGGCCCCGCGAGCCTCGGCGCGACCACCTGTGAGCACGCCGCGCCGTCGCGGTAGAAGCCCTCGTCGCAGGTGACGCCGCACACGCCCGCCGCGCAGTTGGGCGCGCCGTTGGTCACCGCGGGGCACGCGCGCGCGCAGGCTCCGCAGTTCGCCGCGCTGGTGCGCGTGTCGACCTCGCAGCCGTTGGCGCTCATCGCGTCGCAGTCGGCGAAGCCCGCGTTGCAGGTCATCACCGCGCAGGTCGAGCCCGCGCAGCGCGACGTCGCGTTGGCGAGCGCGCACCCGCGTCCGCAGGCGCCGCAGTTCGAAGCGTCCGTCGCCGTGTCGACGCACGCGCCCGAGCACACCGTTCGAGGCGCCGCGCACGTCGAGACGCACGCGCCCGCGGAGCACGCCTGACCCGTCGTACACGCGCGTCCGCACGCGCCGCAGTTGGTGACCGTGTCGAGGCGCTCGCAGCCGTTGCCGCTGTCGCCGTCGCAGTCCGCGGTCCCCGCGGCGCACACGGCCTGGCACACGCCGCTCGCGCAGCGCGAGAGGGGGTTCACCACCTGGCAGTCGTAGTCGATCACGCACTGCGCCCGGCAGCGTCCGGCGAGGCACGCGGTGCCCGCGGCGCAGTCGCTGTCGCGCACGCACGCGACGACTTCTGCGGAGCTCGCGACGCACGCGAGCGCGCCCGACTTCGTGCGGAGGCACCGCGCGCTCGCGCCGCAGTCGGCGTCGACGCGGCACTGCGCGCGGCAGGTGGTGCCCGCGCAGACGAGCCCCGCGTCGCAGTCGCTGTCGAACTCGCACTGACCCGCGGGCGGAGGCGAGCCCGCGGTGCATCGGGCGAGGGCGGAGAGCAGCGCGACGAGGGCGGTGAAGCGGGTGGCGTTCGACATCGCGCGCGACGATATCAGCCTTCGCGCGGAGGTCAGCGAACGAAGGGGCGCGGCGCGTTCGAGAGCGCGTCGGCGATCACCGCGCGGTCGGGGCCGTAGAGCCCCGCGGGGAGCGCGTCGGGCGAGAAGAACCCCACCTCGATCGTCTCTGCGTCGGGCGCGCCGCGCTCGGCCACCGCGCGCGCTTCGAAGACCATCGCGTAGAACTGCGCCCGGTCGCCGCTCGGGTAGGTGACCGTGCTGGTCTCGGGGTCGGTGTACACGCCGAGGAGGCCCGTCGATGCGACCTCCCAGCCGGTCTCTTCGAGGCACTCTCGGAGCGCGCACGCGAGGGCCGATTCGCCGGGCACGACCCATCCGCCGGGGAGCCCCCACGCGCCGTCGTCGGAGCGTCTGTGGAGCAGCACGCGGCCGTCGTCGTCGCGCGCCACCACGCTCGCCACCGGGGCGACGAGCAACGCCGCGCCCACGCGGGCGCGGAGGAATGTGAGGTAGGGGTCCACCGCGCGATGGTATACCTCGGGCCCTCCACGACCATGACGCGCAGACTTCGAGCACTCTCGGGCATCAAGCCCACGGGCACGCCCCACCTCGGCAACTACTTCGGGATGATCCAGCCCGCGATCGCCATGCAGGAGACGCACGACGCGTTCTACTTCGTGGCGGACTTTCACGCGCTCACGACGGGCCGCGACCCCGCGCTCCTGCGGCGCGCGTCGCACGAGATCACCGCGATCTTCCTCGCGCTCGGGCTCGACCCCGCGCGGTCGGTGTTCTTCCGCCAGAGCGACGTGCCCGAGGTGCTCGAGCTCTCGTGGCACCTCGCCTGCGTGACCAACATGGGCCTCCTCATGCGCGCTCACGCCTTCAAGGCCGCGGAGGACAAGGGCGAGGCCAACGAGCTCTCGTCGGGCACGTTCTTCTACCCCGTGCTCATGGCCGCGGACATCCTCGCGTACGACAGCGCCGCAGTGCCCGTGGGCCGCGATCAGGTGCAGCACATCGAGATGGCGCAGGACATGGCCGGGCACTTCAACGCCATCTACGGCAACGTGCTGCGGCGGCCCGAGCCCATGGTGCGCGCGGAGGTCCCCACGGTGCCGGGCCTCGACGGTCGCAAGATGTCGAAGTCGTACAACAACACGATCGAGATCTTTCTGCCGACGGAGAAGGCCTTTCTCAAGGTCGCCCGGCAGATCAAGACCGATTCGAAGGGCATCGACGAGCCCAAGGACCCGAACGACAGCACCATCGTCACGCTCTACCGCCTCGTGGCCTCGCCCGAACAGGTGGCCGAGATGGAGGAGAGCTACCGCAAGGGCGGCTACGGCTACGGCCACGCGAAGGACGCGCTCGGCAAGGCCCTCGAAGCGAAGTTTGGCCCCGCGCGCGACCGCTACTACGCCCTCCTCGCGAAGCCCGACGAGCTCGAAGACGTGCTCGCCGCGGGAGCTTCGAAGGCCCGCGCCATCGCGCGCGAGGTCGTGGGTCGCGTGCGCGAGAAGGTCGGCCTCCGTCCGCTGCCCTGACGCCTGGACGTATCCGCCGCCGAGAGGCACGATCGGCGCCTCTCCCCGATGTCGAAGCGACACTCGCAAACGGCCCTGACGCTCGCCGCGCTCCTCGCGCTCTCGTCGCGCGGAGCCCTCGCGCAGACGTGGCCCGTCGCCCCCGCGGGCGCGAACCTCAGGCCGTGGCGAGGTGCGAGCGTCGCGCCGCTGCCCGCCGCTCCTCCCGGTGAGGCGCCGGGGCTGCGACGGGTCACGGAGGAGGACCGCGACGAGCTCGATCGCGCCCTCATGGACATCGTGTCGGGCCGCGCCGTGCTCGCCGCGACGAGGCTCTCGGAGCGCGTCATCGCGCGCGGAGGTGACCTCCACGGCTACGACGCAGACGCCGTGCTCTGGCGCGTCGCCGCGCAGGAGATGCCGCGCCCCCGTCGCGCTGCGGGCGACGCCGCCGGGCTCCCCGCCCCGCCCGGCGAGCGCGAGGCGATGGAGCGCTCGATCGACGGCGCCGTCGAGCTCCTCGCGAGGCGTGACGCGCGTTCGGCCGCCCAGTGGATCGACGCCGCGATGCGCGCGCGACCCGCACTGCCGTCGTACCACCCGCTGCGCGTGCTCGGACGCCTCGCCCGATCGATGGTCGACGCGAGCGCCGCGCCCCCGCTCGCGCGACGGCCGACGGAGGCTTCAGGGCCGCGCCTCGACCGACCGCGCGCGACGATCGACGGCGGCGAGGCCGTGGTGCTCTATCAGCTCGGCGCGGTCTACGGGCTCACGCTCGGCGCGTGGACCGCAGTGGGAATCCGCGAGGCATCGGACGCCTCGCCGGCGATCAACGTCGTCGCGCCCGTGCTCGGCGCAGGCGCGGGGATGGTCGTCGCGGCCCTCGTCGACGCGCGCCGTGACATGCGGCGCGGCCGCGCCTACGCGGCGAACGCGGGCTTCTACCTCGGCCTCATCGGCGCGCTCGGCGTGAGGCTCTTGCCCGACGGTCCGCTCGCGGACGCCTCGTCGTTCGGGAGCGCGTCGGCCTTTCTGGGCGCGGCCACCGCGGGCATCGGTCTCGGTATCGCGGTCGCGCACGCCGCCGACTCGATGCCCGGCAGCGCGTCGTTCGTGCTCTCGGGCGGCGCGTGGGGCGCCCTGCTCGGGCTCTCGCTCGATCGCGCGTTTCGCGACGGCCCCACGGGTGACGGCGCCGTGGGACTCCTGGCGGGCGAGGCCATCGGCGTCGGCGCGACGCTGCTCACGGCGGGCCTCCTCCGACCGACGCCGGCGCAGACGCGCTGGCTCGACCTCGGCGCGCTCCTCGGCGGGCTCGCGGGCGCGCTGCTCTTCTCGACCACCGACAACACGCAGACCGCCTCGCTCGCGAGCGCCATCGGCTGCGTCGGAGGCGGCGCGCTCGGGTTCGTCCTCGGCGCGCCTTCGGACGCCGAGCGAGAGCTGTCGCGTCGCCTCGAGGCGCGCGCCCCGGGCTTCACGCCGACCTTCACGCCGATGCGCGGCGGCGGCGTGATCGGCCTCGCGCTGTAGGTCACGCGCGCGACGCATGGAGACATCGCGATCACAGCGCGACGCGGCGCGACGCTTCGAAGAGGCCAGCGCGACGCTCGCCTCGGTGCGAGACATCATCGCGGAGCGCCCCGTGGGGCCGACGCCGACCTGGGCCGCGCGGCGGGGGTGGGACGCGTTCCTCTCTGCGCTGACGGACGCGGAGGTCTCGGCCGCGGAGCGCGACGGCCTCGCGTCGACGCTCCCTGCGCTGCGCGGCGCGCCCGCGGACCTCGTCGCGTTGAGCCGTGAGGTCGCGCGGCTCGGCGAGCTGCCGACGTCTGAGATCACGGTTGAGATACCCGTCGAAACGCGACGCGCCTCGCCGCGAAAGCAGGCCCAGGTGGCGGCCTTCGCGTCGATCGCGCGCGACGCGGCGAAGGGACGCTCCCGCGTCGTCGACGTGGGCTCGGGGCACGGTCACCTCACGCGACACCTCGCGACGGCGCTCGGGCTGCCCGCCGAGGGGTGGGAGCGCGACGCCGCGCGCGTGGCCGTGGCCTCGTCGCTGAGCGAAGGCGTGCGCGCGCGCTTCGTGACCGCCGACGCCCGCGACGCCGTGGCGACGCTCACGCGCGACGACCTCGTCGTGGGGCTGCACGCGTGCGGCGCGCTCGGAGACCTCGCCGTGCGCGCCGCGTCGGAGGTCGGCGCCTCGGTGGTGATCGTGGGGTGCTGCCTCCAGAAGCGCGACGGCGACCGCGAGCCCCTGACCCCGGTCGACGGGATCGATCGCGCGGCGCTCACGATCGGGCGCGCCGTGCTCGGGCTCGGCAACGCGCGCGACGGCGAGGAGGGCGTCGAGGACGACCTCGCGACGCGCACGGCGTCGAGGGTGAACCGATCGGCGCTCCGCGCGCTGCTCGTCGAGGCGGGCTGCGAGATGCCCCCAGGCGAGGAGATGCGAGGCGTGAACCGCCGCCGCGCGACGGGCGAGTTTCATTCGCTCGTCGCGCACGCGTTCGACGCGCGATGCGTCGCCGCGCCGTCACCCGCGGCCGTGGAGGCGGCGCTGCGTCGCGCGCGAGCGGCGTACGAGATGACGCGCCGATGGTCGCTGCCGCGCTGGATGCTCGCGCGGTTCATCGAGGTGTGGGTCGCGCTCGATCGCGCAACGCTACTCGCCCGACGCGGCTACGACGCGCGCGCCACGGTGGCCTTCGACGCGCGGGAGAGCCCCAGGAACATCGCCGTGATCGGGCTCGCGCCGCGCTGAGGGCTCAGCCGCCGGGGGCCGACGCCGTTCCGCTGCCGGGGGCGTGCCGCGCGCCCGCGTGAACGGGGATCGAGATGCGGAGCCGCGCGCGCAGCGCCTCGCGGATCGAGAGCATCCGGGCGAGGTGCGCCCGGTCGACGCGGCTGATGTCGCGCTGCTCGTCGGGGTCGCTGGT
>JBPOHC010000950.1:0-1751 GCA_052035985.1 Myxococcota bacterium | reverse complement strand
GCACTTGCGGCGCGGCGTGCTCCGGCCGCAACCGGAGGCGAAGCACGCCCGCAACGTCGGCAACCTGCGTTCGCTCGCGTGTCGTTGAGTTCACTTCGTCGCGGACCGCGAGGGCTACGAGCACGGTGTGATTCGAGTGCGGGCCATCGGTGCCCGCGCAGTCGCAACCGATCACGATGCGCGCGCCTTCAATGCGCGAGGTGTCGCAGCGGACGGGTTGCGCGTAGACGATGCCGCCTCGCGGTCGCGGTTGGCCTTGGTAGATGCTCGCGGCGTCGTATGGCCCAACCTCAGCGAGTCGCTGCTTCGCTCCGTCGAGCGTCCACCCCGCGGCGACGCCGCTCGGAAGGATCTCGCGAGGCCAGAGCACTTGCGTACCGTCTTCGTCAGGCTCGCCGTTGTCGTTCGCGAAGAACGGGAGGTTGATGACCTCCCAATCGTTAGCGCCGACGTCGCCGCGTGAGAGCCTTCCGATGAGGTCGTCTTCGTGCCACCGCGTGTGCACCACGACGCACGACCCCGATTCAGGGAGTCGTGTGATGACCACCGACGTGAACCAGTCTTCGACGCGCGACCGGATCAGCGCAGAGTCCGCGTCGATGCGGTTCTTGTACGGGTCGTCAACGATGACAACGCGCTGTCCGTTGCCCGAGAGCGGACCGCCGATCGCGGTGAACATCGCGCCGCCACCGTCGGCGGTCGACCAATTCTGCATCGTCGAGCGGTCGTCGCCTGTGACGGCGCCCGACGAGAGCGCGATGCGCTGCGCGACGATGCTCTTCTTGTCGGCCTGATCCTGCGAGTACGTGACGTATGCGATGGGCCACGTCGGGCACCGTCGAAGTAGCCACGCGATCCCGTGGAGGATCGTCTCTGTCTTCGTGTGCTGCGCCGGGACCGAGAGGAGCGCGCGAACGCGCTCACCCGCCGCGATGCGATCGAAGACCTCAGCGAGTTTCGCGAGGTGCCGCGGGGCGACGTACTGCGGCGAGGCGAGGGGGACGAAGTCAACGAGGCCAGCGGTGCGGAGTGCCTCGATGCGGTCGGCCTCGCGCCGGGCGACCTCGCGCCGGGCGAGTTCTTCGCGCTCCGCGATCTCCGCTTCGATCAGCGCGAGTTGCGCTTCAAGCGCCGCGCGCTCGGAGCGCCTCAAGCGCGGCGATGCGTTCGGCGACGCGTGCGCGGAGTTCATCTTCGGTGAGCGACTGGAGGGGCTTGCCGCCACTGGTGATATCGACCTTCGCGGGCTTCAACGCGCCCGTGATCTCTGCGTAGACGCGAGCGGCCTGAACCATCGCGGACGGCATCGGCCCGCTCTCGCCACCGATCTCCGCAACCTCGTACGCGTGGAGCAGCATCTCGCGGGCGATCTCGCCGTCGACCATAGGGTCGCGAGTCGCGGCCACTTCGCCGATACGCTTCCGCACGATCGCGACGTAGGTGTGAACCTGTCGCCGTGTGACGCCGAACACGGGAGCGAGTGTCTTGACGATGTGACGCGGGGACTTGCCCTTGAGCAGCAACTCCTCAACCGCGGCGAGGCGCTCAGGGTCGATAGTCCGCACGCCGCCGCGCGATGAACTTCGCGGAAGTTTCAGGCTCTCGCCATCGCTATCACCGCTCTCCCCCTTCGCCATCACGCCCCCCGCAGCGTCGCCACGAGCGCGTCGAACGCCTCGGGCGGCATCACGAGCGCGCGAGCGGGCTTCGTCGCCGTCGCCACACGAGCGACGGGCCACGAGCCGTCAGCG
>JBPOHC010000246.1:0-20992 GCA_052035985.1 Myxococcota bacterium | reverse complement strand
CCTCCGCGGCATGTGGCGCTACGTCGTCGAGATCGCGCTGCTCGAGTTCAAGAGCGTCGTGTGGCCCGATCAGCGCGGCGACCTCTGTCGCCTCTTCGCCTACGGGATGCTCGTGCTCTCGGGCCGTCCGCGACGTGAAAGCGACGGCGACGCGCGAGCGCGCAACGAGCGACTCTCGGCGCACGAGGTGACGCTGTTGCTGGCGGTTCCGTCGATCAACGCGGCGCTGCGCGACGAGCTCGATGACCTGGGGCTCGCGATGGAGCCATCGCTCGAGGGCTACCATTTCGTCGACCGCGGACTGCTGCCGCTGGTGATCGTCGACCTCGGCGTGGTGGCCGAGCGCGAGGACGACGACGTGCTGCGCGCCTTCGCGGGGCGACGGGTGCGCACGCTGGCAGCTCAACGATGGATGAGGCAGCATCAAAGCAAGCGGAGCGAGACGATGAGCACACAGGCGACGCCAGAGCTCGAAGGCTACGAGGACTTCGTCCACTTCATGCTCGACGGGCTCACACCCGAAGAGAAGATGATGGGCCTCACGCCCGAGCAAAGACTCGCGGGGCTCAAGCCCGAGCAGATCGCGAACGCACTCAAGCCCGAGCAAAGACTCGCGGGGCTCAAGCCCGAGCAGCGGCTCGCGGGGCTCGCGCCCGAGCACGTGGCGCTGGCCCTCCCCGTGGAGGTGCTGCGCGCACTCTCCGACGACTACATCGCGACGCTGCCCGACGACGTGCAGCGCGAGGTGCGCGCGCGACGAGCGCGCTGAGCGGCGCGCGACACAGCCACACCATCAACTGAACGCGCCGCGCAGCGCGCGTCCATCGCCGTGACGCGCCGCAGCGGGAGCACAGACACACGCCCTCGCTCGGAGAAACGCCGCCTTGACAGGACACACGCCCGACGATGTATTCGCCCGATGAGAGGGACCTTCACTTTACGCACCGGGCGTGCGCTGCTGATCTTCGCGACGCTCGCCGCCTGCTCGCCGCGCGCCACCGGAGGGAGCGGCCCTCCCGTGACCGAAGACGCGAGCGGAGACGACGCCTCCGACGCGACGACGTTCGACGGGGCACAGTCCGACGTGACGCCGTCCGACGGGGCACAGTCAGACACCGCGCCGTCGGACGATGCCACCGACGCTTCGCTCGACGTCGCCTCCGACGCGTCACCCGATACGTCTGCGCCCGATGCATCTGCGCCCGATGCATCTCCGCCCGATGCGTCTCCGCCCGATGCGTCTCCGCCCGATGCGTCTCCGCCCGATGCGTCTCCGACTGACGCGCCGCCCACCGACGCGGGCGCCGACGTCGCCGCCGACGCGTCGACCTGCCGCTCAGACCGCGACTGCTCCGGGGCCGGACAGGTCTGCGACCTCACTCGCATGACCTGCGTCGACTGCCTGCGCGACGTCGACTGCTCGACCGCGGGGCAGCAGTGCCTGGGCTTTCGCTGCGTGACGCCGACGCGATGCACCTCGTCGCGCACGTGTCCGGGTCAGGTGTGCGACACGACGCGCGGCGCCTGCGTCGACTGCGTCACCGCGCTCGACTGTCCGGTGGGTGAGGTGTGCTTCAGCAACGCCTGCGGGGCCGCGCCGCCGCCGTGCCGCTCGGACCGCGACTGCTCGTCGCGCATGCAGGTCTGCAACCTCACTCGCATGACCTGCGTCGACTGCGCCGCCGACACCGACTGCCCCATGGGGCGCTTCTGCGACGCCGACGGGAGCTGCGTCCCGCAGGTGTGCGCGCCCGACTCCGCGAGCTGCGCCGATGAGACCTCGCGGCGCGTGTGCTCGTCCGACGGGCGACGGGTCACGGTGGTGCCCTGTCCGCCGGTGAGCAACGGCACCGCGCGCTGCGTCGACGGCGCGTGCGCGCCCACGTGCTCCGCGGGCTTCGCCGACTGCGACATGAACCCGTCCAACGGCTGCGAGGTCAACACCCAGACCAGCGCCACGAACTGCGGCGCATGCGGCACCGCGTGCCCCACCGCGGGCGGCACCGCGAGCTGCGCGGCGGGCGCGTGCGCTCTCACGTGCCTCTCGGGCCTCGGCAACTGCGACGGCAACGCCGCCAACGGCTGCGAGACCAACACCGCGTCGAGCGCCTCGAACTGCGGACGCTGCGGCAACTCCTGCGGCGCGGGCCAGAGCTGCGCGTCGGGCGTGTGCGTCACCACGTCGTGCCCGACGGGCCGGACGCTCTGCGGCGCCACCTGCGTCGACCTCTCGACCGACCTGAGCAACTGTGGCGCGTGCGGCCGCGCGTGCGTCGTCGCCAACGGCGCGCCGACGTGCATGGCGGGCACCTGCCAGGTGGCGTCGTGCCTCGCGGGCTTCGCCAACTGCAACGCCAGCGTGGCCGATGGGTGCGAGGCCAACCTCACCACGTCGTCGACCAACTGCGCCGCCTGCGGCCGCGTGTGCTCGCTGGCGAACGCCACGTCGTCGTGCGTCGCGAGCTCCTGCCAGGTGGCGACGTGCCTCTCGGGCTTCGCCAACTGCAACAGCGCCGCGTCAGACGGCTGCGAGGCCAACCTCGCCACGTCGTCGACGAACTGCGGCGCCTGCGGCGTCGCCTGCGGCACGGGCAGGACGTGTCAGGCCGGCGCGTGCGTGACCAACCCCTGCCCGACGGGCCAGGCGCTCTGCGGCACGACCTGCCGCAACACCGCGACGGACCCGATCAACTGCGGCGGCTGCTCGGTGACCTGCGGCACGGGCAGGGTGTGCCTCTCGGGCGTCTGCACCACGCCCCCGCTCCGCTTCACGATGACCTGGAGCACCACCGCCGACCTCGACCTCGCCATCGTCACCCCGCGCGGCATCGTCATCAACTACAGCATGCCGTCGGGCGACGGCGGAAACCACGGCGGAGACAGCACGACCCTCGGCCCCGAGACCATCACCTGGTCGACCACGCCCCCGACGGGCACGTACTCCGTGTGCGCGATCCCGTATCGCATCTCGGCGACGACGTCGTTCTCGATCCAGGCGCTCCGCGCGGGCTCCGTCGTGACCACGCGCACGGGCAGCTACTCGACCTCGGCGCCGACGGGCACAACGTGCTCTCGCACGAGCCCCTACCGCATCTTCGACTTCACGTACTGACCGCGCCGTCGCCGCCGTCCGCTCGTCCTCCCGTCACCGGAGGATGAGCGGAAACAGCGGCCCCTGCGGCGCGACGAGCTCGATGAGCTGGGGCTCGCGATGGAGCCGTCAAGCGACGGGTACCATTTCGTCGACCGCGGACTTCTCCCCGAGCGAATAGAATCGGCCGATGGGTCTGGACTCTCTGGCGTCGGGGCAGGTGTTCGCGGGCGACTTCGTGGTCGAGCGACGGCTCTCGGAGGGGGGAATGGGCGTCGTGTACGTCGTCGTCCAGCAGAGCACCGGGAAGCGCCGGGCGCTCAAGGTGATGCAGCCTCAGCTCGTGATGGCGAGCGATCCCGCGCAGACGCAGAAGAACCAGCAGCGCTTCATGGCGGAGGCCCGCGCGGGCGGAGCGATCCAGAGCGAGCACGTCGTCGAGGTGATCACCGCGGGCGTCGACGCGCACTCGGGCGCCCCGTGGATGGCGATGGAGCTGCTCGACGGCAACGACCTCGACGCCGAGCTCAAGCGCCGCGGCCAACTGCCGCCGGGAGAGTTCCTCGCGCTCTTCGAGCAGCTCTGCCACGCGCTCGCGGCGGCGCATCGAGCGGGGGTGCTCCACCTGGACCTCAAGCCCGAGAACATCTTTCTCTCTCGCGCGCACCGCGCCGGCGGGGGGACCACCGTGAAGGTCCTGGATTTCGGCATCTCGCGCATGGTGAGCGAGCACAAGCGCTCGGCGACCGTCACCACGGCCGTCGGCTCGCCGTTCTGGATGTCGCCCGAGCAGTCCGTCCGCGGCGGCCGCGTGGGCGCTCACACCGACGTCTGGGCGCTCGGGCTGATCGCGTTTCGCGCGCTGACAGGGAGGCACTACTGGCGCGAGGCGAACGTGCCCTCGGGCGAGGTCAACATCACCGGCTGGCTCCTGGAGATGATGACCGGCGCGATCGATCCCGCCTCCGTGCGCGCGCAGGAGTACGGCGTCGCGATGCTGCTCCCGCAGGGCTTCGACGCTTGGTTCGCCCGCTGCGTCACGCGCGACCTGAGCGCGCGCTTCAGCGACGTGGCCGGGTGTTACGCGGCGCTCGTCTCGCCGCCGCAGCCTGGCGGATACGTCGCCACGCAGCCGCTCTTGCAGCCGCCTCCGGCGCTCGCGCGTCCGCTCCACGAGCCGTCGGCGCACATGACCCAGGCGGTGGCGGGGATGGCCGCCCCGTACTCGCCGCAGCCCTACGGCGCGATGACAGCGCCCATCCAAGCGCCGGTCGCGCCAGTCGCCCCAGTCGGCGCGCCGCGCAGCCGCGGGCTGAAGGTCTTCGGCGCCGTGGTCGCGGCGGGGGTGTTGATCTCGGCGATCGGCTGGGCGCTCGTCCGCGAGCCCGAGAGGGCGCGTGAGGCTCCCGTTGCGCCGGCAGCGCCCACGCCACCGGCCGTGGTG
This sequence comes from Myxococcota bacterium, assembly GCA_052035985.1. GTDB lineage: Bacteria > Myxococcota_A > Polyangia > Polyangiales > CAISKJ01. Next base: position 16,457 of record JBPOHC010000246.1, on the reverse strand, counting down.
ATCCCGGTCGAGTCCTGCCGGGCGGGGATGGTGCTCATCCCGGCGGCGACGTTCCTGATGGGCGCGGCCGCGGGGCAGGGCAGCGAGGGCGATCAACCCGAGCACGCGGTGGCGGTGCGCGCGTTCTGCATCGACCGCACCGAGGTGACCGTCGCCGCGTATCGCTCGTGCGTCGAGGCCGGGCGATGTCTCGCCGCGCCCGCGCTCGCCGACTGGCCCGAGGCGGCGCCCTCGGAGCGCGCGAGGCTCTCGGCGTGGTGCAACGCCGACCGCGCCGACCGCGCCGACCACCCGGTGAACTGCGTCGACTGGCCGCAGGCGACGGCGTACTGCGCGTGGGCGAGCGGGCGCCTGCCCACCGAGGCCGAGTGGGAGTACGCCGCGCGCGGCACCGACGGCAGGATGTTTCCGTGGGGCAACCAGGGGCCGGCGCCGACGCTGCTGAACGCGTGCGGGAGCGAGTGCGTGCGCCTCGGGCGGAGCGTGCGGGCGGGGTGGGATTCGCTCTACGCGGGGGACGACGGGTGGGCGACGACGAGCCCCGTCGGGCGCTACGCGTCCGGGGCCTCGCCCTTTGGATTGCTCGACATGGCGGGCAACGTCTTGGAGTGGACGAGCGACTGGCACGGCCCGTATCACCCGTCCCCAGTCGCGCCGGACAACCCCTCAGGACCCCGCGAAGGGAACCATCGGGTCATCCGCGGCGGCTCCTGGCGCAGCTCGGACGACGCGAGGGTTCGGATCTTTCGCGACCTCACGATGTGGAGACGCACGGACGACTCGGGCGTGGGCTCGACGGTGCGAGAGTGGGCGCCGCCGGTGCTGCGCGATCCGATTCTGGGGTTCCGGTGCGCGAAGGACGTGACCTCGGGGCCTTCGTCGCAGCCCGCGCGCTGAAGCGCTCGGTGCCCCGTTCACTCGTCGAGTGAACGCGATTACAGGTCATGTCATCGTGATGTCGCCCGAACTCCTCGACGCCGTGTTCCGATCGCCCGACGACGACTCGCCGCGACGCGCCCTCGCCGAGTCTCTTCACCGCGCGGGAGATCCCCGCGGCGAGTTCATCGCGCTCCAGCTCGACACGCAGCGCGTTTATTGGAGCGAGACCAACATCGGCGGACTCCGCCGCGTCGAGGTCGACCCCGCGGTGATCGAGCGCATGACGGCGCTCTTTCGCAAGCACCGTCGCGCGTGGTTCGACGGCACGCGCGCGCGCCTCAACGCGATGGGCGTGGCGCGCGGCTTCGTCGAGCTCGGAGAGGCCGGCGTCGAGAAGTTTCTCGCCAACGCCGACGCCGTGTTCGCCGCCGAGCCGCTGCGCGAGCTCACCCTCACGACGCCGAAGAAGGGCGTGTGGCCCGCGCTCGCCGCGGCGTCGTGGTGGTCGCGCCTCCGAGGCGCCTACGTCGGCACGCTCAAGCCGGGCCCCGCCGAGCTCACGAGGCTCCTCTCCAATGCGGGCTTCGCCGCGCTGCGACACCTCTCGCTCGCGGGCGCTCCCCTCGGCGCCGACGGCGCCGCCGCGCTCGTGGCCGCGCCCTTCACCCGGCTCGAACACCTCGAACTCCGCGTGACGGGCGTTCCCCACGCCGCCGTCGCCGCCCTCGTCCGTGCGCCGTGGTTCGCGAAGCTGCGCGAGGCCGACCTCGCCAACAATCCGAGGTACACCTTCGACGCGGAGTACACCGCCGAGACCCCCGCCGAGCGCGCGCAGCTCGTCGACGCCCTCTGCGCGCTCCCCGCGGGCCTCGAGCGCCTCTCGCTGCCCTGCGCGCTCACCGACCCCGACCTCGCGCGCCTGGGCGCGGCCCCCATCGCCACGTCGCTCCGATCGCTCGAGGTGGCCACCTCCGACGACGTCACGGCCGAGGCCGTCGCGGCCTTCAACGAGGGACGCGCGGAGCCCATCGACCTCTCAGGCTTGCCCGCGACCACCCGATGACGCTCGGGAGTTCGCGTGCGCCCCACGAGGCCCCTGGCCTGACGCCCGTTGCGCCGTATCGGTCTCCGCAACCGCTGGCGCGTCCGCCGCGGCCTCCCCTCGCGGCCCTCGGCGTGACGGTGGTGGTCTGCTCCCTCCTCGGCGCGTTCACGACTTCGAAGCTCGAGACGATGGCGATGCTCCGCGGTGACGCGCCGGGCATCGCCCCACGCGACATGCAGCTCGTCGGTGAGCGCCGGCGCTTCACGCCCTACCAGGCGGAGTACGACCTCGTCGCGCCTGACGACCCCACGCGCGCCGTCTGGACCATCCAGCTCACCTCGACGCAGATGCGCGAGCGGCGCTACGGCGACGTGCTGCGCGTGCGGTGCCTCGACGACGAGCGCGCGTGCTACCTGCGCGACTCGGTGTACGTGAACGACGGCAACGTGCAGCTCGACCGCGCGCTCCGCGTGATCGAGCTCGCGGTCCTCGCCGTCTGCGTCGCCGTGCTGGCGCGGCGCATCGTGCGATGGCGGGCCGCGCTGCGGGTGCTCCGTCCGCGCGACGACGCATAGCCGACTCGACGCGAACCGATGTTGTGAAGGCGCCCGCGGGGTGCCCGCATCATGGAGGGTCCTCGGGGCGGCGCCTCGCTCGGGCCTGCGCGGCGCGTGGGCTTCGCGTCGCGCGCCTCGCGTCGAGCGCCAGTCGCGCGGCGCACCGGGCGCTACACGAGCTGGTGCGGCGACGACGAGGGAGACCTCGGACGCGTCAACAACGAGCGACTCATTCTCGCGAGCGATCACCCTGGCGCGATCACGCACCTCTGGAGCGCCAACCCCTCGGGCCGCCTGCGGGTGTACCTCGACGACGACGCGCGCCCGCGCATCGACGTCGACCTCGCGCAGCTCCTCGCGGGCGACGTGGCGCCCTTCGTGCCCCCCTTCGCGCACGTCACCGCCGAGGGACGCAACCTCCTCTGGCCCATCACCTGGTCGCGACGCGCGCGTCACGCTCGCGGCGCCGCGCCTCTACTACCTCGTCGACTACCGCGAGTACGACGACGACGACACGCGTCGAAGCCTTCGGCGCCACCGCAGACACCGCCGCCACGGAGCGAGCGCGCTGAGCTCGTCTCCGGCTGCCGTCGACGACGCGGCGATGGCTTCGAGCAGCTCCGCGCGACTCTTCGCGCGCTCCGGCGCAGGCGCGGCGCTCGGGGCCGACAGCGCGCGCAACGCCTCGCGAAGCGGCGCGACCCGCTCGTCGGGAACCGGCGCGCTCACCGCGACCGCCTGCGCGCGCTCGTTGATCGTCGTCTCTGCCATCGCGGCCGAGACTCCATGCGCGCGTCGTGGCGTCGGGGAACTCGCCTCTTCGCGCGCCCGTTTCGAATCGAAGCGCGCCCGCGAAACGGCGTCAGAAAACCGTGGTTGACCGCGCCTCGCCCGGCGTGGGCCTCGGTGCAGCGTCGGCGATCAGAACTCGATGTTCGCGTTCTGGTGGAGCGGGTTCGACGCGCCGGCCTTGATGTTGGTGCGAATGACGAGCTTCTTCTTCATCGAGAGACCCTCCGCGGTGAGTGTGAGCGCCCGCGCGTTCTCGCTCCGTCGAGGCGCGCTCGTCAAGGCGACGCGCCTCTCGGGTCCGGCGCGCGGTGTGCGAAGATGCGCGCATGCCCGATTCCCCCGCGATCAAGCGCTGGGTCGCCGCGGGTTCGCCCTCGCGCGGCCCCCTCGCGTTGCCCGCGCCACGCGTCGCGCTGGAGCGACCCGTCACGGCGCTCTCGCTCTCGCCCGACGCTCCTGAGGGAGAGGCGCCGCTCTGCCTCCTCACCGAGCTCGACGGCACGCCGCTCTACCTCCACACGCGCACGGGCGCGGTGATCTCGCTCCACCACGACGCGACGCTCTCCGAGGTCGCGGCGGAGCTCGCGACGACGAGCGAGACCCCGCGCTCCTTCGCCGACGGACTCTCTCGTCGGGGCAGCGGCATCGACCTCGACGCGCTGCTCGGGCTCGCGCGGGCGGTCGAGGCGTGGCCGAAGTGGCGCCCTCGCGGTCAGTCGCCCTCCGATCGCGCGAAGGTGATGTGCGAGGGGCTCGGCGTGGCTCCGGCGAGGCTCGCCGAGAGGCTCCGGGAGAGGCCCGAGGTGTACGAGTGGCTCGGCCTCGATGCGAGCGCGCTCGACGACCTCGCTCGCGGCGTGGTGCGCGCTCCGGCTCGCGCGAAGGCCGCCGCGGCGCCGACCGCTCCGCGCGTGGTCGAAGCGCTCGGCGACCTCGACGACCTCTCGGGCGCGCGATCGCTCGACCTCCGCCCGAGGCTCGAGACGAAGGCCGTCGCGAGGCTCGCAACGCTCACCGAGCTCGAGCACCTCATCGTGCGGCTCGCAGAGGGAGCGGCGGTCCCGTCGACGCTGGTGAACCTCCAGACGCTCACGGTCTTCAACGGCTCGGTGCCGTCGCTGCCCCGGCTTGAGCGGCTCACCGCGTGGGCGCCAGCGTCGCTCCCGCGCGCGATGCCGCGACTCGTCGAGCTGAGCTGGCAGCCCGCGGACGAAGGCCTGAGCGAGGCGCTCAAGGCCGTCGCGTCGTACCCCGCGCTGCGGCGCCTGGTGATCTTCAACGCCTGGCCCGAGAAGCCGAAGATCCCCGCGGGATTTCGACGCCTCGTGCAGCTCGAGTCGCTGGCCTTCGTGAACAGCGCGTACGCCAGAGACGCGGCCGGCCTGCGCGCCCTGCGCGAGGCGCTCAAGGGGTGCGACGTCACCGCGCGCTGAGCGGACGCGCCCGACGCACGCCGCGTGTGCCCGACGGAGCAGCGGTGCCTTCGGGGCGTCTGCGACACCGGATGGACGCTCTGCGCGGGCGCATGCGTGCGCACCGACACCGACGCCGCGAACTGCGGCGCCTGCGGCATCGCCAGCAACACCACGCAGTCGAGCGTCGACGGACCGTGCGTCGTGGTCTCGTAGGTGCAAAGGCCCGTGCGCACTCGATCTTCGCGTCCGTTCCAGCGCTGAAAAGACCTGCGCGTCGACGACGTCATCGAGCTCCGGGCCGACCGCACGATCCGAGCGACGTGGGAACGCCCCTCCGCGGCATGTAGCGCCACGTCGTCGAGATCGCCCTGGTCGAGTTCAAGAGCCTCGGCCTCCGGGCACACCTTCTCCGTCCTCCGGGGCCACTCCCCCACCCGCTACGTCGCGCGCACCCTCACCGGCGGCAACACCGACGCCACCTCCGTCGGACCCGCCGCGCACAGCGCCGCCTCGACCGCAGCGCGGAGCCCGTCGCGCGAGTGTCCGTGTCCCCGACGCAGCGCCGCGTGCGTGTGAATCTCCACGTCGACCCACGGCGCGCGTCCCTCGCGCAGCGCGCGCACGACCTCCGTCATCCAGCGCTGCGCCTCGGGGTCGATGTCGCTCCACTGCGCCGTCCAGTCGATGGGCGCATCCCTCCGCGGCGACAGCGGCTCGACGTCGAGCGACACGCCCTCCCACACGCCGCGCGCCTCGCGACACGCCGTCGTCACGGGCGGCAACAGGCCCTCTGGAAGCGCGCGGGGCACACGGATCACCTCGGCCATCGCCGCGTTCAGACAACGCACCGCGGCCGTCGCGAAGGCGCCCCGACGCGTGTCGATCGGGTGGATGCGCACCTCGGTGACCGAGACCGTCGCCCAGAACATGCCTTCGGCCGAGGCGGCGCGGCGCAGTCCGTCGACGAGCCCCTCGCGGTAGATCGGCCAGTCGGGGTCGTCACAGGTCGCGTCGTGGAGGGTAAGCCCGAAGTCCCCCTCGTCGGGCGCCACACGGAGGCCCAGGTGCGCGTAGCGGTCGTGTCCGCGGTAGGTGTATGCGCGCTCGACCACCGACCCCGCGGCCCACGTGAAGGCCGTCATCGGTAGCGCCCCGCGCGCTCGGCGCGATCGAGGCACGCGCGCGCGAACGCGTCGGCGTCGAGACCGATTTGATGCTCGGTGAGCAGCATCGTCAGCGGCGCGAGGGTGAGCCACGGAAGCGCCTCGACATCGCCCCACACGCGCTCGCGGCTCGCCAACGTGAGCGACACCCCGCGCCCATTCAGAAACGTCTCCACGCGCGCGCTTCGAATCGCGTCGAGCGGAACGGTCACCTCTCCATCGCGCACGCGCAGCCGCAGCGCCGTGTCGTCGAAGCGGTCGAAGCGCACCCGCTGCCCGTTGCGCGGGTCGAGCGCCGTCGCGATGTCGCGCGCGCCGCAGTAGCCGATGTGCGTGAAGAAGACCGCCACCGCCGCGAAGCTCCACACGGGCGCGTACGCCAGGCGATAGCTCCTGCCCCAGATGAGGGCCACCGCGTACGCGACGACGATCAGGAGCGGCGCGAGCGCGCGCAGCGCCGACCCCGCGCGAATCGAGGCGACGCCGCCGCGGTCTTCGAGCATCGCGCCGCCCGCGATCAGAAGCACGGCCAGAAGCCCTGCGCCGAGCGGCGACGCGAGGACCTCGAAGCCGTGCCCGCGCGAGCGGCTCAACAACGTGAGCGGAAGCAGCATCGCGAAGTACGAGACCGCCCGCGTGCGAACGTCGAGGACGAGAGACATCACAGAGGCGGCCGAGAGTGCCCCCAACGCACGAAGACGTCGACTCCGCACGGTCGGCGTGGCAATTCGCTGAGATTCATGGGCGTTTCGACGATGCGGAGCGACGTCGAATCGAACAGCATCTCGCGCGGTGCATCGCGCGGTGACCGACGCTCGCCCCCCAACGACCCGCTGCTCCGTACGGTCGACGCTCGACTCTCGACCCGGTCACACAGAGCCACTCCCACCGACTGCTCGTCGCGCGCGTGGCCCACGACGAGGGCTGCGGGGCAATGGTCACACGAATGCCCGGAGCGTCTGACCAGGGGGCCGTGTCGGTCCACGCAGATCGCTTGAAACAAGCCGGAATCGTGCGGCTCGCGACGTGCTTCAGGAGACCGACGCGCCTCGCGGTGCGAGCGACGCTGCGGAGCGCCGAAGCAATCGGCGCCTCGCACGTCGCTGGAGGGATCGATCGATGACAGGTCACGGCGGAGTCTCTCGACGCGCGGTGTTCTCGGTGCTGCGGGTGCTCATGTTCGCGCTCGTCGCGCTGCTCTTCGCGCCCTCCGCGGCGTGGGCGCAGTGCGATGGCGGCGCGTGCGTCGACGTGGTCAGACCGCCCGATGCGTCGACCGAGGTGGGCGTCACCCCCGCCGCGTCGGGGCCCCGATGCGGCGACCTCGTGTGCAACGGCGCCGAGACCTGCTCCTCCTGCGCGATGGATTGCGGCGCCTGTCGCGTCTGCGGCGACGGCGTGTGCCTCTCGCCCGAGACGTGCAGCTCGTGTCCGATCGACTGCCGCCCCTGCGCGCCGCCCGACGCGGGGCCGCCCGACGTGATCGTTCCCGATGTGATCGCGCCCGATGTGATAGTTCCCGATGTGATAGTTCCCGATGTGATCGTTCCCGATGTGATCGTTCCCGATGTGATCGCGCCCGATGTGATCGCGCCCGACGTGATCGCGCCCGATGTGATCGCGCCCGATGTGATCGCGCCTGACGTGATCGTTCCCGATGTGATCGCACCCGACGTCTCGATCGTCGATCGACCGGTGTTCGACGTGGCGACCGATCTGTCGGGCCCTGACGTGCTCGACGCGCCGCCGACCGACACTCCTCCGCGCGACGTGATGTCGCCGCCCGATGTGCCACCGACCGACACGGGGTCGCGCGACGTGATGTCGCCGCCCGACGTGATGTCGCCGCCCGACGTGATGTCGCCCCCCGACGCGCCGCCGCCTGACGCGATGATGTGCACGATGCCGCCGATGCGTCCGTCGACGCCGCCGCCCGTGGAGGTGAGCCACGCCTACAACACGCCGCCCTTCTTCGGCATCGGCATCTCGTACACGTTCGCGATGTCGTTCATGGCCTCGGCGGGCGCGGGCATGGGCATGTGCACCGACAGCATGAGCGCGGGCGGAAGCGCCGAGGTGTGCGGCCAGGCCTTCGGGCAGGTCGCGTGCGTGGCTGGCATGGTGTCGGGATCGGGCGAGTGCACGATGCCGCAGGTGTGCCGCATGGCGCCGACCTTCTCGTGCGACGAGTCGCGGCGCTGCTGCGCGGTCGCGGGCACCATCGGCGCGTCGGTGTCGCGAGGCTTCGTCGGCGAGCGCGACTTCGGTCCGTTCTCGTGCGAGTACGACCTGCGCGGCACGGTGGGCGCCTCGATCGCGCCCGGCATGCGACAGGGCCCCGGATGCGCGTGTCAGCCGCGGCAGTTGGAGCTCACCGGACGCGTGACCCTCGGCGCGTCGGGCGGCGGCGCGTGCTCGATCAAGCTGTTCGGCGCCACGGTGGGCGTCGGCGTGTCGGCCTCGGTGTGCGCCAACGGCGGCGTGTCGGGGCGCCTCGGCTGCGGCCTCGGGCTCTCGCCCGTCGGCGGGGCCGGGTTTCAGATCAACTTCCCTCGCATTCGAATCGGATGGATCACCGTCTCGCCGACCACCTTCAGCCGCTCGACGGGAACGGGGTGCTGACCATGTCGCTCACGCGTACTCCGCTGCTTCTCGTCGCGTTCGCCCTCGCCGTTGCGGGCTGCGGATCGTCGACGCCCTCGACCGTCGACGCCTCGGTCTCTGACGCGACGCCTACCAACGACCTCGTGGCCGCCTCGCCGCCCGAAGGGCTCGCGCCGCAGGGCGGAGAGCCCATGTTCTCGCTCGACACCACGACGCCCACCCTCGAGGTCGGCATCGAGGGTGACATGCAGCACCGTCTTCAGGGCGTGCTCGCCGACGCGGTGGGGCGCCGCGCGCTGCGGTACACCCTCGACGCGAGCCGCAGCGAGCTCGTCGCCGACGCGGGCTGGAACCTCCCGCCCGCCGCCGCCGTGCGCCTCGGCGGAGACACCATGGTGTGCTTCAACACGCTCACGGGCGTTCCGTCGTCGAACACGCGCGGCGCGATGCCCGACCCGACGCTCGGGATGGAGGTGCGCTGTCGGCTCCGTACGGCCGCGGGATGGGGGCCCACCGAGACCCTCGCCACGACGACGCGCGGCGCGTGGGTGCAGCGCGTGGTGGCGACCCCCGAGGGCTTTCGCGTCCTCCTCTACGGCGACGAGGGCTGGATGCTCGCCCCCGCAGGACCGCAGCACGGCGTGTACGACGCCAGCTGGACGAACGGCCACTGGAGCGACGTGCGCTTCGTGATGGCCGCCCCGCGCGAGTAGTTCTCTCGCGATGCACCGCCGACGGAGAAGGCGTCCAACGCGCCTGCCCGTCGACGCCAGCCCGCGCCCCTCCACCGCCCGCCACCCCCCGTCGCCACCCCGCCGCCCGCCCCCATCGTCACCCCCTCGCCCGACGAGCGCGCCCTGTCGCCCGCGCGTCGAGGTTCGCACCGTCGCTGCACCGGACGGGGCCGCGGAGATCACCGTGGCGCCCGACGGGGTCATCTCCGCGGGCGAGGTCACCCCACAGTACCGTTCGACCCCCACCACCGCAGAGGCCCGCCGATACGCCGCGCTCCTCGTCTTCGTGATGCGCTCGCTCATGCAATAGCCCACAGAGAGCCCAGCATGCGACACGTCCTCGCGCTCCTCGCCGCGCTCTTCTCCCTCGGCCTCGCCGCCGCGCCCGCGCGCCGACAACATCTATCGCCCGGGTCTGGAGCGCATGTGCCTCTACGCCGACACGATCGTCGCCGGCCGGATCGACGGACCGCACTTCATCACCGTGACCGCGGTGTTCCTCGCGGGGCAGGGCAACGTCGGGGTCGGCGAGCCGCTCGAGGTGTCGGAGCTCGCGGGCCTCGCGGGGCAGGACCCCTGGCGGCCCGCCGAAGTGGTGGTCCTCGACACGGGCGTGCATGCGGGTGTCGAGCGCGGCGTCATCGCGTCGGGCGTCGGGCACAGATCTCCGCTCCAGCGCCGGGGGAGCGCCCCCACGGGACGTCCCGTCGAGTACCCTCCCGCGCTGATGACCGCGCCCCCGACTCTCGTCGATCGATCTCCCGCCACGAGCCTCGCTCGCCTCGCCCAGCGGCTGCGTCCTGGACAGGTCATCGCGGGCACGTACGCCCTCGAGGCGCTGGTCGCGCAGGGCGCCGTCGACCTCACCTGGAACGCCCGCGACCGCGCCCTCGACGCGCCGTTGAGCATCCGTGTCGTCCCTGATGATGCCGCCCACGCCGGGGCCCTCCTCGCGCAGTACCGCCGCGAGGTGTGGTTCGCGCGGCACATCGAGCACCCGGCGCTGCCGCGCGCGCTCACCGTGGGCTCCGACGCGGGCGTCCATTTCGTCACCATGGAGCTCCTCGGAGGCACCCCCCTCCACGACGCGCTGAAGGCTCGCGGGCGCCTCCCGGCGGGAGAGGTCGCGCGGCTGGGGGTCGAGCTCGCCGACGTGCTCGCGCGCCTCCACGATCACCGCGTGGTGCATGGGGCGCTCATGCCGTCGACCGTGCTCCTCGACGGTGACGGTCACGCGAGGCTTCGAAGCATCGGGACGGCGTACACCCTCGAAGAGGCCGCGCGGGGCGTGCAGCACGCGCTCGGCGCGGGGCGCTACCTCGCGCCCGAACAGATCGCCGGAGCCGGCGGAGACGCGCGCGTCGACCTCTACGCGTTGGGGCTCGTGCTGTTCGAGCTCCTCACGGGGCGCGCGCCCTTCGACGACGCGAGCGACGTCGTGGCCTCGGTGCGGCGGCTGCGCGAAGACGCCCCCGACCCCGCGCGCTTCGCCCCCGTGCCCGCGGCCCTCGCGATGACCGTGCGACGGTGCCTCGCGCGAGACCCCGCGGGACGCTTCGCCGACGCCCGCGCGCTCTCCGCGGCGCTGCGTTCGAAGACGGTCCCCGCGGAGCTTCCGCCGCGAGACGTGGGGGCTCCCGCGCAGGTGGTGGTGGCGCCCTTCGAATCCCACGGGTCACCCGAGACCGAGGCCCTCGCGGCGCTGGTGCCCGAGGAGCTCGCGTCGGCCCTCCGACACACGGGCTCGCTGCGTGCGCGCACGGGGTCGCTCGCGCACACGAGGCTCGCGGGCCGCGGCGCGCTGCTGGTGGTCGACGGGCGCGTGTCGGGCTCCGCCGATCGCGCGATGGTGAAGGTGCGATTGCGCGACGGCGCCACGGGGGTCGCGCGCTGGTCCGAGGATTTCGACATCCCGCTCGACCCGTCGCGCGGCCCCGAGGGCGCGCTCGCCTGGCGCCTCTCGGAGCCGCTGCGCGTGGCGGCGCAGAGCGTCGCGGAGGGAGGGAACCTCCCGCAGGCGGCGCTGGAGAAATACTTCGTCGCGCGGAGGCTCGTGCGCGAGGGAGGGATCAACGACCCCGACGACGCCGTTGCGCTGCTCGACGAGGTGCTCTCCGCCGCGCCGTCGTTCGGACCGGCGCACACGGCGAGGGCCATGGCGTGCGTGCGGGGGTGGTCGCTGCTGCGCGCCGCAGCGGGACCGAGGGACTGGTACGACGAGGCGCAGACCTCCATCGCGCGGAGCGTGGAGCTCGCCCCCGACGCGGCGGAGACGCACTTCGCGAGGGCGCACCTCGCGTCGCAGCTCGGGCGCTACCGCGACGCCGTGGCGGCCATTCGCGCGGCCCTCTCGCGCGCGCCGATGATGCCCGAGGCCCACCAGGTGCTGGGCTCGCTGCAGCTCGAGGCGGGGCGCTCGCAGCTCGGGCTTGAGCGCCTCGACCTGGCGCTGGCGCTCGACGCGCGCCTCCCTCGCGCGCTGTTCGAGCAGGCCCGTTGGCGCGTGCTGTACGGCGACCCCGACGCGGCCGAGTCCACGATCGCGCGCCTCGCGCGGATGCCCGCCACGGAGCACCTCGTGGGTCACCTGATGGCGCGTGCTGGCGTGTGGAGGCGCGACCCCGAGCTGACGCGCCGCGGGCTGCGGGAGTTCGAGCGCGCGAACCTCGCGGTCGTGCCGCTGATGAAGGTGTACGCGCGGGCCGCGGCGGGCGCGGCCGAGACCGAGGCCGCGGTGGCGGCGTTCACCGACGCGATGGGGGCGCACGCGTCGCCCAAGCAGCGCGCGCAGCTCCGTCAGCTCTGCTGCGAGGTGCTCTGCGCCCGAGGCGCGTGGGAGCGCGCGATGGAGCAGCTCCGCGAGGGCGCCGCGGCGACGCTCGTCGACCTGGAGTGGGTCGACTGGTGCCCGCTGCTCCACGGGCTCCGCGGGCACGAAGACTTCGCGCGCTGCCGTGCGCAGGTCGCCGCGCGCAGCGCCGAGATCTGGCAGCTCTGACACCTCTGGAGCGTGAATTCCACGGCACGCAGGAGAACGCCTCGGGCAGTCCGACGCGCGTGAGGCTGAAGGCCCACGGACGCCCCTGCCTGGTCGCGTCGACCACCTCGCCGCAGGCCGTGAAGCAGCGGCCGAAGTCACCGATCGCGTGGGCGTCGATCCAGGCGTTGAACGCGTCGTGGGTCACGCCCGCGGGCGCGCTCTCGAAGACCATGCGCCCGACCTCGCGCTGCCACGCCTCGGCGCGCGGATCCCCCTCCGCGCAGAGCTTGAGCTTGAACGATAGCGCCGACGCGACCACGCCCGACCGCGGCCCCTTCACGCCGATCACCTCGCGGAGCGCGGCCGTCGCGCGGAGGGCGGCCTCGAAGGACACCGTGCGGGCGAAGCCGAGCCACACCGCCTGCGCGCGGTAGGGCGCGGGGTCCGCGAGGCGAGCGTCGCCGAGGAGGGCGAGGGCCTCCATCAGCCGCTCGTCGGCGAAGCCCGCGTCGAAGGCCGCGCAGGCGTGCAACACCTGGGCGCTCGCCTCGCGGAGATCACCGCGCTGCCACGCCGCGTGCGCCGCCCCGATCGCCTCGTCTCCGCGGGCGACGTCGGCGCTCATCTGCGTCACGAGTCCGCGCACGAACGCGAGGAACCCGTGGGCGTCCGCGGGGCCGTCGCCGAGGTTCCTCCGACCGCCGCGGAGCCGCTCGCCGAGTATGGGGAGGGCGTCGGGCTGCGTGTGTTCGAGCGTCACGTAGCGGAGCAACTCGCCCGTGCGCGGCTCGACCAGCATCGCCACCGCGATGGCCTCGGGTTGGATGCGCGCCGTCGGCATCACGACGAGCAGCGTCGCGAGCCCGCCGCCCGCGTCGTGCACCGAGCACGAGAGACCGTCGGGCGGGAGCTGGGCCTCGGGAGGCAGCTCGCGCCCGAGCTGGTTCCAGAGGGAGCGCAGCAGCGCGTTCGCCTCGCCGCCCAGGGCGAGCACGAGCGTGCGCTTCCCCGCCTGCGTCCAGAGGGTGGAGGGGAGAAACTGGTACGCGAACTGATAGTGGTGTGTGCGCGCTTTCACGATGGCTCCGTCGTGCGCAGAGAGGGGCGACCTTACTCGCCCTCGACGTCGAGAACGCGCGGCGTCTTCGCCAGCGACCGCCCGCAGGGGGTCGTCGATCCTCTCGCGGATCTCGTGCTCGTCCTGGCCGACGCTCGCGCACTCGATGGCGAGCGGGGGGACGCCATGCACCCGACCAGAGCGCTCGGAGACATCTCCTGCGCCACGTCGGGCGCGCGCATCGTGAGCGGACCGGGTTGAAAGCCCGCGTCGACGCCCGAGGGCGCGCAACAGATCGCGTGCCCCTCCGAGAGCCCATCGGCATCACCGGCGTGAAGCTGGTCGGGACGAAACTGGCCGCGGCCCGTGCGAGTGCGCCCACTCTGCGTCATGCGGCACACGTTACGACAGCCCACGGCCTCGCGAAACCGCGTGCGTCGCTCTCGCGGGGGGCGCTCGCATACGCGGCGAGGCACGCTCGGAACGCCTTGGGGAGCGCGAGCACCTGCGCAGCGACGAAGAGGATGGGGCCTCCAATGGCCCGCAGCGTCGAGCCTGCGCAGGCGCCCTTCCGCGATCACCCCGCGTACGGGATGACATTTCGTCGACCGCGGACTGCTCCCGCTGGTGATCTTCGACCTCGGCGCGGTGGCCGAGCGCGAGGACGACGTGTTGCGCGCCTTCGCGGGGCGACGGGTGCGCACGCTGACAGCGCAACGGTGGATGAGGCAGCATCAAAGCAAGCAGAGCGACGCGATGAGCACGCAGGCAACGCCAGAGCTCGAAGGCGACGAGGACTTCGTCGACTTCATGCTCGACGGGCTCACCCCCGAAGAGAAGATGATGGGGCTGTCGGCAGAACAGCGGCTCGCGGGGCTCGCGCCCGAACACGTCGCGTTGGCCCTCCCCGTGGAGGTGCTGCGCGCGCTCTCCGACGACTACATCGCGACGCTGCCCGACGACGTGCAGCGCGAAGTACGCGCGCGAAGAGCGCGCTGAGCGGCGCGCGACGACGCGCGCACGGCCGGATGTGGTCTTCCGTATGGCTGCCCCTTCGTTCGGCGCGCTCCGTACCAACACGCGACTGCGCGAGGGGCTGCCAGAACGGCGAGCACCGCCAAGGCGGCTGACGCGTTCTCCCTCGATCCGAGCGTCGGGAGCGCGTGATAGCGTCGCGGCTGTGATCGAGACGATCTCACTCCAGAACTACAAGGGTCACACCGACACGACGATCCCCTGCGCCCGCCTCACGGTGCTCGTGGGGGAGAACGCGAGCGGAAAGACCAGCGCGCTGGAGCTCGTTCGCGACGTGTGGGGAGGGATGACCGACACCCTGCCGCTCGACACGCTTCGCCGCGGCGCCACCTCGCTGCGCTACGAGCTCGTGCATCGCTCGGGGGGCAAGCGCCACACGCTGCGCGCCGAGTACACGCCCCAACAGGGCGACGTCTTGCGCGCCGTGCAGCGCGACGTTGCGGACGACGACGGCGCGATGGGCCGTCGCCCCAACGTGGCGGTGCTCTCACTGGACGCACGCACCCTCGCAGCCTCTTCGACGCCACGGTCGTCGCAGCCGACGCTCGGCCCTCAGGGACAGGGGCTCGCGTCGGTGCTGGCGCACCTGCTCCTGACCGACGGCGAGCGCTTCCGGCGCATCGTCGAACGATTGCGTGCGGTGGTTCCGATCGTGCGCGAGGTGTCCTTTCAGCGGGTGCCGAAGACGGAGGACGTCTTCCGGGCGATCCAGGTCGAGCGGCAGCAGGTGCAGATCACCGAGAAGGTCACGTCGATCCACGACGCGCTGCTGTTCTCCTTCACGGACGCGCCGCACATCCCCGCGGCGCAGGTGAGCGAAGGAACACTCCTCGCCCTCGGCATCTTCACGGCGCTGGAGACCCTCGAACGCCGCGAAGGGATCGTCGACGGCCGCGTGGTGACGCCGACGGAGGTGGTCCTCCTCGATGACATCGACCGCGCGCTCCACCCTCGTGCGCAGCGGGACCTCATCGCGGCGCTCCGCGCAGCGCTGGCAGAGTCGCCGGAGCTTCAGATCCTGGCGACGTCGCACTCGCCCTACCTCGTAGACGCCCTCACGCCCGAAGAGGTCGTGGTGATGGGGCGCAACGCGAGGGGCGTGATCCACGCGAAGCGGCTCGGTGACTTCCCCGATGCGCGGCTCCGACAGATGCTCTCCTCGGGCGAGCTCTGGATGACCGAAGGCGACGCCTGGGTGACCCGGTGACGCTGCGCGTCCTGGTGGTGGCCGAAGACGTTCTCGGCATGACGCTGGCGCGCGACCTGTGCGACCGCGTGGTGATCGAGCGCGGCCCGGGCTGGCTGGCGGATCTCTGGCACGACGTGGTCACCCGTGATTCTCAGCGCCAATGGAGCGGCCTGGATGCCTCGACGGGATATGTCACGTGGGGCGGGATGAAGGACCTCGCGCAGCGTCTCGGACTGCGCACGCACGGGCTCGGCATGTCGGGCGGCGCCTTCGAGGCATACCGAACGGCACACGCGGCGGCGATGCTCACGCCGCGTCCGGATGTGTTGGTGATGTGCCGCGACACCGACCGCACGCCCGGCCTGCGGGCTGACATGCTCTCTGGGGTGGAGCGTGCGCGCGTGGAGGACATCCCGATGCTCCTCGCGGTGGCGCGCCCGGAGTCGGAGGCGTGGGTGATCGCTGGCTTCGAGCCCACTGCGGCGAACGAGCGAGAAGCGCGGATCACGCTCGCGCAGACGCTCGGCTTCGATCCCGTCGAGGAGCCGCACAAGATGACCGCGAACACGGGCGACGCACGCGACACGAAGCGCTGCTGCGCGGTCTTGATCCCACGAGGTGTGCACTCCTCTCGCGGGGAGTCCTGCTGGCGAGATACCGCGCTTGAGGACCTCGCCGCGCATCAGCCCGATCCGATCCCCGCTGAGAGGCGTCGAGCGACCCGCTGACGCCAGGCGCAGCCGTCTTCTCGCACGCCGCGAGGTGGCGGCCCGCCACCCCTCCGCCACCCTGTCCGCCACCCTTTCCGCCACCCCCCACGTCACGAACGCTCGAAAAATCAAGCGCGGCACAGCGGGCGCACAGGCCGCTCGCGATGAGCGCGAAGAAGACCGCATGGCATCCGCCGTTCACGGGGCTGCTGCAAGAGCGAGCGCCGCGATGGGCGAAGGTGACGCCCGAGGTGCAGCTCACGACGGAGCCTCTGCGCGTCGACGACGTCATCGAGC
>JBPOHC010000689.1:0-3493 GCA_052035985.1 Myxococcota bacterium | reverse complement strand
CACGACGCGATCGTCGAGTCGATGGCCGCGGACCTCAGCGAAGACCTCGACGCGTGGAAGGCGTTCGCTGCGGGGCTCGACGAAGATGCGGGCGCGGTGTGCCTCGACGCGGCGGCCACGCAGAACTCAGAGCTCCGGTGGAGGCTCGATCGGGGGCACGACCTGCCGCCCGGCGTGGTGGTCTACGCGCGCTTCGAAGTGCTGGTAGAGAAGCCACTTGCGCCAGGTGACGAGCTCGCGAGCCTCGACGGAGAGCGCTTCACCGTCACCGAGATCGAAGACGAACCGACCCGCGCAGACGTTGTGCTCGCGGGCAAAGAGGAGGGCGACGAGATCTATCTCGTGAGGCTCGCGACCGAGGCGCCGACGCCCGCCGCGAAGCGCCCGCGCGCGAAGAAGTCCGCGAAGAAGTCCGCGAAGTGATCGAGCGAGCGATGCTCGCACCCGTGACGCGCAGTCGGGCGTCGCGAGGAAAGATCCCGCGGGGCTGAAATCATAGGGGATTCCGCAGACCATGGGGGCATTGACCCGGCGGCGCGATGCACGCGAAATGCGGCTCCATGATCGAACGCACCGGGCACGGAATCGGAGATGACTTCGCCGTCACCGCCTCCCGGCGCCTCTCGCTCCTCGCCCTCTTCGCGCTCTCGTCTGCGTGCGCGAGCGCGCCTCCGCCAGCGCCTCCGCCCGTGCGTCACTGCGCGCCGCGGCCGCCGCCTCCGCCGCCGCGCCCTGCGCGACCCGAGCGCCCCTACGACCACGTCGTCATCGTGAGCTTCGACGGCATGCGCCCCGACGGGATGGAGCGCGCCAACGCGCCGACCCTTCACCGCCTCCGCGCCGAGGGGGCCTATGCGCTGCGGGCCGAGACCGTCGAGCACTCGTCGACGCTGCCGTCGCACTCCTCGATGCTCTCGGGCGTCGAGGTCAGCGTGCACGGGATGGACTTCGACGAGTGGCGTCCGCGCAGGGGGTTTCTCCGCGGGCGCACGTCGCTCCAGCTCGTGCATCAGGCGGGGATGGCGTCGGCGATGTTCGTCGCGAAGATCAAGCTCCGGCACATCGCGCTCCCCGGCTCGCTCGACGTGTGGTCGCTCGCGGGGCACCAGTGCGAGCGCGTCTCGACCGCCGCCGCGGACTATCTCGGTCACGCGGGCAACGGGCTCACCTTCGTGCACTTCGGCGAGCCCGACGTGGCGGGACACCAGAACGGCTGGATGGGCGCGCGCTACCTCCGCGCCATCCGCCGCGCCGATCGGTGTCTCTCGACCGTGCTCCGCGCCGTCGAGGCTCGCACCGACCGCACGCTGCTCGTCGTGACGGCCGACCACGGCGGCCACGGTCGCGCGCACAGCACCGGGACCCCCGTCGACCGACACATCCCGTGGATCGCGTGGGGACCGGGCGTCCGCCGCGGCGAGTTCGAAGACCCCATGCGCACCACCGACACGGCCGCGACGGTGATGCTCGCGCTCGGGCTCAGGCCGCCCGACGACATGTCGGGGCACGCGGTGATGGCCGCGTTCGATCCTGGCGTGCTGGTGCCCGAGCCCGAGCCGCTGCGTGCGCCGCCGCCGCCCGTCGAGCCGGGCTGCGAAGAGACCGCCATCGCGGCGCGTCCGGCCACCTCGGGCTCTGAGACCACCGCGTCGCTCACGCCCCCGAGCGCGCCGCGTTGACGGTCTTCGCGGGACCGTGCTTGCATCGCCGCCCCTGATGCCCGCAGCCGCGCGAGTTGGTGACCGACACGAGTGTCCGAAGCACCCCGACGGGCCGATCGTCCCGCGGGGGTGCGAGACCGTGATCATCGGCGGCGAGCGAGCGGCGCGCGTCGGTGATCGCGCCGACTGCGGCGGCGCGCGCGACGAGATCGTGATGGGCGAGCCGACGGTGTACGTGGGCGATCGCATGGCCGCGCGCATCGGCGATCCCCTCGATCACGGCGGCGTGATCGTCGAAGGCTGCGCCACGGTGTTCATCGGCTCTTCGGCGCAGCACGCGGTGATCCGCGAGGCCGCGAGGCGCGGGTCGGCCTTCACCGAGGAGTGCCCGCGCGCCGACGACGCGTGGCGCGCCGCGCCCGATCAGGGAGCCTCGATGCGCGAGGCCGCGAGGCGCGGGACACCCCTCGTCGAAGAGTGCCCCTCGGAGCGGCGGAGCTCGTGAGCGCGCGCGACTGGTTCGATCGATACGACGGCGATGGCGCGTGGTTCGCGGTGCTCGACGCCGCGCGCAGCCCGCGTGTGCTCCCGTCGCTTGTAGCTTCGGGCGCGCGCCATCAGTCACTCTACGAGGGATGGAAGGCGCAGGAGCTCGCCGAGGTGGCGCCCTACCTCGCGTCGCTCCCGCCGTCGTCGCCGCTGTGGGACGTGCTCCTCGGCGATGCGCGCGGTGACGCGTGGGGCGTCTTCGCGCGCGCAGACGTGAGCTTCGAAGACCTGCGTCGGCACATGCGACGCTTCCTCAGGGTGCAGGCCGAGGACGGGCGACGGATGCTCTTCCGCTGGTACGACCCGCGCGTGATGCGCGCGTATCTGCCCACGTGCACGCCCGCCGAGCGCGAGACCTTTCACGGTCCCGTGCGCGCCTTCGTCGTCGAGGGAGAGGCGCCCGCGAGCGCCCTCCGCTTCACGCCCTCGCAGCGCGAACCCGAGCCCGTCGACCTCGACGGAGGATCGACCCGGTAGCAACAGCCCATGTGGACGATTCGCACCGCGCAGATGAACGCCATCGCCGACGAGACCTTCGAACGGGTCGTCGCGCGCATCACCGCGGCCACCGCCGCGGAGTACCCCGAGGTCTGGTTCGCGCTCCGTGAAGGCTTCGAGCCCTGGGTGAGGGGGCTCCTCAATTCAGCCGTCACGCTCGACATCACCCGCGAAGAGAACCTCCGCCGCTTCGTCGCGTGGAACGCCGACCTCGGCGTCGAGACCAGCCTCGCCGAGGAGCACCCGTGGGCCATCGAGATGCTCGGGGTGACCGACGAAGACGAGGAGACCCGCATCGAGGCTGTCGAGCTTCGTTTGCAGGGGCTCGAAGGGGAGCCCTGACGTGCCCACCATCTATCCGATCCCCGTGCCGCGCGCCGACACGCCGGCGATGCGCGAGGCCAACGAGCGGAACCTCGCCCTGACGAAGCAGCGCGTCGCCGCGCTCCGATCTCTCAAGTTCGACGTGTTCGAGAAGGGCGTCAACAACGGCCTCGAGCCTGACAAGGCGCTCAAGGTCTACGGCGACGTGAACGATGCGATCCGCGCGCTCGACGAGGAGCAGGCGCTCCGTCAGCGGCTCCAGTGGCAGCTCGAACACGCCGACCGTCGCGGCTTCGACCAGCACATGAAGGAGATCCTCGACGCGCTCGAGGCGCTCCGGAGGAAGAAGCGCGACGCCTACTACCGCGACGGCGCGAAGGTCGGCGACCCGTGCATCCCCTGCCTTCAAAAAGCCGTCATCGACGCGGAGATCAAGCGGCTGAAGAAGCTCCCGGGGATGA
>JBPOHC010000187.1:0-9144 GCA_052035985.1 Myxococcota bacterium | reverse complement strand
CACCCGAGGCCAGTGGCAACGCCGCGCCGTGAGCGCACTCCGCGACGGCGACGACGAGGCCCGCGCCGCTGCCAGAAAGGAGCTCGAAGCCCTGCAAACATGGGCCGCCACGCTCCTCGGCAAGCTCGCGAAGTGATCCGTGCGAGGGCCGTTAATTCCGGTGACACTGTACCTTATGGCGCCATAGTCTTTGGCGTCACCGACGATCACGAGTCGGGGCACACGTCGTCGACGAGCTCGCGTTCGTCACGCGTGACGTCGGCGGGTGGGTGTGGGCAGCGTCGCGACGGCCGCGCCGTGTGATACCGTCGCGCCCATGAACTGATCGGGTCGGCGTCACGCGGGCGACGCCGTAGCGCACCACACGGGGAGCCATCGCGCGCTCGTCACGAGCGTCGCGGACCCGTCGCGCACGGCCCACGCCACGACGCCGACACCTCCGACGCGATCACCGCGAGCGGCGCCGCGCGCCCTCGCATCGGCCCTGATCTGTCTGCCCATGAGGTGCAACCGTGACGTTCTTTCCAGCTGCGTTTCCGAGTATCCCCGCGTATCGGCGCGAGGCCGACCCCGTTCACCACGCGCGACGCGTCGTCTGCATGGAGAAGATCGACGGCGCCAACACGCGCGTCGGCGTCCCTCGCGGCGCGCTCTGCGCCGACGAGCTCGTGATCGGTGGGCGCGTGCTGCTCGAAGGTGATCGCGACTTCTGTCAGCCCGCGCTGCGTCAGTCTCTCTGCGACGATGCCGCGCGCGTGCGCGCGCTCCTCTCACTGGTGAGCGACCTGCACGGCGACCTCGTGCTCTATGGCGAGACCTGCGGGCGTGGGATTCAATCGACGGGCTTCATCTACGGCCCGCGCGCCCACCTCGTGCTCTTCGCGGCGACCGTGGGAGGCGCGTGGGTCGGCCTCTCGCGCCCGCTCGAGCTCATCGGGGAGGACGGCCGTGTGCGACGCGTTCCTTCGCTGCGCGAGATCGGCGAGCGCGCGCGGCTGCCGGTGGCCCCGTGCCTCTACGATGGCCCGCCTGACGCCGAACGCTTCGACGCGCTGCTCGATCGACCGTCGGAGCACGCGACGTCGCGATGCGCCGCTCCCTCGCACGTCGACACGACGCACGAGGGCGTGGTCATCTGGAGCGATCCGGTGCTGCTCGACGGGGCGGGTCGGCTGCTCGTGGCGAAGCACAAGCACCCGCGTCGACGCGAATCCCTCGACGCTCCGGCGGGCGGAGAGAGCCTCGAGGCCTTCGCCGCGCGCGTGGTGACCGTCGAGCGAGCGCGACACGCGCTCCAACACCTGCGCGAGTCAGGGCGCGGAGTCGGCGCCGGAGAAGCGCTCGGGTCGCTGCTCGCGCGTCGCGTCGTGCAAGACGTCTCTCGCGAGGAGCCCGCCTACCACGACGCCCTCGCGCGATACGGCAAGGCCGCGGTGCGCGCCGCGCTCGACGCGGCGGCGCGCGCGCTCGAGGTCGACGCGCTGTAGCCTCGTCTCCGCGGGGTCACGTAGTCCTCGCGGGGCGCGGCGCTCCGCCTCAAGCGGCGCCGAACACCGGAGCGCGACACGCGAGCCCCTCCTTCGCATCCTCGATCCAGCGAGACGCCCTTCTCCATAGGCTCTCGCGCGAGATGAGAGCAACGATGAGCGCGATGGACGCGGTGGTCTTCGCGAACGCCCGGTGAGGACGCCCCCTTGCTCGCGGCCCCGGTCTCCGACGCCGCGCATCTGGCCTCCTCTCTCGCGCGCGGGCGGCCCCACGCTGCGCTTCAGCGCAGCGCATGCTCTACGTGGCGCTCCGCATCTGGTGACGCTGTAGCTCATGGCGCCATCGTCTTTGGTGTCAGCGACGATCACGCGTCGGGGCACACGTAGTCGACGAGCATCTGGTCGCGGAACCGCGCGGACGCGCTCCGGATTCGAATCACGCGACCGCGCGCGTCGTAGGTGTAGAGGTCGGTGATGTCACCGTTGGTCCGGCGACTGATGCGCCCGGCCCCATCGCGCGTGACCCGGCTGCGGTCGACCGGGCCCGAGGGATCACACCGCGCGCCATCGCGAGGCGGCGTGCGACAGAGCACCGTGTCGACACCGACGAAGCGCTCGCGCTCGTAGACCCAGCGGGAGACCGACATCGGCGGCGCGTCGGGGACGCCGTTCACGTACTCCGCCGAGACCATGCGGCCCCCTTCGAGCAGCCAGCGGTGCCGCTCGGTCGAAGTGGTCGTGTCGTCGGTGATCGCGCCTCGCGCGTACGCGAACGACGTCGTCGTGGGCGCGTATCCGGTCGCGTGGTGCGTGCGCGTGGTGAGCCGTCCTTCGGCGTCGTAGACGTAGGTGACGCGGCCGCGACCGACGTGCTCGACCTCGCGGAGGCGACCCGCGGCGTCGTAGCGGAGGCGCGCCTCTTCGCTCGTTCCGACGCCGGTCGAGTATCGCGTGCGACAGGGGCGGTTCGGCGCGTCGAGGGGCTGCACCACGGGCGGGCACCCGAGTCGCTCGCCCGCCCAGACCGGCCCGATCGACCACTCGACCATGCAGAGCGTCGCGAGCGCTGCGTCGTCGCGCGGTCGCTCCTGTCCGACCACGGGAGAGGTCACGAGCGCGACCCACGAGAAGATCACCCAGAAGCGTCGAGCGCGCATCGAGGCCGCGATGCTACCGCAGCCCTCCACCGCTGCGACGACACGGGATAGAATCCGGGTCGTGCGCGCTCTCCTTGTCACCCGGGTGTGGCCTGTCGCGGCGGTGTTCGGCTGCGTGGTCGTACTGAACGGGGCTGCGATGGCCCTCCTCTTCGCGCGCGGCTACGCGTTCATGGTGAGTGCGCCGGGGCTCGGGCTCGGCGTCGCGCTCGCGCTCGCGCTCGCGGCGGCGTGCGGCGCGGTGCTCTCGCGAACGAAGGGGCTCGACCGCGACGCCGCGGGGCTGCGCGTCGACGGGCGCGCGGCGGTCGAGCTGGCCCTCGCGACGGTGGGGGCGTTCGTGTGCGTCATGGCGCTGATGGCTGCGCTCTCGCGCGCGGGCCTCGGGACGCTCCGATGGTGGAAGGGGCTCTCCCCCGCGGCGATCGCCCTCACGATCGCGGCGTCGGTGGTGAACGCCGCCTTTCAGCAGCTCGGGTTGCAGAGCCTCGGCCTCGCGGCGCGCGGTCCGTCGGAGCGGTCGATCGGCCCCTCGGCGCTCACGCTCGCGCTCTTCGTGGCGACGCACGCCACGGTCTCGCACGCGCCGATCTACCTGCTCAACGTCGCGCTGTTCGGGGCCCTCACGATCGCGATGTTCTTCGGCCCCACGCGTCGCTCCTACGCGGCGCCCGTGGGCTTTCACGGCGGTTGGAACGCGGCGCTCATGCTCGTCGGCGCGCTGCCCGGGAGCGACGCGGTCGCGGCCATCGTGTGGCACGGGCGCCCGTCGGTGCGGGCGGGCGGCGAACACGACGTCGAGAGCGGCCTCGCGTACACGCTGTCGCTCGTCGCGGCGGGAGCCTTCGTGGCGCTCGTGCGTCGTCGCGGGCTGCGCGCAGCCTGACTCGCGCGAGCGATGACGGCGCCACGGATACGAGGAGATCATTCCCGGCGTGCGTGGGAGGCGCGAAGACTGGGCGTATCAACCGCGCACCGCGACGGCCTGCGTCTACGGGTACGTCACCGCGTCTCCTCGCGACTTGACGGATCTCTCCGGTGCGCCGTCTCATCCAACGCGGCGCTGAATCGGAGCGCGTCTGCTGCTCCCGTCGGCGCTCAAACGGAGAGGCCATGAAGGTCGACCATCTGCTCATCGGCGCCGGCATGGCCGGGCTCGTGTTGCGTCGTCTGCTGAAGTCCGATCGCGCGGTGCTGATCGATCAGAACCCCGGCGGCTACAAGATCGGCGAGTCGGTGGTGCCCGAGCAGTTTCACCACCCGGTGATGCGCGCGCTGCTCCCGGCCCTCGAGGCGCTGCCCTCGTACTCGCCGAAGTACGGCACCACCTTCGTGAGCGACGACAGCGTCGCGTCGTTCCCGTTGCCGCCCGAGGAGGCCGGCGTGGCGATGCACGTCGCCCGCTCCGAGATCGAGCAGCTCATGCGAAGCGCGTGGTCCATCGACATCGCGCAGGAGCGCGTGCTCGAGGTCGACCTGGCCCGCCACCGCGTGCGCACCGACCGGCAGACCTACGAGGTCGAGGGGCAGATCATCGACTGCTCGGGGCCGGCGATGGTGGTCGGCAGCGCGATCGGTGACGTGAAGGCGCTCTGGCCCGTGTGGGCGACGTGGGGGTACTTCGACGTCGTCGACAACGACGACGCGCGCTTTCGCGACGACATCGCCGCCCGTGGACGAAAGTACCTCCGGTACGACGCCCTCCGACGCAGCGTGCTCGAGAGCGACGAGATCGAGGGATGGTCGCCGTCGCGCACCACGATCCTCACGAAGGAGGACGACGGGCTCTGGACCTGGCAGATCCCGCTCTTTCACTCGACGCGACTGAGCTTCGGCGTGGTGTCGCGGCACGGCCCCGTGTCGCGCGCGCGCTACCGCGAGATCGCGATGACCCGGCACGCGCCGAACTACACCCTCGCGGAGCGCCCCGAAGACGCCACGTCGCCCTTCAACCGCGTTCACACCCGCGAGGGCTTCGCGCGACGCTGCGGCACCGCGGCGACGATGGACTACATCCTCCTGGCCGACGCCTTCGGCTTCGCCGACCCCGTGTACTCGGTGGGCACCGCCGTGGCGGTGAACCGCGCGATCGAGCTCGCCGACGTGCTCAACAGTGACGGGTGGAGCGAGGACGTGTGCGCCGCGTGGTGCGCCGACTCCGAGGCGCAGCTCAGCCGCGCCATCGCGGGCTTCGAGTACTGGTACTCGGGCGAGCTGCTCCGCAGCGGCGAGGCGGCCTCCGAGGTGCGAGACAACTTTCTTCTGGGCACGGCCTTTCAAGCGAAGACCGCCCACCACTACGGGCGCCTGCTGCGCGACGCAGGGCTCAGCCGCGGCGAGCACCGCCGCGAGCTCGACCCCGCGGCCGCCGACGACTGGAGCGGCCCCGACGGGAGCCTCGTCTCGTCGTTGCGGGCGCTGCTCGAACTCGCGCCCTCCGCGACGCTCGCGGGCTGGAGCCTCGTCGACGCGCGCGTTCACGCCGCCAGACTTCAGCTTCGCTGGAGCGCGCCGGACAAACCCGAGCTCGTGATGGACGTGGACTTCGGCCACGCGCCCCAGTGCTTCATGCGCGTCGAGGGCGTGTCGCTCTCGTTCCTGAACCTCGTGGACGGCGGCTACCCCTACGACGACCGCGTGCGGAGCCTCTTCGAAGCGGTGGCGGCCAGCGTGCGATCGCGCGCGTCGGCGTGGCGCGAGCTGCTGCCGACGTGACCGCGTCCTCGACGCGTCGCTCGCGCGGGGGCACCTCCCGACCATCGACCCCGTCGCTACCCGCCGAGCACCCGTCGGCATGCGCTGAATCGCTCGCTGCGGAAGCTCGCCGCGGACGGAAATAGGTGAGATCGCTCCGCTGGGGAAACGCGGCGCTCAACCGTGACCGACTCGTACGGCGCGCGGTCGCGCGACCCGTCGGTGCGATCGCTGCGAGACGAAGACCGCGGCGAGGATGTCGCTCGCGAATGCGGGCGGTCCGCCCCGCGCCGCGGCCGAGCATCCACACGGGTCACGCAGACGAAACCATTCATTTATCTGATATTTATTCCACTCCTGCCACCCATATGCGACAATCTATCCGCGGTGATGTGCAGCACAGGGCGGCAAATTATCTCGCCTCTCGTGGGCTCGTTGGGGCGGCTCGTCGTTGTCGGCCGATGTGAGGTGGCGCCGTGAGCCAGGAGGAGCGGAGCGCGATCGCCACGGCCCTGCTCCTGGTTCACGCGCTGGGCGTCGTCGGGTGGCTCGTGCTGGCGCGCCGGTGGGTCCGTCGATTCCCTGCGTCGCGCATGGACTTCGGCGTCGCGGGGTTGCTCGCGCTCGCGATCGCGTTGACGTCGCGCTGGGGCGTCGACGCGTCGTCGATCCCGACGCGCTGGGTCACGGCGATGCAGGAGGGGAGAGCGGAGCGCAGCATCCTCCACCTGTACGGGCTCGGCACCCACGCGGGGCACAACTGGTACGGCATCGTCTCGCGGATGCAGGCGAGCCCTGCGATGAACGCGTACGACGTCGTCCACATGAACCTCAGCCTCGCGGCGCTGAACACCGTGCTCCTCGCGGTCGCGCTGCGGGCCATCGTGGCGCACCGGCTCGTCGCGGCGTTGCTGACGCTGGCGTGGGCCGTGAGCGCCAACAGGGTGAACGCGGCGTGCTCCGAGCTCCCTTCGGAGCTGCTCACGACGTACTTCCTTCTGGCGCTCCTGCCGGTCGCGACGTTCGAGTCCGAGGCCGCGCCTCGCCGCGGCGTCACCGCGTTCGTGGCGATCGCCAACGTCGCGTGCTGGGCGTTCCTCGCGGCGCTGACGCGCGAGGAGACGCTGGCGATCGGCGGCCCCGCGGTGCTCGCGATGCTCTTCCGCACGGCGACGCGAGAGGACGTCATCGCGCGCAAGGTCGCCGCCTTCGCGGGCTGGCTGAGTGCGCGCTGGTGGGCGCCCCTCCTCGCGCTGTGGGTCGCGTCGGTGCTCGCCGACCAGCTCGCCGATCTCGTCCGTGTCCATCCCAGCTCCCGCCTCCGATGGGCGCTGCAGTCGTTCCAGCTCTGGCGGCCCACGCGCACGGCGCTGCCGGCGGTGCTCGCGGACTTTCTGCCGATCCCGGTCGTGGTGGCGATGGTCCTCGGCCTTCTGCTGGCGCTCCGGCGACCGCTGCGAACGGCCCTCCTCCCGCTGACGGTCTTCGCCGTCTGGGCCGTGTACCAGAAGGCCTCGCACGACGCTCCGTATGAGCGCTTCCGCTACGTGTCGATGCTCACGGCGCCGCTGACCGTGCTCGCCGCGCTCGGGGCGCGCGACGCCGAGGCGTGGCTCGCGGCGCGCCCCGCGTGGCGCCGTCCGGCCGCGTGGGTCCTGGCCGTCGCGGGGGTGCTCAGCGTCGTCCCCGGAGCGCCCGGTCACTCGGTGCTCGCGCGACACACGGCCGTCGCCGGCGAGCGGGAGCAGGGGCTGCTGCTCGCGCGCAACAAGCAGTTCGCGGTGCGCCACCTGCTCGAAGCGACGGCGAATCACCCGGACTGCGCGTTCGTCGCGCGCGTGTCGTCGCAGCCGCAGAGCACCGAGACGCCGCCGCTCGATCGCTGGATCTTCTTCGGGTATCCCCTCGCGCGCCCCATCGTCGTGCCTGCGCGAGACCGGACGATCCGCGAGGCCATCGACGAGGCCGTGGGCGAAGGGACGTGCGTTCTGTACTACCGCTCCCTCGACTGCAACCTCCTGCGGGCGCGCGGTGAGTGCGACGCAGACGTCGCCGACGCGGTCGCGTTGGAGCGGCGCGCCCTCGTGTCTCGTCCGTACAGCGACGCGATGGAGTACGGCGAGCTCACGCCCGTGGTGGAGACTGGCCTCTTCCGAATGCTGGTCGGTTCGCAGCGGCGTCCCCGTCGCCCCGACGCGGACGCCGTGATCGGCGGCGAGCCCCGACGCGCCGCGATCACCGCCTCGACGCCGACTCCGACCGCTGCGCGGCGATAGAGCCCTGCGCGCGTTCACGGGCCCGCGAAGGCGAGCGTGAAGCCGTTGGAAATGGCGCGTACGGTGCCGTCGGCCTGACGGGTGAGCGTCTCGGAGCGGTCGCGACGGTGCGACGTGATACCGTCCGCGCCCACCGAAGATGGTTACCCGGCGCACCCGAGAGAGCCCCAAGAAGTCGGCGAAGGCGCAGCAGCGGAGGCCCCGCCCGGGGGTCATGGTGGTCGGCGTTCGTCGCGCGGGCGTGACGACGCTCGTGCGAGCGCTCGCGCCCGACGCGCCCGAGTCCGTGCGCGACGCGGGGGGTCACGACGACGTGGTCATCGACGACCGGCCGAAGGCGAGACGCCGCGCGTCCGCCGAGGTGATGACGCGCGACGCGGTCTTCGGCGCCGTCAAGGTCGCGCTGCATGACGTGCCCGGTGACGCGCGCGGGTCGAGCGAGCGCGCGTTCGACGGGGAGCGCTTCTCGACGCTCCTCGGCTGCCTCGAGGCCGCGAAGGTGATCGTGCACGTCATCGACGCGTCGGACCCCGACGCCGAGCGCCTCGGCGGGCGCCTCGATCGATGGATCTACGGCTCTTGTCACGACTGGCACGCGCCGGTGATCCCGGTGCTGACGAAGTGCGACGCGGTCGACGAGGCGAAGCGCGCGGGGCTCACCGCCGTGTGGCCCGACGCGATCGCCGTGAGCGCGAAGACGGGCGACGGTCTCGACGCGCTCGGCGCCGCCATCGCGCGGGCCGTGACGGCGAAGCGAGAGAAGCGTACCCGCACCGGGGCGCTCGCGAGGTGGAGCCTCGTGGAGATTCAGCTCGCGCTCGTCGAGCGCACGCGCGCCCCGAGCTTCGACGGCGCGATGATCGCGGCGGAGCTGGGCGCGCGGGCGAAGCGCGGCGAGGTGCTCGGCGTGGTGTTCCTGCGGGAGGGCGAGAGCACCTACGGCGCGCGTGACCTCGCGCGCGAAGACGACGGGCTGCGCTTTCTCTCGCGCATGCACGAGGGCGCGTGGGACGCCGACACGCTCCACGTGATGACGAGGACCGCGGCGCAGGCGGAGAAGCTCGCGGCGCGCGCGAAGGACCGCTGGGGCGCGCGGCGCGTCGAGGTGCTGCAGAAAGTCGTCGTCCGCGCGGTGTGGGACGTCGACGGTCTCACCGCCGTGACGCCCGCGGAGGCGCCCTCGGTGCAGGACCTCCACATGGAGATCCTCGCGCGTTCGGGCTTCAACTCCTTTCGCGGGGACCGCGTCGCGGCCTCGCTTTCGAAGCACCGCGACCTGTGGCGCGCGGTGGCCTTCGGTCGCCTCCGCACGAAGCTCGAAGGGACGGCCGCCGAGCATCAGCCCCCCGTGTGGCTCAACACGGTGACCGAGATGGCGCGCGGCTACTGGAACGCCGACGAGGTGTGGGTCGTCGCGCCTGACGCCGAGGCCGCGAAGAGGGTCCGCTTCATCGGCGAGGTCCACTGGTTCGCGGACAACATCACCACGCTCGACGGCGCAGAGGCGCGACGCGTGGCGGGTGTCGTCGC
>JBPOHC010000209.1:0-1713 GCA_052035985.1 Myxococcota bacterium | reverse complement strand
CGTCTCATCGACCGCGGTGACGCTCACGTACTCGGGCCGCGGCCGCAAGGAGCCCGACATCGCGTCGCTCTGCGCCGTGGCGATCATCGCGGCCTGCTCGACGATGTTCGCGCGCCTCGTCGTCGTGGTGGCGATCGTCGACAGGCCGCTGCTCCCGTCGCTCGCGCCGCCGCTCGGGGCCACGGCGCTCGTGGGCTTCGCCGTCGCGTTCATGCTGTATCGCAAGGCCAACGCGGCGTCGGAGGCCACGTCGCGATCGGGCGCCGAGCCCACGCTGCGCAACCCCTTCGAACTGAAGCAGGCCGTGTCGTTCGGGCTGCTCTACGGCGTGGTGCTCTTCGTCGCGAAGGCCGCGCAGCGCGGCGCAGGCTCGGCGGGGCTCTACGTGTCGTCGGTGCTCGCGGGCCTCACCGACGTCGACGCGATCACGCTCTCGGTGGTCGACATGCACCGCAGCGGCCTCGCGAGCACCACCTCGGCGACGGCCATCATGCTCGCGGCGGTCACCAACACGGTGGTCAAGTCGAGCGTCGCGCTCTCCGTCGGCGGCGCCACCGTGGGACGCCCCGTGGCCGCCACGCTCGGCGCCGGACTCGCCGTCGGCGCCATCGCGCTCGCCCTGATTTCCTAGGGGTTCGCGCGAGGTCCGTCGGAGGGCGCGCCCGCGAGCGTGGGCCATCCGCCCGACCACGTGACGCGGTCGACGAGCACCTCGCGGCCCTCGCCCGGCGTGTTTACGAAGCCCTCGCGCCACGCGTGATAGACGAGCGCCTGACCGCCCGAAGGCGCGTCGATGACCGAGCCGTGACCGGGGCCGACGAACGATCCGCCCGTCGCGACGATGGGCGCGCCGCGCTTCGTGAAGGGGCCGAGCGGTGAGGGTGCGCGCGCGACGCCTACCGCGTAACGCCTATCGTAGAAGGCGTTTGCGCTGTAGAAGAGGTAGACCGACGCGCCCTCGGAGACGACCCACGGTGCCTCGACGAGTCCGCCCTCCCACGAGAGGTCGTTGGTGATGAGCGTGGGCGCGGGGCCTGTGAGCGAGAGTCCGTCGGGCGCGAGGCGCTGGCCGTGGATGGGCGTTCCGCGGCCGACGGCGTTGCCGTCTTCCTTCCAGTAGAGGTAGAGGGCGCCGTCGGTGTGTTGGTACATCGTGGCGTCGATGAGTCCCATCGCGGCGTCGTAGAGCAGCGGTCGCCCGAGGTCGGTGAAGGGGCCCGTCGGAGAGTCTGCCGAGGCCGCGCCGATGCAGAGCTGTCCGCCCGATCTGCGCGCGGTGAAGTACGCGACGAAGCGCGCGCCGACGCGGTGGATCTCGGGCGCCCAGAAATCTCCCGAAGCCCACGCGGGACGACGCCCTGAGGGGAACACGGCGCCGACGCGCTCCCAGTGAACGAGGTCGCGCGAACGTCGGATGGGAAAGGCTTCGGGCGCATTTCCCGACGTGCAGGAGAGGTAGTAGTCGGCGCCGACGCGGAGCACGCCGGGGTCGGGACAGTCGCCGCCGATCACGGGGTTCACATAGCGCGCGCCGCACTGGGCGCGACGCACGGAGACCGCACAGGTCGAGCCCGAGAAGTGGGGCATCCAACCGTTCGAGAGGGCCGCGAAGGTGGCGCCGCCCGCGTGGTGGCAGACGCCGTCCCACGAGGCGAGGTCTGCGACGTCGTCGAACTGCGCGGGGTGACCCGCGGGGTGACTCCACGCTGCGCC
>JBPOHC010000719.1:0-18767 GCA_052035985.1 Myxococcota bacterium | reverse complement strand
GCCGCGGAGCCTCGGCGCGCGCGCGGTTGAGCGCGTCGACCGCGGGCGTCGAATGGTCCTCGAGATCGCGCGCGAGCCGCACGTCGGAGAGGGCCTCGTCGGCGGCGTCGACGAGCGTGCACGCAGGATCGTTGAGGAGCGTCGCGAGGTCTTCGGAGGTCGACTCCGCGAAGGCGACCCACGCGCTCCCTGGCGAGATGGCGTGGCGCGTCCACACGCCCGACGGGGCCGCGCCCCAACCCATGGGGTCTTCGCCCTGCGTGAGGTTCAACGATGTGACCGCGCCCACCGTCTGGGCCACGCGTCCCTTGAAGACCTCGACGAGTCGGAGCGTGACGGAGACAGCGCGCGTTCCTCCGACGGGCGCAGCGGGCGCGGGGGCGACGTGGTCGATGACGACGTGAACGATGTGGGTCGAGCGCAGGATGCGCGAGCGTGATGGGGCGACTTGCATCGAGTGACCTCGCGGCGCGGAATCAACGGGAGACGGTCGGCGGTCGGGGGTGCGGTGGGTGCACGCCGTCGCGCAGAGGAGGGCCAGCGCGAGCGCGACGACGGTCACCGCGCGTCCCTCCCGAAGAGGTTGAGAATGATCGGAGCGCGCACCTCGAGGACCGTCCCCGCGACGCGGGCCGCGAGCGGCTGCGCGCGCGCGTCGACGCCGATCGCGGTGACGGGGAGGTTCACGGCGAGTGCGTTGCCTGTCGCGGGGTCGAACTGGATGTCGAAGCGGATCGTCCAGGTGTTCGAGTACACCGCCGCGTAGAGCTTGCAGGCCGCGTCGGCGGTGGCGCCCGGCACGTTGGTGACGTTCGTCCAGAAGACCATCGCGCAGCGGAAATCGAGGTTGTACGTGAAGCGCGTGAGCGTCCCGCCGGGGTAGCCCGCATGCGCCGCAGCGGCGCCGTTGCCGGGCGAGTCCCACATCTCGAAGGTCCACCGCTCGCCCACGGGGTTGGGCGACGTCTTCGTGATGCCCCCGGGTGGTCCCACGGCGCCCTCGGTGCCGCTGCAGGTGTTGCCGCCCGTGCCCTCGGCGCCGAAGTTCGTGGTGTCGAGCACGACGCCCGCGATGGTGGCCGGCGCGACGGTGGCGGGGGTGAAGGTGCGGTTCGCGACGGCCGCGAGGTTGGTCGCCATGACCCCGCGCACCACGCGGACGATCGGCGGCGGTGGCGGCGCTCCAGGCGCTGGTGGCGGTGCGCCTGGTGGCGGCGGTGGCGGCGCGAACTGGTAGCTCGCGTCGATGGTCATCGCCGTGAGGTTGTTGCACCACGCGCCGAAGAGCGACGCGAGGCCGCGCTTGCCGTCGCCGCCTCCGCCCGTCACGTCGGCCGTGGCCTTGTTGTTCACAGCCGCGCCGCCGCCTCCCGCGGTGAACGAGCCGGTGCTCAGGCGGAGGCCCGTCGCGGAGGTGGGCGCGGCGGGCGTGAGGCTCGCGTTCGCTGGGTGCGCGGCGCTGTCGTTGCGCACGCCCGCGACGCGAATGAGCACCACGTTGAGAATGGTGCAGGGCTCGAGGTCGACGCCGTGCTCGTAGTCGTTCGACCCGTTGCAGTCGACGTACGGACGCACGTGAAAGGTGCCCACCGCGTCGGCCGCGAGCGTGGCCTTGAGCGGATCGGCGCCGTCGGGCGTGAGCGTGGGCTTCGCGCGCGGCGAGAGCGCGACGACATCGGCGTGGTCGCCGTCGGGCGCGGGTCGGTCATCGCGATGCGCGGCCCACCTCACGGGGACGCCCGCGGGCGTGACCTGCACCTCGACGCGAACGGGTGACGCCGGATCGACGGAGTTCTCGACGAGCACGAGCGGCGCGTTGGCCGTCGACGACACGTCGTAGTCGCTCGCTGCGGGGGCGGCGCCGTGTTCGAAGACGGCGTCGGCGACGGGTCCGTTGCCGGGGCGCGCGGTGGTCGGCGGCGTCTGCGTCACGGTCGCGCGCACGCGTTGGAACTCCACGACGGTGGCCTTCGCGATGTCGCCCTCGCGGTCTCCCTCGGCGCCGAGCTTGAGCCCCGTGTCGCGCAGCGCGCCGCTCACGGTCTGCCCTTCGAGCCAGAACGTGAGCCCGTCGGTGGGATCGGTCGGGATCACGCCGTTGCCCACCGTGTGGGGAAGGGCCACCTCGGCGCCTCCGCGCTCTGCGTCGAAGAGCTTCACGCCGCCGGTGATCGCTTCGAGCAGAAGGTCGCCGTTGTATGTGTGCGGACGCGCCTTGCGGAGCGTCACCATCGCGCGCCCGTGCTTGTCGCCGTACTGCTTGTGAACGAAGCGCCCCGCGTCGACCTTGTCGGCCTGCGAGAGGGCTGCGGGCGGAGAGGCCGCCGTGGTGCGGCTCTGGTGGATGTCGACGATCACCTCGAGCGCGGTCATGGTCCCCGTCGCGTCGGGACCCGTGGGGCGCGTTCCGCCCGAGAGGCTCAGGGTGAGGCGAACGTCGTGGAGGCCCGCGCTCGCGCTGGCGCCCTCGGCGTAGAGCGTGACGCCGCTCGTGAGCTGCGCGCCGGGGAACACGTTGGCCGCGCCGTTGAGCGCGACCTCGTTGCCCGCGTTGGCGGCGTCGAAGAAGCGCACGCGTCCGCCGCCCGCGACGGAGAGGGTGCCCGTTCCGTCGAAGGCCGCGTCGGTGCTGAGGCGCACGGGCTGGCGACGCGGCGTGAGCGCGCCGTGCTTCACGAGCACCACGGGCTGCGTGACGGTGACCACGGGGTTCACCGGCGGCGGCGGCGGTGGCGGCGGCGGCGGCGGCGGTGGTGGCGGGACGGTGAGCGGGCGAATGCGACCGAGGGTGTCGTCGGCGAGATGAATCGCGACGAGCGCTCCATCGCGGAGGGCGCGCGCGAGGGCCGTGACGACGCTCTGTTCGATGCTTCGGCGATCGAGGGGACGCGCGGCTGCATCGGTGAGCGAGCCCACCGCGCGGTGCGCCGCGAAGAGCGCGTCTCGGTGCAGCGGGTCGCGCATCCAGCGGTCGAGAAGCGCCGCTGGAATCACCGCGCGAAGCGCGCGCTCCTCGGGTCGCGCGTCGCACGCACGCACGAGGACCCAGACGCGGCCATCGCGCTCGACGTGCCACTCGCAGCGCCCGAACGGAGGACCCCCAGGAGGCGACATGCTCCATCGTGTATCGCCAACAATGGACGCGCGCAAGGGCGCAGGCGCGAGGCCCTTCGGGGCGCCTCTCTCGCGCTTCGTACTTTCGCCCCGCCGCTGCGCCGTCGACGGTATCGTCGCGCGATGAGCGAGCGCGAGCGACCCGACATGGTGGGCTGGTACGACCCCGCGCAGCTCCTCCGCACGGGGCTCCAGACCGTCGTCACCGAGGTGTTCTCCACCCGCGCCGACTTCCGCCTCATCATGGCCGTCGGCGACCCGCAGGAGCCTCGCTCCTTCGTCGATCGCGACGCCTTCTGGATCGACTACACGGCCGACACGGGCGACGGGTGGCGCCCCACCACGGCGGTGCTCCACGCGCTCGCGCAGCCCTCGATTCACGTCGACGACGAACCGCTCCCCCGCGGTGACCTGCTCATCATGGGCGGCGATCAGGTGTACCCCTCGGGCGCCGTCACGGCGTACGAGTCTCGGCTCCTCGCGCCGATGCGCGCGGTCTCGCCCGAGAAGCCTCTCGCGAAGCCTCCGCTGCTCCTGGCGATCCCCGGCAACCACGACTGGTACGACGGCCTCACGGGCTTCGTGAACACCTTCGCCCAGAGCGACTCCCTCGGCATGTGGCAGACCTTTCAGCGCCGCAGCTACCACTGCCTCCGCCTGCCGCATCGGCACTGGCTCGTGGCCGTCGACATCCAGCTCCAGTGCGACATCGACGTGGCGCAGCGTCGGTGGTTCGAATCAGCCCTCGCGGAGCTCGCCGAGGGAGACCACGTGGTGCTCTGCATCGCCGAGCCCACGTGGGTCTTCCGCCAGCAGTACGCCAAGGACCACGGCCCCCAGACGCGGGCCCTCGTGCGCTTCATCACCAAAGAGAAGGGAGCCCGCGTGGTGCTCTGGCTCGCCGGTGACCTCCACCACTACCGCCGCATGGAGCGCGTCGACGCGCGCGCCACGAAGGGGGCGCAGTACGTCACCGCGGGCGGCGGCGGAGCGTTTCTCCACCCGACGCACACGCCCTCCATCGAGCGCCTCCAGCGCGGTCGACTGCGCGAGACGCGGAGGTTCCAGGTGAACGCGGAGTACCCCTCGCGCGCGGTCTCGCGCTCGATGGCCGCGCGCAACCTGCTCTTTCCGCTGCTCAACCTCCGCTTCGGCTTCGCCACCGCGGCGCTCTACACGCTGCTCTCGTGGCTCCTCCCGCAGCCCGACCTCCAGGCCATCGATGCGGGCGTCGGACCCACGATCCGGCGAGGTCTCGCGCAGGCCGCCGAGCAGCCGAGCGCCATCGCCCTCGTCGCGGGCCTCCTCGTCGCGGTGGTGTACTTCACCGACTCCAACCGCAGGGCGTACCGCATCGTCGCGGGGCTCGTTCACGGCCTCACGCACCTCATGGCCGCGCTCGGCGCGACGGCCGCGGGGCTGTGGTTCGCGCACGTCCTCGGCGTGCAGCACGACGTGGTGACGCGGCGCCTCGTGATGATCGCCGCGAGCGCCGCGCTCGGCTACGCGCTCGGCGGATTGATCATGGGCGCGTACCTCTTCGTGAGCGTGCGGGTCTTTCGCCGGCACGGCAACGAAGCCTTCTCGTCGCTGCGCGAGGAGGGGTGGAAGAACTTCCTGAGGCTCCGCGTCGACGCGAAGGGCCTCACGCTCTGGGCCTTCGGCATCGAGCGCATGCCCACGCGATGGACCTCCGCTCCGTGGCCTCTCCCCGCCGACCCCGCGCCCGAGGCCGCGCCGAGGGTCATCGACACGTTCCACATCCCCGGTCCCGCCATCCCCTGATCAATCCGCGAATTCTCTTCAGACACAGGCGCACCACGCACGCGCGTCGCGACACATCGTGCGTCGCGGCCGCGGTCTGAAACGCCTTCGAGGCTTGTTTCCAAGCGTGGGCGAAGGTCTTGCTACGCGCTTCGTCGATGACCTACACGACGCGCGCCATCGCGGGGCTGACGCTGGTCGCGATGATGGGATGCACCGACCCTCCGACGCCCGCGACGCCGCCGTGGGGACGCGCCTTCGACGCGATGGAGCTCGGGTGGCTGCTCAACGTCTGGGGCACCTCGGGCAGCGACCTCTACGCCGTCGGAGGCCGCGCCAACGACGCGCTGCTGATGCACTTCGACGGGCGTCAATGGACGCGCGTCACGCTCCCCGCCGACACGCCCCGGCTCCACTGGATCTATGGTTTCGGTGCGAACGACCTGACCGCGGTGGGCGATCGCGGCACGGTGCTGCATTGGGATGGCCACACCTGGGCGCGGCAGACGACACCCACGACCGCGCCGCTCTGGGGCGTGTGGGGCGCCGCCTCCAACGACCTCTGGACCGTCGGCGGAAGCGGCGACGGAGAGAACCCTCCGGTGCTCCTCCACGGCGATGGAACGACATGGACGGCCGCCGCGCTCCCGACGCTGATGCGCGCGGGCGTGAGCGCGCTCTACAAGGTCTGGGGCACCGGCGCTGACAACGTCTACGCGGTCGGTCAGCGGGGCGTCGTGCTGCACCGCTCGGGGGGGCAGTGGCGCGAGGAGTTCGCGGGCGTGAGCGGCGACCTCGTCTCGCTCTGGGGCACCGACGCGAACCACATCCTCGCCGTCGGCGGCCGCGGCAACGCCCTCGTCGCGCGGTGGGACGGGCGCGCCTGGACGCCGCGCTCCCTCGATCCGCTCCCCGGACTCAACGGCGTGTGGATGCGAACGCCCTCGGCCGCGCACGTCGTCGGCGTGAACGGCGTCGCGTTTCGCATCGACCTCGCCACCCTCACCCCCGTGGAAGAGCCCTCCTCCACGGCACTCGATCTGCATTCCGTGTTCGGCGACGCATCGGGCCGACTGACCGCGGTCGGCGGAAGCCTCGGCAGCGCGTCGGGGCCCTTCAACGGCGTCGCCATCACCCGAACTCTGCTGCCCTCGGAGTGAAGCTCATGACGCCTCTTCGCAGACCGTGGCTCTGGCTCGCGCCCCTCGCGGCGATGCTCTCTGGATGCCCCGACCCCGAACCCGAACCCACCATCCCCCAAGACATCTTCGCCGACATGGGGGCCGTGCGACCGGGCGCCAACGCGACGCAGCGCGCGACCTTCGATCGCGGACTCCTCGTGGCCCGCAGGCGCTTCACGCCCGAGCAGGGCCTCGGCCCGACCTTCAACGTCTCGTCGTGCGGCGACTGCCACGAGCGCCCCACCACGGGCGGCGGCGGCGCGCGCTACCGAGACTTCCTCCTGGTCGGTCAGCGGCTCCCCGACGGGTCGTACACCCCCACGGGCCTCAACGGCGTGCAGGACCAGTACAACCTCACGAACGGCCGCGAGTCGACGAACACGCAGACCAACGTCACCGCGACGCGCAAGGCCATCCCCTTCTTCGGCGTGGGGCTCCTGGCTGAGATCCCCGACGAGGAGATCCTCTCGCGCGCCGACCCCGACGACCGCAACCGCGACGGTGTGTCGGGTCGCGCCAACTATGACCGCGGCTTCGTGGGTCGCTTCGGTCGCAAGTCGCAGACGGTGTCGATCGAGGGCTTCATCCGCGGCCCCATCTTCAACCACATGGGGATCACCACGAACCCGCTCTCCGACGCGCTCAAGGCCCGCCTCCCCGTGCCGAGCGCCGCGGACCTCTCGCACGCGCGCCAGGCCGTGAGCAGCGTCGAGAGCACCGGCCGCGCGGTGCAGGCGCAGGTGGCCGCTCCCGACGAGCCCACCACCGACCAGGACGGCGTCGCCGACCCCGAGATGTCAGAGAATGACCTCTTCGACCTCGTGTCGTACGCGATGCTCACGGCCGCGCCGAGGCCCGACCCCCCGACGCCCGAGACCACCGCGGGCCGCGCGCTCTTCGATCGCATCGGCTGCGGCGCGTGCCACACGCCCGCGCTGCGAAGCCCCAGGGGGCTCATCCCCGCGTTCTCCGATCTGCTCCTTCACGACATGGGCGCCGCGCTCGCCGACGGCACGCCGATGAAGCTCGCGACGGGCAACGAGTTCCGCACGCAGCCGCTCTGGGGCATCGCGGCGACGGGGCCGTACCTGCACGACGGCCGCGCCGACACGCTCGCGCAGGCCATCGACATGCACGAGGGCGAGTCGCTCCGAAGCCGCGACGCGTTCCGCGCGCTCTCGGCCGAGGAGCGCGCGAAGGTCATCGCCTTCCTCGAGTCGCTCGGCGGGCGCTCGCAGCGCAGCGACGGGCTCGTCCCTCCCAACGCGCCCGTCCCCGCGGCGGGTGAGTACGGCGGCCCCGCGTCGGCGCTCGACGGCGCATCGGCGCAGCGCTTCGAACGCGGTCGGCGGATCTACGACCGCGACTTCGCCTTCGTCGGCGGCCTCGGCCCGCGCTTCAACGGCGACTCGTGCCGCGCGTGCCATTTCGACCCCGTGATCGGCGGCGCGGGACCGCTCGGCGTCGACGTCACCCGCCAGGGCATCCTCGACCCCATGACGGGCGCCTTCACCGAGCCCGCGGGCGGCACGATGGCGCACCGCTTCGGGGGCTTCGACGCGCGTCCTCCCATCGACCCCGCGGCGAACTTCTTCGAGATCCGACAGACGCCGCCGACCTTCGGCCTCGGTCGCATCGAGGCGATCCCCGAGGCTTCCATCGTGGCGCTCGCAGACCCCGACGACGCCAACCGCGACGGCATCCGCGGCCGCGTGCGACGCACCGCCGACGGTCGCCTCGGACGCTTCGGGTGGAAGGCCGGCGTCCCCTCGGTGCGCGAGTTCGTCCGCGACGCGATGAGCAACGAGCTCGGCATCACCATGCCCGTCGTCGCGGGAGAGACCTTCGGCAACACCGCCGACACCGACTCCGTGGCCGACCCCGAGCTCTCGCCGACGGACCTCGAAGACATCGCGTTCTTCATCCGCAACCTCGCGCCGCCGCCGCGCACGCGCCACGATGCAGCGGCCGAAGACGCAGGCGCGATGGTGTTCTCTCGCGTGGGCTGCGCGGCCTGCCACGTCCCCTCGATCAACGACGGCGACGGCCACCCCGTCGCGCTCTACAGCGACCTCCTCCTGCACGACGTGGCGCCCGCCGGCGCACGCGGCATCGCCGACGGCCCCGCGGGCACGCGCGACTTCCGCACGTCGCCGCTCTGGGGCATCGCGCGCACCGCGCCGTACATGCACAACGGCCGCGCGAGCACCGTCGAGATGTCCATCGCCGCGCACGACGGCGAGGCCGCGGCCTCGGTGCGCAACGTCTCCGCGCTCACCGCGCAGGATCGCGCGGCGCTCATCGCCTTCCTCTCGTCGCTGTGAAGCTCCGCGCGGCGCTCGCGTCGCTGCTGCTCGCGGGCTGCGGCTGCGAGGGCCGCGCGTTCACCGTCCGCCGCGCGGGCGCCGCGGTGGCCGAAGGGTGCGCCGAGGTCGCAGACACGGCCGCGGCGCGCGCGACGGGACTCATCGGCCGCGATCCCCTCGCGGCGGGGAGCGCGCTGTGGTTGCAGTTTCCGATGGTCACCGAAGGCTGCATCGTGAACCGCGGCGTGAGCTTCGCGATCACCGTCGCGTACGCGTCGTCCGACGGACGCGTGACCGCCGTCGAGCGGGCGTTCCCCGCGGGAGACCCCGTCGCGCGCTGCCACGATGGCGTGCAGCACGCCGTCGAGTGGAGCGCCGCGAACGCGCCCGACGTCCGCGTCGGTGACGCGCTCGCCTGGTGACGGCGACGCGCTACGCGAGGTGTTCGAAGCGCGCCGTGAAGTGGCGCAGCGTGGGGGCCTGCCAGGTGAAGCGCATGCCCTTCACCGCGTCGCGCCGCCGCCACACGTTGCTCACGGCCTCGATCACGTACTCGATGTGGCTCTGCGTGTAGACCCTGCGCGGAATGGCGAGGCGCACGAGGTCGAGCGGCGCGACGCTCTCGGCGCCCGTCGCGGGGTCGTGTCGGCCGAACATCACGGTGCCGATCTCGACCGCGCGGATCCCCGCCTCGCGGTAGAGCTCGACGACGAGCGACTGACCGGGCAGCTCCGCGGGCGTGAGGTGCGAGAGGAAGCGCCGCGCGTCGAGGTACACCGCGTGTCCGCCGGGGGGCTCCATGATGGGCACGCCCGCGGCGATGAGGTGCTCGCCGAGCCACGCGACGGAGCGGATGCGGTAGCGCAGGTAGTCTTCATCGAGGGCCTCGTAGAGGCCCGTGGCGATGGCGTCGAGGTCGCGCCCCGCGAGGCCGCCGTAGGTGGTGAAGCCCTCGGTGAGAATGAGCAGGTCGCGCTCCCTCCGCGCGAGGCGCTCGTCGCGCGTCGCGAGGAAGCCGCCGATGTTCGCGAGGCCGTCTTTCTTCGCCGACATGGTGCAGCCGTCGGCGAGCGCGAAGAGCTCGCGCGCGATGTCGATGGGGCGCTTGTCGGCGTAGCCCGGCTCGCGCTGCTTGATGAACCACGCGTTCTCGGCGTAGCGGCACGCGTCGATGTAGAAGGGCACACCGAACTCGCGGCAGAGGGCCGACACGCCGCGCGCGTTGTCCATCGAGACGGGCTGTCCGCCGCCCGAGGTGTTGGTGAGCGTGAGCATGCACACGGGCACGCGGCCGCGGTGCTCCGTGAGCACCTCGCGGAGGCGCGCGAGGTCCATGTTGCCCTTGAAGGGGTGCCGCGCCGTGGGGTCGTGGCCCTCGGGGATCACGAGGTCGAGCGCCGTCGCGCCTGTCGCTTCGACGTTGGCGCGCGTCGTGTCGAAGTGCGTGTTGTTGGGCACCACGTCGCCGGGCTTGCAGAGCGAGCTGAAGAGGATGCGCTCGGCCGCGCGGCCCTGATGGACGGGCAGCACGATGTCGAAGCCGAAGATGTCCTTCACGGCCGACTCGAAGCGGTACCAGCTGCGGCTGCCCGCGTAGGCCTCGTCGCCGCGCATCACGGCGGCCCACTGCTCGGCGCTCATGGCCGACGTCCCGCTGTCGGTGAGCAGGTCGATGATCACCTCGGCCGAGGGGAGCAGAAAGGGGTTGAACCCCGCCTCGGTGAGGAGCCGCTCGCGCTCCTCGCGCGTGGTCAAGCGGATGGGCTCGACGGACTTGATTCGAAAGGGCTCGATGATGGTGCGCACGGTGGCGCCGCGAGTGCACGGCGCGTGCCTCGCGGAACGGTGCGCCAGCGCGGAAGCCCTTGCGCGAAGGGCTCTCACGCGGTGCATCGGGTGCGAACGGGGAGACGGCGGTGCGCGGAGATCGACGCGCGGAGAGGCGAGATCAGAACCCCGAGGGGATGATCACCGACGAGAGGGGCACGCGGTCGGCGCTGGCTTCGGTCCAGCGGATCGGGCCGTTGAGGTACGTGGTGTAGAGGTCGTGGTAGCCGCCGAACGAGCCGCCGAGGGGGCCCTGCGCGGTGCCCCAGGAGTTCTTGATGCGGAGGAAGACCATCTCGCCGTACTGCTCGGCGAGGCGCATGTCGGCGGCGGTGGCCATCTCGCCCGCGGCGAGGCGGCGCTCGGGCTGGCCGGGCTGACGCACGATGACCTCGTAGTCTTCGGTGGTCACGAGGTGGCCGCCCTGACGGCCGGGGCCGCTCGCGGCGCGGAGGGTCGCGAGGTCGAAGGCGCCCGTCGAGGAGTTGCGCGCGTTGAAGTCGACGAGCCACGACACGAGGACGGGCTGCGCCGCGTTGAGCGAGCGCATGATGCGGCGCTGAACGGTGAGGCGCGAGGAGGCCGTCGAGGGGTACGAGACGCTCTTCCACGCGTAGCGACCGCCGGGGATCACGTCGGAGAGGAAGCCGTCCCAGCTCACCGGCACGCTCGTCGAGCTGCGCGCCACCGCGGTGCGGATCGGGAACGCGCTCGCGCGGCGCATCCACGTCGCGGGCGTCTGCGTGGTGGTGCTGAGCGTCTGCCGCGCCGAGATGCCGTACACGCGGCGCATCTCCGCGCGCACCGTGTCGTTGATGCGCCACGCGTCGAGGAGGACGTTGAGCACCATCTGCGGATCGCGCCGCGAGGCCGCCGTGGCGAGGCGTCCGCCCGTGTTGAGCTCGGTGTTGATCGCCGAGAGGGCTTCAGACTGACGCGACGAGCGCGCGCTCATCGCCTCCTCGGGGATGAACTCCTCTTCGTAGACCACGCCGCGGTCGCGGAGGATGGTCATGGCCGAGTCCCACCAGCCGCCCGTCGAGACCTCGTCGCGCATGGTCGTGGCGTTGCGCGTGACGCCGGTGCCCGTGATCTTGCGGTGCCAGTCCCAGAAGGTGATCCACGACTCCGACACGTTGACCGACTCGCCCGCGCGCGCCCTGTGGAGCGACTCGACCCACCCCGCCGACGCGTACGACCAGCAGTTGCCGATCGACTGGTTGCGCACGTCGGTGTGGCTCACGTCGGTGACAGGCTCGATGAGGTCCGAGGTGCCGTCGCCCTCCTCGATCGCCGCCTCGTCGGCGCACCCCGGAGCCGCGACGCTCAGCGAGAGACAGGCTGCGAGCCACCACGAACGGCGAAGATTCTCGGTCGAGTTGCGCATGACAGTGTTTCCTCGGATGCAGAGACGATGAAGGGCCGTGTAGGCAACCGTAGGCGTCACATACACCACCTCGGGCACTTCTGGAACACCCTACAAGGACGAAGGCGCTTTTTGTCCCGATGCGCCGTGTTTCCGGCGAGATCGAAACTGACAGGCGCGCTCGGGTTACTTCGCGGTGAGCGTCCACGCGATGAGGCGCGCGGCGAGCTCGGGCCCGACGTCCTCCTGGAGGAAGTGTCCCGCGCCGCGGAGGGTGTCGTGGGGCTGCCCCTTCGCGCCGGGGATGCGCGACTGGAGGCGCCGCTCGGCGCCGCGGGTGATGGGGTCGTTGCGGCCGAAGAGGGTGAGAAAGGGCTTCTCCCACGACTGGAGGGCGTCCCACGCGCGTCGGTTGGCGGCGCTCGCGGGGTCGTCGGGGCGCGTCGGCACCAGCGCGGGGAACGCTCTCGCGCCGGCCTCGTAGCGCGCGCTCGGAAAGGGCGCGTCGTAGGCCGCGCGGGCCTCGGGTGTGAGCCCACGCACGCATCCGGATGCGACGATGCGCCCCGTGGGGAACACCGGCGTCCACCGCGCGAAGGCGCGCCACACGTGGAACGCGGGCGGCACCTTCTCGTCGCCCGTGGGGAGGTACGTGTTGGCGGCGCACACGCGCGCGAAGCGGT
This sequence comes from Myxococcota bacterium, assembly GCA_052035985.1. Taxonomy (GTDB): domain Bacteria; phylum Myxococcota_A; class Polyangia; order Polyangiales; genus CAISKJ01. Next base: position 6,526 of record JBPOHC010000719.1, on the reverse strand, counting down.
CGCCGTTCTCGGCCGCGAGGCGCAGCCCGATGAGGCCGCCCCAGTCCTGGCAGAAGAGGGTCACGCCGCGGAGGTCGAGGGCGGTGAGCACGGCGCGCATCCAGTCGACGTGCGCCTGGTAGGTGTACGCGCGCGGGTCCGTGGGCTTGTCGCTGCGGCCGAAGCCCACGAGGTCGGGGGCCACCACGCGAAAGCCCGCGTCGAGGAGGGGTGGGATCATCTTGCGGTAGAGGAAGCTCCAGCTCGGCTCGCCGTGAAGGAGCAGCATCACGGGCGCGGCGACGGGGCCCTCGTCGATGCGCGCGACGCGGAGCCCTCCGACGTCGAGGTACTTCGGGCTCCACGCGAAACCAGGGAGCGACGCGAAGCGGTGATCGGGCGTTCGAAGCGCGTTGTCAGCCATTGGCAACGCGGGAGCATAGACCCCTTCAGCGCGCCGACGGCGTTGAAGCGATCACCAGCTTCCGGGTTTGAACGTCACCGTGCACTTGATGGCGTCGAAGCGCCGACGGATCGAGTCGAGCGACTGACCGGCCGAGAGGGGGATGAGCCCGCCGGGCGCTTCGACGGCGTTCTTCGACTCGAGGAGGCCCCACCCGGAGCACTCGCGCAGGAGCTTGATCGCGTCGATCTTGTGGGAGGGCGAGACCGACTCGAGCACGAGCGACCACTCGCCGTGCGCCGCCGTCACCTGGCCGACCTCGGCCGCTGTCGTCTTTGCGGGTTGCGCTGGAGCCGCCGCGACGGGCGTCGCCGTGGAGAGCGAGAACTCGCATCCGGCGTCACACAGCGTTCGCTCGATGTCACCGCGCGAGAGCTCGCGATTGGTCACCGCGAAGGTCGAGGGGAGCGCCTCGATCAACCGCATCGCGTCGGAGAGACCGATGAACGTGAGCAGTCGCACGGCCTTGAGCACCGCGATGCGGTTCGGTCCGACGCGCGTGAGCTCGACGCGCGGCTCGTCGCCCGCGGCGGGCGCGGCCTCGACCGCGTGCGGCGTCGCGATGGTCGTGACCGTGTGCGTGGGCGCGTGCTGCGTGGGCGCCGCGCGGTGCGGCGTGGACCACAGCTCCTCGTCGCGGCGCAGCGGGTGAAACGCGCGCGGTCGGGTGAGCGTCGACGCGGCGCCGCAGTAGAGGCATGACGGAGGGTCGACCTCGTGCGCGGGCACGGACAGCGGCGCGCCGCAGGTCGAGCATCGAATCTCTCGCGCGATGGTCATGGTGATGGCTCCGATCGAGGGGGCGCCGGAGCATCGCAGGGGGGAGCGTCCGGTGCTTGCCGGGGCAGTGCGGTCAGTACCGACAGGGGGTACAATTCTGCCGCACCTCCCGCGGAGAGATACCTCAAAAAATGAGGTGTTTTCAGCGCCAGGTGGCATTGTGTCGCGATGGCCCTGGGGTTGCTAGATACGAACGAATGCAGTCGACACGACCGAACGGGAGAGGGGCGACCCGGAGCGTCGCCGTTGGGACGAGCTTCGTCGACGACTGGATCGCGATGGCGCGCGACCTCCGCGAGGAGTGGGGGCTGGTGTTTCGCTCTCGCGCGCTCGGGGCCGACCTCCTCGCGGGGCTGACGGTGGCCGCGGTGGCGCTCCCGCTCAACGTCGCGCTCGCGGTGGCGAGCGGGCTCCCGCCGGTGACGGGGCTCATCGCGGGGGCCGTGGGCGGCGGTCTCGCGGCGGTGTTCGGCGGGTCGAAGTTTCAGGTGACGGGGCCCGCGGCGGCGCTCAACACCATGGTCTTCGCGCTCGCGCACGACTTCGGTCCCACGGGCGTGGCGGCGGCGTGCGTGATCACGGGCGTCTTTCAGGTCCTGCTCTCGCTGATGCTCCTCGGGCGCGTCGCGCGCTTCGTGCCCGAGTCGGTGCTCGCGGGCTTCACCACGGGGGTCGGGATCAAGCTCCTCGACGGGCAGCTCCCCGAGGTGCTCGGCTTCGACTACCGCGTCTTCGAACTCGCCCAGATGATGCACCGCCCGCGGTGGCTCCACGACGTGTCGTGGGTGGCCGCGATGTGCGGGCTCTTCGTGGCCTTCGTCGTCACGTCGATGAAGCACTTCAAGCGCTTCCCCGCGGCCATCGCGAGCATCGCGCTCATCACCTTCGTCTCGTCGTACCTGCACTGGAACGTCGAGCGCGTCGGCGCCGTGCGGGCGGCCATTCCCCACCCGAGCTTCCCCGTCGTGCCCGACGAGCGCTGGATCGACCTCCTGGTCGCCACGCTCCCCCTCGCGCTCCTCGGCTCCGTCGAGACCCTGCTCTCCGCGCGCGCCATCGACCGCATGAGCCAGAACGCGAAGCCGCACAACCCCAACCTGGAGCTCTTCGGTCAGGGCGTCGCGAACTTCTTCACCGGGCTCATGCAGGGCATCCCCGTCACCGGCGTGGTCGTGCGCTCCGGCGTCAACGTGCAGAGCGGGGCGCGCACGCGGCTCTCGGCGCTCTTCCACGCGGTCTTCCTCGCGGCGGCGGTGCTGTTCTTGAGCCGCCACATCGCGAAGGTCCCCCTCGCGGCCCTCGCGGGTCTCCTCTGCGTGGTGGGCTGGCGGCTCATCGAGGCGCAGGAGTTCGTGAAGCTCCTCCGCGACGAGAAGGTCGAGGCCGCGGCCTTCGCGGTCACCGTCGCGGGCACCGTCTCGGGGCACCTCATGTCGGGCCTCGTCGGCGGCCTCGTGCTCCACGCGGTGCACCGCGCGCTGCACCGCCGCGCCGACGCCGAGAAGGCCACCCTGGTGAAGAACCGCGCGCTCGGGATCCGCGCCGTCGTGGGCTCCGAGGGGGCCGAGGCGCGCAAGCCCAACACCGGCGTCGAGCTCCCCGAGCACCACAAGTGGCTCGCGCAGATCCGTGAGCGGCCGAGCGTGGCGAAGACCGCGTTCGTGCACGAGCAGGCGTCGGTCATCGGCCGCGTCGTGCTCAGCGATCACGTCCACATCGCCGCGGGGAGCTCCGTGCGCGCCGACGAGGGGACGCCCTTCTTCATCGGCCCCAACTCGAACATCCAGGACGGCGTGGTGATCCACGCGCTCAAGAACAAGCACGTCCACGTCGGCGCGGAGGAGTGGGCCGTGTACGTCGGGCGCAACGTCTCGATGGCCCACGACGCCCTCGTGCACGGGCCCTGCTACATCGGCGACGACACCTTCGTGGGCTTCAAGGCCGTGGTGCACGACGCCGTCGTGGGCTCTCGCTGCTTCATCGGCATCGGCGCCGTCGTGGTCGGCGTCGAGCTGCCCGACGGGACGCACGTGCCGCACGGCACCATCGTCGACACCGCCGACGCCGTGGAGCGACTCCCGCGCGTGACGGAGACGCACGCGGAGTTCAACGAGGACGTCGTCGACGTCAACCGCGGCCTCGCCGCGGCCTACCACGCCCTCAACGCGCGCGATCCGCGCGGCGCGCCGCGACGCGTCGACGCCCCCCGCGCTGCCCCGCGCGTGTGGGACGCCGACTGGGCCTCGCCCGTCGATCGCGATCGGTTCTGAGTTACGGAGAGAGAACGTCGATGCTGTGGATCGGACTGTTGATTGGCCTCGGTGCGTACGGCGCCTTCACCCTCACGAAATGCTTCTTCCGCGTCGGCGAGGGACACCTCGCGGTGCGCACCACGTTTGGCGCCGCGGAGGCCGTCGGCGGCGGCTCTGACAGGCTCCGCACCTGGGGTCCGGGGCTCCACACCAAGGCCCCGTGGCAAGACGTCCTCGTGGTGCCGATGATGGAGCAGAGCCTCGACCTCGCGGGCGAGACCGGCGGGCGCACCGCGATGGCCGAGGACGGCACCATCCTGCGCTTCGACTCGATCCTGCGCTACGTGCCCGTCGAGGGTGAGCTCTCGCGCTTTCTCTTCGGCCTCCGCAGCCCCAAGGAGCACATCACGGGGCTCTTCACGTGCCTCCTGCGCAACGAGATCGCGAACTTCCGCGCGCCCAGGGCGGCCGCGAACCCCGAGGGGCGCCTCGACTTCGCGCTGCAGGCGGGCTCCTACGCCGTGATCCGCCGCGAGCGGCAGAAGCTCAACGAGCACATCGAGCAGTTCTGCCGCGAGCAGATCGGCGGGCGCTACGGCGTGCGCTTCAACGCCGTCGACCTCACCGACATCCTGCCCCCCGACGAGATCGCCGACGGGCTCAACGCGGTGATCCACGCGAGCACCGAGGCCGAGACGCGCTTCCTCCGCGCCGAGGGCGAGTGCCACCAGCGCCTCCTCGCGTCGGAGAAGGGCGTCGACATCGCGCGCGCCAGGGCCTCGGCCATCGAGACCGAGATCCGCACGCTGTCGCGCTTTCTCACCGAGCTCCACAAGCAGGGGACCCTCGACATGTACATCGCGCGCCGCCGCGCCGAGGTGCTCTCGGAGTCTCGCGCCGTGTTCGTGAAGGAGGGCGCGTGAGCCCCAACCTCTCGCTCGCCCTCGGCGTCGCCCTGGGCCTCGCGCTCGTGCCCGTGCTCGCCGCCGTGTTCCGCGCCCTCACGGTGCGCGTCGACGACGAGGAGATCGTGCTCGTCACGCGCTTCGGTCGCCTCGCCGAGCGCCTCGATCGCCCCGGTCTCCACTGGCTGCCCGCGCGCGCGCTGCCCTGGGTGCACACGCACACCGTCTCGCTCCGAAAGGACTTTCGAGACTTCAAAGACGTGCACGTCAACGACGCGCGCGGCACCACCGTGACCATCGACCTGTGGCTCGAGGTGCGCATCGCCGACCCGGTGAAGGCCCTCTTTCAGGTCTCGGACTGGGACCACGCGCTGCAGAACCTCGTCTCGCACGCGGCCACGTCGATCCTCGGCAACCGCGAGTTCAAGCAGATCCTCTGCGACCGCACGGAGCTCGGCGAGGTGCTCCGCCGAGACATCAGCCAGGAGACCGCGCGCTGGGGCCTCGCCATCGAGCAGGTGTACATCCGCAACGTGAAGCTCCTGCCTGAGGTGTCGCGGCAGATCTTCGAGACCGTGGCCGCGCGGCTCGAGCGCGCGCGCGCCGACATCGAGGAGGCCGGTCGCCTCGCCGTCGCGCAGCTCGAGGCCGACACGAGCGTGCGCGTCGCGTCGATGGTGGCCGAGGCCAAGGCGCAGTACCCCCTCGCCGTGGGCAGGGCCCTCGACGCCGTGCGCGCCGAGCCCGTCGTGCTCGACGCCTACAACGAGCTCTACGCGCTCTCGCTCGTGCGGCCGCACCGCACGATCGCGTTCAAGGGCTTCGAAGGCGAGGCGCTGCGCGCCGTCGACGCCGCGATGCTCGCGCCCGTGATCGGCGACGCCGACGCGCACCACAACCACGCGCCCGCCTCGCCGCTCTCTCCGCTCAGCGGCAGCGATCACCGCCGCGTCGAGCCGCACGCGCCCGCACCGCACCGCCCGACGACGCACCGGAGCTGAGGTCGCCCTCGCCGGGCGCCGCGCGGTCACTCGATGTCGTCGTGGACGGTCGGTCGCGAGGTGCCGCCCTCGGCGGTCGTGCCGTCGGCGAGGAGCACGTCGAGGTCTGCGCGGATCGGGCGAACGGGCGCTCGGGCGCTCGTCGGCGCGGGCTCGCCCCTCGCTTCGGGCGGCTCCGTCGCGGTCGCGCGCGGAAGCGAGAGGCGACCGAGCGCGCCCGTCGCCGTGCGCACGAAGAGGTCGCTCACGCCGTCGCCGTCGTCGTCGGCCGCGAGGAGCCCGCTCGCGTCGAGGTCATCGGCCGTGAGCGCGACCTCGCGCGCCGCGGGCTTCGCCCCTTCGAAGACGAAGAGGCGTCGCGCGCCGTCGGGGGACGCGCAGGTCACGGCGACGTCGCGGGTCCCGTCGCCGTCGAGGTCCGCAGCGACGACGTTCGAAACGGCACCGCGCGCGCCGCAGGGGACCTCGATTTGACGCGCGCGCGCGGCACCCTCGGGCCACGAGGTGATGACGAGCGTCGAGGCGTGCGCCGTCCAGGCGAGCTCGGCGCGACCGTCGCCGTCGAGGTCGCCGAGCGACGCGAAGACGCGCCCGTCGAAGCTTGATGCGTCGCGCTGCCACCGCGAGGTGACGCTCCGTCGCGTCCAGACCGCGCCGGCGTCGACGCCGCCCACCGCCGCGAGCGCGAGCTCGGGCGCCGCGTCGCCGTCGAGGTCGCCGAGCGTGCGCACGAACACCCGGCTCGCGTCCGCGCCGGGAGCGGGCGAGACCTCGCAGCGGAGCGCCGCGCGGTCGTCGAGGTGACAGACCCGGAGCGCGCCCGGAGACGCGACGAGCACGTCGCCCCTGCCGTCGCCGTCGAGGTCGCGACCGCCCACGACGTCGGCGCCGCGGTCGAGGGCGACGCCCGTCGCGAGGAGGTCATCGAGCTCGGGGCTCATCCCTCCGAGGAGCACCTCGACGGCGCTCCCGATGACGAGCATGTCGGCGAAGCCGTTGCCGTCGAGGTCTCCCGCGACGCTGAAGCGCAGGGCCGCGTCGCGCGCGTCGGGGGGAGGGGCGATCGAGAGCACGCTCCCCGCCCAGCCGGTGACGCCGCCTCGACGCTCCACGCGCCGCCGGGGCCCCGCCCACGCGCCCTGGTAC
>JBPOHC010000690.1:0-9640 GCA_052035985.1 Myxococcota bacterium | reverse complement strand
ACCTGCTCGCCGGGCAGGTACTCGATCTCGACGATGGCGCGATCGCCGCTCCGGTCGAGCAGGTCGTTGAGCAAGCCCGCCAGCACCCGTGGGTGCTTGCCGAACACCTTGCGAAACACCACGTCGTTCTTCAGGTCCGCGTAGCCCATGCGCGCAGTCTGTCATCGCGTGGCGCGGCAGGTCCAGGCGTAGCGCGGCGTGCATCCGTGCCGCCGCGCGCACGCCCAGTCGCCCGAACGCGTGTGCCAGACGCGTTCAAACGCACATCTCGGCTCACTCAATCATGGAACCAGCCTGCTCTGTCATGCCTCTGGCGCGTTGAGCGACACATCTGACGCGCTCTGCGAGATATCTGGAGCGCTCTGCAAGACATCTGAGCCGTTCTGCACGACATCTGACGCGCTCTGGCGCGCATCTGGAGCACGCCGGACGACATCTGCGCCTTGGCGGCCAATCCCAGACGCGTCGAGCCTCGCCTCTGACACCGCGCGGTGACTCTCTGGCGTCTCGCGGGCGCTCTCTGACGCCTCGCCGTGACCCTCTGGCGTCTCACATGCACTCTCTGACGCCGCGCGGTGACTCTCAGGCATCTCGCAGGCACTCTCTGACGCCGCGCGGTGACTCTCAGGCGTCTCGCACGCGCTCTCTGACGCGTCCGCGGCGCTCTCTGGCATCCGACGCGGACACGACAGCGCCCGTCAGAAGCGTGCCTGCACCGTGAGCCCGAAGCCGAGCTGGTTGGGCGACTGGAAGATGCGCACCTGACGGGTGCCCGAGCTGTCGACCTGGAGCAGCGTGGCGTTCGCGTCGGCGACGTACTGCACCCACACGATGCCCGCCATGATCGTCGAGAGGTCCCACCGCAGCGAGGCGCGCGCCGAGAGGATCGGCACCGCGCTCTCACCGGGCGGCAGGATCGAGAAGTTCCCCGCGCGACGGATCACCAGCGTGCGAAGCGACTGGAGCGTCCCCTCGCTCACCGTCGAGCGGAAGGTCGAAGGGAACTGCATCCCGACGATGAGGCTCGGGACGAGGTGCGCCGCCGCGAAGGCGTAGTCGAGCTGCCCCGCGAAGAAGTACTCGGGGTCGACCTGCGCGTCCGACGGAAAGGTCTGGAACGGAATGAAGCTCGGCACGTTGCGCAGCAGAAACGCCGCGTCGCGGTAGAGCCCCGTCACGCCCGCGCCGAAGTACCCGTACTTGAGCCTCGCCTGCACCGCGCCCGCGAGGCCCGGCTGGAGGGTCGTAGCCCCGGGGTTCGAGATGTCCGCGAGGTTCTGCGCCACCGCGGTGGCTTCGGCAGAGACGCTCCACTGGAGCCTCCCCGGCGCGTAGGTCTCGGGCGCGAACGCGACGAAGGGCGACGTCGGGTCGTTGCGATAGAGCATCATGTCGAGCGACTGCGACGTCCGCAGGCCCTGCGCGAAGAGCACGCGCGCGGAGGCTCCGAAGATGTACACGGGCTGTCCGCGCACGCCTGCGAAGTCGAAGCGCCCCTGGCCGAACCAGCCGCCCGAGACGTCGACGCGTCCGAGGTCGCCGAGGCGCACGCCCACGCCGCCGAGGCCCGCGTACTGCGTCTCTTCGACGCGCACGGTCTCGATGTCACGCGACGACGTCACCACCTCGAGCGGAACCACGATGCTCGCGGTCTTGAAGCCCGCCCACACCGAGAGCGCGCCGACGTCGAGCGAGACCTTCAGGCCCGGCGCAGGGCCCACACGGCGCGGAAAGATGTCGTTGCCGCCCCACGAGAGGTCCCAGAGATACCCGAGGCGAAAGCGGTCGGTGTCGAAGGGAAAGAACGTCAGCGCGAGCGCGTCGGTGGGCCGCTGCGACGAGAGCGCGTACGACACGCGGAGGTACGTGCCCGCGTCGTAGAAGGCCTGGTTGAGATTTCCGCTGCCCGTCGAGAGCTGCGAGAGATCGACGCGGAGCACGAGCGCGGCCTCGGTGTTGACCCGCGGGATGAAGCCCGGCGCGCGCGCGTACATCGCGAGGTGCGTGAGGTTCTCGCGGCCCGCGAAGCGGCTGTTGAGCGCGTCGAAGAAGAGCTGATACTGCTGCCTGTCTCCGATGCGAGGGAGCGGCGAGACGGGCACGCGCTGACCCGTGTCGGCGAGCACGTCGTCGTCGCCGAAGGTCCACGTGATGCGCGTGTCGATGAAGTCGTGGGACGTGCGCGTCGCGCGCTCTCCGAGGTCCGCCGCGGCGCTGCCGGGCATCGCGCCCGTCGTGCTCGCGGGCGGGAGGGCGCCCGCCACGGGAGGCCCGTTGGGGGCTGCCGCAGGGGCCGTTGTGGCAGGCGCCTGCGCGACGGGCTGCGCGACCGCGTTCGAGGCCGCGAAGAGGGCGCCGAACGAGACCGAGAGGGCGATGGCGTTGATGCGTGTGGGGTGCATGGTGTGAGAGCTCACTCCTCGCCGATGGTGCGCTCGTGGAGGCACGTCTCGCGCGTCGCGCGGACGGTCTGTCCGTCGCCAGCGATCACGAGGTCCTGCTCGCAGCGAGGGTTGATGATCCAGTTGGGCCCCACCTGTTGGAGGGTCCCCGTGACGGTCGCGGTGGGGCCTCGCGGGTGCTCGGGGTCGAAGCTCGGCGCGACCGACCTGGGCGCGATGGCGATGCGCGCGGGCGTCTCTCCCGCGCTCATCGGGAGCGTCACGGTCACCTGCCCGTAGCGCGCCCAGGCGCTCCACTCGGTGCAGGTCACGTCGGCGAGGCAGTCGTTGGCGCAGTTCCCCTCGGCGTTGCCGCCGTAGGTGATGCGCCCGTCGCCGTTGAGGTCGCAGTTCGTGGCGCCCGCGACGGCGTGGCCCTGCGGCGCGAGGCCCGGTCCGAGGAGCGTCGGCAGCGTCACGTTCACCGCCCGCACGAGGCCCGACTCGTAGCGCTCGAGCACCGTCGCGTCGCGCGCGATCGTCGGCGTGATCTCGTCGGCGTCGGGGATGAGGCACGCGCCCACCGCGGGGTCATCGGGTCGCCACTCGACGCCCACCTGAAAGCCCGGCTGCGCGAGCTGCGTCGAGCTCACGAACTCGGCCACCGAGCCCGTCAGCGTCGAGAGCAGATCACACGGACGCATCCCGTCGGGCGTGCGGAAGTTGAACGAGTAGAGCGAGTTGAAGCAGTGCTCTCCGCCGCACGAGCGGTCGTCGAGGTCGGTCACGAAGAAGCCCGAGTTGTCGGTCTGCGTGACCACGAGCCGGTGCACGCGATCGTCGGCCGCGGGGGCCGTGATCTGGCTGCGTCCCACGACGGTGATGCGCTGATCGAGGAGCGGCGACTGCGCCCCGCGGCCCTGCACGTCGGCGATGAGCGGCGTGCTGAAGTACATCGGCTCGGCGACGCCCACGGCGAACGACCCGCCGCGCTCGGTGTCGTCGTTCACCGCTTCGCAGCCCGTGTCCGAAGGGAAATCCACGCGTCCGTCGCCGTCGTCGTCGAGGCCGTTGGCGCAGGCGGGCGGCGGCGACCTCCGCGGGTCGACGGGCACGTAGCCCGCGTCCTCGGCCCAGAGGCGCGTCTCTCCGTAGGCCCTCGCGACGCTCACGCGGATGCCCTCGGCGCGGCCCGCCGTGAGCTTCACCTGGTTGCCCACGACGTTGGCCGCGGGCTCGACCGCGAGCGCGCCCGGCGTCGACGTGATGCCGAGCCAGCCGTCGAAGCTCGTGAGCGGATTGTGGGCCGCGTCGAAGACCTCGACGCGTATGGTGAAGCGCGCGCCCACGTCGGTGAACGGAAGGGGAGTCGCAGGCGCGCCGCGATCACCCTCGGCGGTCACGAGCACGAAGACCACGCCTCCGCTGCGGTCGGCCGTCGTCTGGTCGGTGATCTTGTGACCGCACGAGACGAGCGTCGTGAGCGCGGCGGCGAGGGCGAGTCTGCGGCTCATCGGGTCACCATCGAGAGGCGCCCGTCAGCGCGGGCTCCGGTGCGCTCGTCGAGGCACGAGAGGATGCGGCAGCTCATCGCGGCCCTGTGCTCCGCGGCGCAGGCGCAGCGCGCCGAGGCGGTGTCGCCCGCGAGGCCGGGGCACTGACGGAGCACGAGGTCGCGCACGTGGTCGCGGCACTGACGGAGCACGCAGCGCCCGAGGCCCGGCACGGGCGTCGATTCGTCGCGCACGCAGGTCCGCATCGACTCGTCGTAGTGGGCGCGGTCGGGCCACGCGCACACGAGCGTGTCGCTCATGCAGTCCTCGTCGCGCTGACAGTCACGCAGTCCGTCGTCGGCCTGCTGCGGGATCTGCGCCAGCGCGGGGTCGGTGACGCCGCGGCGGCGGTTGCGCTCCATGACCACGTCGACGCTCGACGCGCAGGGCGGCGCCTGCCGCACGAAATCGATCACGGCGTCGCGCTGCTCGACGCGCGTGTCGACCTGCGTCGTGTTGCGCTGGAGCACGAAGAAGCCCGATCCTCCGCCCGCGATGTAGTTGTTGACCGCGGCCGCGTACGAGGCGCTGAGCGAGAGCGGCACCATGCACCGATGCGACGTGGGCTCGCAGAGGGAGCGTCGCTCGGGCGGCGTCGAGGCCCATCCCGCGGGGTTGCACGCCTCGTCGTTCATGCAGGTGACGTTGTCGCCGCGCACGCCGATGTTGATGGTCTCGGCGCACGCGGGGAGCGTCTGCTGGACGCCCTGCGCGTCGGTGCGCTGACAGGCGCCGCACACGATCACGGCGCGGGCGCCTGCGATCTGGGCCTGCGAGGCGCAGCCGCGGCCCGCGGAGCGTCGCGCCACGAAATCGAAGACCTCGCGCACCTCGCGGCCCGAGAGGTTCATCGTGGTGATCGAGTTGTCGAAGGGGAACACGTTGAAGAGCTGGTCGATGCTCACGGGCCCCGCGGGGATCGAGTCACGGATGCCGAGGGTGTTGGTGAGCGCGAAGTCGGTCTGCACGCCGAGGCGCAGCCACATGCTCGTGGTGACGAGGTTGCCGAGCGCCGAGTCGCCGCCCGAGGGCGCGACGCGCGTGACGTCGTTGGGCGCGTAGCCCACGAGGTTGTCGAGGTTCGCGAGCGTGTCGAGGGAGCGCGCGTAGGGCTCGAGGAGCCGCTGCATCGAGGGCTCCTCGGGCACGTGTCGGTCGACGGGGTAGAGCGTGTAGCGGTGGGCGACGACCTCCCAGCGGTTGAGCGGGTCGTAGTCGCGCTCGCGTCCGGGCATGATGCGCGCGGGCACGTTCGAGAGCACCGAGTCGAGGCGCCCGAGGTACTTCATGAACGCGCCCGAGTGCTGGAGGAGCACCCTCCGCGGCGTGCATCGGCGCTCGCGGAACCCGCGCGCGACCTGCCAGTACGAGCGCGTCCCCTGCGGCGGACACGTTCCGAAGGAGCTGCAGCACTGGCCCGGCGGGCACTCGGCGATGTTCGACGGGTCGAGGTGCGTCTCGGTGAGCTGCGGGATGAAGTGCTCTCCGCGCTCGTTGAATGCGCGGCAGTCGGCGACCTCCTGCGTGGGGTTGAGCACGATGTGGAGGTGTCCGCCGAGCACGATGTCGACGCCCGTGGTGTTCTCGACCATGCGGATGTCGTCTTCGAGGCCGATGTGCGAGACGACCACGACGACGTCGGCGCCCTCTCGCCGCACGCGGTCGATGTAGAACTGCGCGGTCTCGACGGTGTTGAGCGGCGTGATGCCGAGGCGGTTGGGCTGGTCGAAGATCGAGGTGATCGACGAGAGGTTGCCGAGGCCCACGACGCCGACCTTGAGGCCCCGCACGTTGAACATGGTGTAGGGCCGCACGAGGCGCGAGAGCTCGGCGCTCCCTGGCGCGGTGGGGTCGTCGAACTGGTAGTTCGCCGCGAGCACGGGGAAGGTCGCCCAGCGCTGGAACTGCCGCGCGAAGTTGAGCGCGCCGCGGTCGAACTCGTGGTTGCCGACGATGACCCCGTCGACGCCCGTGTGGGCGAGCGCGCGCACCTCGGCCTCGCCCTGAAAGAAGTTGAAGATGGGCGCGCCCTGAAAGCAGTCGCCCGAGTCGAGGTGCAGCACGCGGTCGGCGCGTCGACGCTCCCGCTGGATGAGCCAGTTCATGCGCGCGGCGCCGCCGAAGGGGGCGTTCTCGGCGCGGAGGCCCAGGTTCTCGTCGGTCGTGTTGACCTGCTGAAAGTACGGGAAGAGCCGCGAGTGCCAGTCGGCCGTGTGGAGCAGCGTGAGGCCCACGTCGCCCGTGAGGCGCACGGGCTCTCCGTCGCTGGTGCCGCAGCCCGCGGAGAGCGCGGCGGCGAGGAGCGCGCACGCGAGGGCCGCGACGCGGGTGAGCCAACGGTCTTGTCGTCGCGTTTGGAGGTTCACCGCGCGGAGGCGTTTACCGCCGAAGCGTCGCGCGCATCAAGGCATCGTTTCGGCGTCGGGCGGTTGCACCACGTCGTAGGCCGCGAGGCGCAGCGCGTCTCCCGAGGATTCGTACCAGGTGACGGAGGCGTTTCGCGGCGCGGGGCCGCGGAGGGCGGCCTCGACCTCGTCGTAGGTCCAGCCTTCGAGGAGGAAGCGGAACGCGCGCATCACGATGCCGTGCGTCACGACGAGCACGCGCTGTCCGTCGTGGCGGGCCTCGATGCGATCGAGGAAGCGCTGCACGCGCTCGCAGAGCTGCGCCACGCTCTCGCCGCCGGGGGGGCGCGCGAAGAAGGGCCCCTGCGTGCTCCAATACTCTTGCAGGTAGGGGAACGCGCCCGCGTGCTCGTCGGCGGTCATATTCCAGCCGTGGCCTCCGTCGCGCTCGCGGATGAAGAGGTCGGCGCGCACGGAGGTGTCACCGAGGGTCTCTCCTGGCCACGCCCGGGTGATCTCTTCGAGCGTCTGGACGGTGCGCGCGTAGCCCGAGTGATACACGGCGTCGAAGTCACCGAAGCGTTCACGGAGGAGCCTCCCTGCGGCGCGGGCCTGGCGTCGACCGAGGGCCGTGATGGCCGCGCGGTGATCGGCCGTGGCGCGCAGGGCGTCGCGCGACGCCTCGTCGGCGAAGAAGGCGCCCTTTTTGACCTGGTTGCGCTCGCTCTCGGCGTGGCGCACGAGCACGAGGAGGCTCGGGTGCTTCATCGCCCGCGTGAGTGCCACGAGGCGCGGTTCGAGATCAACGGAGCCGCGGAAAGCCCATCGCCTCGGAGCACGCCTGCACCGCGTCGGACCAGTGCGGGATCGACGCCAGCGTCGCGAAGATCGCCAGCACCACCGTCGCGTCGCGCAGGATCGTCCCGTCCGAGCGCGGCGCCTCCTCCTCGACGGAGGGGGGCTTGCGATACGGACCGCCGCGCTGCGCTGCCATGACCCCGGAGTGTGCCTGATTTTTCACGTCCCGCGACGCCCTCGCGCAACTTGACCTTTGCCCGCCGAAGCGTTGAGCATCGGCCCCCCCGTTCGAGGCCGCGACGCACGGAGCGTCGCCCACTCCCTCCGAGGCCACGCCATGCATCGTTCGATGAAGCTTCTCTCCATTGCTTTCGCCCTCGCGCTCCCCATCGGCTGCGGCGATTCCACGAGCGGCGGCACCGGCGCCACCGACGCGTCGACCACGCCCGACACCACCTCGCCGACCGACGCGGTGACGACCTCCGACACGCCCCGCACCGACGCCCCCGCCGCCGACGCTCCGACGGATCGCCCTCGCACCGACGCCACCTCGGGGAGCTGCCCCGTCCCCGCGACGGTGACGGGCACTTCGAACGCGGCGGCCATGTGCACGAGCGACGAGATGTGCGGCGGACCGCTGGCCTGCGACACCGACCTCACGGGCGGCTTCTGCTGGGCCGAGTGCACCGAGTCGGCCTCCGCCGCGTGCGAGCAGGCCCAGTGCGGCGGCCGCGGCGCGACGTGCCTCTCCCTCGGCGACGGCGCCGACGCGACCTCGTTCTGCACCTCGGCGTGCACGCCCACGGCGCGCGCCGGCAACCCCGGCGCCTGCCGCGCGGGGACGGTCTGCACGGGCTGGTGGTACACGCACGACCAGGGCGAGCCCGACACCACGGGCTGCGAGTACTTCTGCCAGACCGACGCGCAGTGCGCGGGCGGCGTGCGCTGCAACACTCGCACGGGCGAGTGCAGCGACGACCCCGTCGTGGCCACGCGCCGCGCCGACGGCGAGCCCTGCGACCCGTCGCTCAAGGCCGGCGATCCGCCGATGAACACCCAGTGCCGCGGGATCTGCTTCCAGGAGACCGACGACCCGCATCAGGGCATCTGCGGCAGCCTCGTGAACCTCGCCGCGACGCCCGCGTGCCCCGACAACCCCACGCGCGTCCACGCGATCGCGCCCTCCGACGACAACGGCCGCATCGACAACCTCGGGATCTGCCTCTACCGCGAGGACTGCGTCACCGACGCCGACTGCACGTCGCCCCTGCGCTGCATCCCCGGCACCGACGGCGAGGCGAACTACTGCGGCTACGACGACGGGACGCTCCCGCCCCCCGACGCTGGCGCGCCCGACGCGGGCCCCCGCGACGCATCGACCGACGTGACGCCTCCCACCGACGCGCCCCCTCCCACCGACGCGCCCCCTCCCGCCGACGTCACGCCCGCCGACGTCACGCCCGCCGATGCAGGCCCCGTCGACGCCTCGGCCATCGGCTGATCTCTCCCGGCCTCATCCCTCCCCACAACAGCCCAGAAACCGGCGGCCGTAAGGACGCCGCGGCGTGACGCGGAGCTCGCTCTCAGCGTCGTTGTCGCGGTGTTCTCTCAGCCCTTCGTCGCGCACGCGGACCGGGAGCAATCACGTCGCGCGTTCACCGCGTCGTGGCTTCCGTCGTCCCCTCGCGTGTCGCGACGTCGTCGCGGAGCACCGTCTCCGTGCGTTGAACTTCGAAATGCAAAGAGGCCGAATCGGAAGTCCGATTCAGCCTCGATTGCTACGATCCAGAGCGGGTGAAGGGATTCGAACCCTCGACGTCAACCTTGGCAAGGTTGCACTCTACCACTGAGTTACACCCGCGGTGAGTGAGGAGCTTCTACAAGTCCCTCACCGATCGGTCAAGAGAAAATCATTCGTACCTGAGACCTTCTACCGGCGTGAGCTTCGCGGCCCAGATCGCGGGCACGAACGAAGCGGCCAGCGCGACCAGCATCGCGACCACGGCGGTGAACGCGAACTCCGCCACGCTCGGCTGCACGGGCACGTATCGGATCAGATAGACCTGCGGGTCGAGCGGAAAGCGGTAGCGGATCAGGAGCCAGCAGTTGAGCGCGCCGCACGCGAGGCCGAGGGCCGTGCCCACCGCGCCGATGACGAGTCCCTGCACGAGGAAGATCCGCAGGATCGCGCTCTCGCTCGCCCCCATGGCCTTCAAGATGGCGATCTCGCGGCGCTTGTCGAGCACCACCATCACCAGCGTGGCGATCACGTTGAAGGCCGCGATCACGATGATGATCGTGATGACGAACGACAGCGCGAGCTTCTGCAGCGCGCGCGCGGTGAAGAGGTTGTGGTTGAGCGACTCCCAGTCGAGCGTGTGGTACGGCCCGCCGCCGAGGGAGCGCTCGATGCGACGGCCGATGGCGCGGGCGCGGTCGATGTTGCGCACCTTGACCTCGACGCCCGTCACCGCGTCGCCCTGGTCGAAGAAGCGCTGCGCCTGCCAGATGTCGACGTAGACGAGGCGAGAGTCGTACTCGTCGAAGCCCGCGTCGAAGATCC
>JBPOHC010000852.1:0-2051 GCA_052035985.1 Myxococcota bacterium | reverse complement strand
GCTCGACGCGCGACTGCCGCTTCGCCGAAGCGGGCGTGCCCTGCACCGACGCCGTGGGCGTCTTCGACATCATGTCGCCCGACTGGTCGTCGAGCGATCTCAACCTCCGCTTCTACATGTACACCCCCGGTTCGCGGCAGGACCCGACCTGGCCCATCGACCGCTACATGGACCCGGCGCGCCCCACGCGCGGCTTCACGTCGCTCAAGCCCGGCCGCCCCGACCTCGTCATCTTCTCGGCCATCGCGGGCGTTCCGCTCAACCCCCCCATGCGCGCCGCGTCGAGCGGAACGGGCATGGAGGTCGACTACGACGCGCTCCTCGGTCGCATGCCCGACGGCTCCGACGGATACACGGGAGAGCAGACCGGCAGCGGCCCCATCTCGATGCGTCAGCGCAACATGGACCCCATGTGCTCCACGCGCGTGGTCCCCGCGTGTCGTCGCGAGGGCGCTCCCGCCGTCACCACCTGCGACGCAGGCTCGCAGTACTTCGCGTGGCCCTCGCGCCGCGTCGTGCAGGTCGCCCGCCGCTTCTCGGAGCGTTACAACAACGGCACGCTCAGCTCGATCTGCGCGAATGACTACACCCCCGCGCTCGCCGCGATCGTCGAGCGCATCCAGTCGCGCCTGACGGGCCGCTGCCTCCCGCGCCCGCTCGAGACCAACCCCCCGATCTGCGCCATGGGCCAGACCTCGACCACCGCGCGCCCCTGCGCCTCGGCGCACCAGCCCGTTCGCGTGAACTGCATCGTGCGCGAGATCCTCCCGGCGGGCATGTCGACGTCGGTCTGCTCGGCCGCTCGCGGGCGCACCGCGGGTGACCGCGACGTCTCGACGAGCCGCAACACCTGCATCATCAACCAGGTGGTCGTCGGCCTCGGCGACGCGCCTCCCGCGGGTCAGGAGGGCTTCTTCTACGACACGCGCCCCGACCCCACGGCGCCTGACTGCCGCCAGCACATCGAGTTCACCGGCAACGCCGGCCTCGTCTCTGGCGCCACCGCGGTGATCGAGTGCGTGCAGGCCGCCGCGACGACCACGACCACGATGTGATCGCGTAGCGCGACACGCTCAACGCCTCGCAGACGCACCGCCCCTCCTCGCAACGCGCGACGAGGGGCGGTGGTCATTTCGAATCCCTCGCGAGCGATCACCGCACGCAGACGCGCGACGCGCGCAGCACCGCAGCGACAACGCGAGAGGCGCCAACGCGCGTTGCCTCGTTGGCAGTCGCATCGCTCTGAAGCGGCTTGTTTCTAGGCGAAAACGCGTGGGCATCGCCCGTGCTCTACATCGTCGTGAGGGAGGTTCCCATGCGACGAGACGCGAACGTGATGATGGTGGGCGCGCTGTGTCTGATGGCGATGTCGAACGCGGGGTGTCTCGAGCGCTGCGTGTCCGCGCCGGTGCCGAGGCTCTCGTCGGGCGTGCAAATCCCCATCGTGAACAACGCGATCGAGAAGGTCGACATCCTCTTCGAGATCGACAACTCGAACTCCATGTCAGAGAACCAGGCCAACCTGGCGCGCAACTTCCAGACGCTCATCGATCAGCTCGTGAGCCCGCCGGTGAACCCCATGTCGGGGCGGCCTGATCACCCTCCGGTGAAGAGCCTCCACGTCGGCGTGATCTCGTCGGACCTCGGCACGCCGGGCTCCGTGGTTCCGTCGTGCGCGAACAGCGACACGGGTGACGACGGCCTGCTCAACCCGATCAAGAACGGCCTCGCGATCCGCACGCACCAGCCGTGGACCACGGCCCCCGCGGGTCGTCGCCCCGCGCGCTGCACCAACGATCCGAACCAGTACCCGTCGTTCCTCACGTTCACGGCCGACGTGACGAACGCGACGGAGTTCCGTGATGACTTCATCTGCAACGCGTACCTCTCGATCAACGGCTGCGGCCTCGAGCAGCAGCTCGAATCCGCGTACCGCGCGCTGGTGATCCGCAACCCGCGTGAGCAGCCCGGCAACACCGATCCGAACGCGGGCTTCGTGCGCAACGACGCCGTGCTCGCGATCGTGATGGTGACCGACGAAGAAGACGGCT
>JBPOHC010000711.1:0-2236 GCA_052035985.1 Myxococcota bacterium | reverse complement strand
GAGTCATCCCTCGACTGCGTTTCGCGGCTCTGTGATCGCTCCGGGTGATCGATGAGCAGCGAAAACGCTCCCTCGCGATGATTCGACGCGTTCGCCGTGGCGCGCGTTGTCTCCGCGTCATCGCTCGGAGCGTTCGCGCTGGGTCGCTGGCGGCGTTCGCGTCCGCGTCGAGCGCTAACGCGCCCGCGTTTGCTGACGGAGCTGCGCTCGCTCGGTGAACAGCAGCCGTCGCGCGAACCACGCCGCGATCGAGCCCGACACCGCCGCCACCGCGACGAGCTGGTACATCACCACGAGCTGATATCGCACGGCCTGCTCCGGCGCGGCGCCGCTCAAGATCTGTCCCGTCATCATCCCTGGGAGCGCCACGAGGCCCACGGTCACCAGACCGTTGATCGTCGGAATCATCGCCGCCCGCAGCGCAGCGCGCGTGATCGACGCGAGCGCCTGACGCGGCGTCGCGCCGAGCGCGAGCCACTGCTCCACCGTCGCGGACTCGGTGTTGGCCGACGCGAACACGCGCTCGAAGACCAGCGCCACCACGTTCATCGCGCTCGACAGCATCATCCCCCCGATCGGAACGAGGTACCGCGCCTCGAACCACGGCGACGGCGGGACGATCCACGCGAACACCGGGAGCAGCGCCACGAGCGCGCCCGCGCCGATCGCCGCGAACGCGCGAGGAATCAGCACCCGCGACGACGGACCGTGCTCGACGCGGCGCGCGGCCGTCACCGACGCGACGGAGAGCATCACCGCGAGCGAGAGCATCACCCACAGGGGCCGCTCATGCGCGAAGAGCACGAGCAGCACGTACCCGATCGCGATGAGCTGCACCGCGGCGCGCACGGCGCCGAGTCCCAGCTCGCGCTCGAGGTCGAGCGAGGCGCGGCGAGAGAGTGCGACGGCGAGCGCCACGAGCCCGAGCGCCAGTGCGAGACGGTGAAACGTAATGACGACGGGATTCATGCGCCCTCCTCCACGCGCGTGAGTCCGCCCACGGAGAGCGTGTAGCGCGTGCCTCCGAGCGCTTCGGCGTGCTCGCGAGAGTGCGTCACCACCACCGCGCTCACACCGCTCGCGGCGAGCTCCCGCACGAGCGCGATGATCATCGACGCCGCCGCGGAATCGAGCGCCGCCGTGGGCTCATCGAGGAGCAGCACCGACGGATCGTTCGCGAGCGCTCTCGCGATGGCCGCGCGCATGCGCTCTCCGCCCGAGAGATTCTTCGCGGGGCGATCGAGCAACGCGCGGTCGATGCCCACGCGGTCGGCGAGCGCGCCAACCTCTTCGCGCGACATCGTCTTGCCCATGAGCGAGGGGCCCGCGGAGAGGTTGTCGGCGACGCTTCCCTCGAACATCGGAGGCTGCTGAAACACGAACGCCACGCGCCGTCGCCATTCGGTCGGAGCGAGGCTCGCCGCATCGCGTCCTTCGAGCGAGAGGCGCCCGCGGTCGGGCTCGGCGAGCAGCGCGAGGGACCGCAGCAAAGTGCTCTTTCCGCAGCCCGAAGGGCCTTCGATCACAGCGATCTCTCCGCGACCGAGCGCGAGCGACACGTCGTGACAGAGCACGCGCTCACCGAATGAGAGACGCAGACCCTCGACCGAGAGCCGCGGTGATGTGACCGATGCCATGAGGGCGCGGAGTGTACGTCCGCGTCGCGCCCTCTGGCGCAGCGCTCCGTCACCGTTCGTCGAACGCGGGTTCACTTGACGGCGCGAAACATCGCGTGCGCTATCGCCACACGCCATGAAGCACCTCCTCCTCGCGCTCGCGGGATCTTCGCTGCTCGTCGCCTGCGGCTCCGACAACGCGACGCCCGCCGACGCCGCGCCTTCGAACCTCGACGCGAGCGCAGACGCGCGGGCAGACGTGAGCGCAGACGTCGCCCCCACGCCCGTGATGGCGAGCACCACCGCGGGGCCCGTGTTGGGCGTCGATCGCGGCGGCGTGAAGGTGTTTCATCGCATCCCCTTCGCGGCACCGCCGGTGGGCCCGCTCCGCTTCGCGCCGCCCGCGCCCGTCACCCCGTGGACCGCGCCCCTCGATGGCACCGTCGCGGGCTCCGAGTGCGCGCAGGGCGGGAGCCTCCTCGGCGGCGGTGGTGCGGGCGGCACCGAAGACTGTCTGCACGTCAACGTGACCACGCGAGGTCTCACGGGTTCGCGCCCCGTGATGGTGTGGATTCACGGCGGAGGCTTCGCCACGGGCAGCGGATCGGAGGCCACCTACG
>JBPOHC010000968.1:0-8281 GCA_052035985.1 Myxococcota bacterium | reverse complement strand
GGCACGCCGGGCCTGCGCGTCGCGGGGACGCCGCCGTTCTCGGCCTTTCCGCTGCTCGCGAGCGACGGCTGCAACGACGCGATCGGGTGGACGGCGATCACCGGCTCGGTCTCGCAGACCTCGTCGGTGCGCCTGCACATCCGCGCCATCGCGGCGGATTGAGCGAGTCCGCGGCGGCGGCGCACCGTGCGGCGATCATCTGTCTGTGAAGCGTTCGCGTGCGTTTTCTGAATGACGCGCGCGCGAGGCCGACCGACAAACAGCGCATGCGCGACCACTGGTATCCGCTCTGCGACGCGGGTGAGCTCACCCCGCAGATGGCGCGCGCGCTCACGCTGTTCGGCGATCCCCTCGCGCTCTTTCGCGACGCCGACGGAGCACCCGCCTGCGTCGAAGACCGCTGCGCGCACCGCTCCGCGCCGCTCTCGCTCGGCCGCGTGATCGATGGGTGCGTGGAGTGTCCGTACCACGGCTGGCGCTTCGACCGTGGCGGCGCGTGCGCCCGCGTGCCTTCGCTCGGCCGCGGGGCGCCGCGCGTGACCGCGTCGGTGCGCTCGTATCCGTGCGTCGAGCGCGCGGGGCTCGTGTGGGTGTGGCCCGGTGATCCGTCGCTCGCGGACGATCGCGCGGGCGCCGTGTTCGATGCGCTCGGAGGGCACCGCCTCGTGCGCGGGTCGCGGGACCTCGACGTCGAGCACGGGCTCGTGATCGAGAACCTGCTCGACCTGGCGCACTCTCCCTTCACGCACGAGGGCACCCTCGCGAGCCGCGGAGACGCGTGCGGGCTCGACGTGGCGACGACCGAAGCGCCGGGGCGCGTCGCGGGCACCTTTCGTCGCACCGAAGACGGCTGCGAGAGCGCGCAGTCGGTGGCCTTCGAAGCGCCCTGCGTCGTGCGCTTCGAAACCGACCTCGGGTGGGACGAGCGCACCCTCGTGCAGGTGCACCACGCCGTTCCGCTCGCGCGAGGGCGCACGCGCTGGACGTGGTGCGTCGCGCGCAACTGGCTGCGCGATCACCCGCAGCTCGACGCCGCGCTCGCGCAGCGCGCCGCGGCCGTCGTCGAGCAGGACGCGACGCTCCTCGCGGCGCAGCAGGCGCGCATCGAGCAGGGCGCGCCGCTGTGGGGGTGTGAGGTTCCTGCGGATCGGGTGGCGCTGGCGTACCGCGCGTGGCGCAGGGGGAGCGAGCGCGCCGACACGTGGTTCACGCGCTTCGGCGGGTGAGCGTCACGGTGCGAGCAGGCCCGCGAGCGAGAGGGTGAAGGGCGCGCCCTCGCAGGTGAAGTGCGGGCGGACGCTGAGCACGAAGTGGTAGCCCGGCGTCGGCGCGTGCACGGTCTCGAGTGTGATCGACGCCTCGCGGAAGGGCCTGCGGCTGCGCAGCCCGGGCGAGGGGGCGTCGACGGCGGCGGTGTACCCGCGGAGCCACGCCTCGAGGCGGGCGCGCGCGCCCTGCTCGTCGAGTCTGGGCGCCAGGTCCGGGCCGTGAACGGCCATCACGTGGTGCGCGACGCGCGTGATGACGAAGAGGTACGGGAGCTGCGAGAGGAGGCGCCGCCCGAGCGCTTCGGGGGCCGCGTCCGAAGCGCCTTCGGCGAGGTGACACGACGGCGCGCTCGCGAAGAAGGCGTCCCCTTCGCCGCGGTCTGAGATCGCGATGAGCCCCGCGGCCGCGAGCCTCGCCGCGTCGTCGTCCGCGAGCGGCGCCTCGATCGGTCGTCGCGTCACGACCTGATCGTGCGACTCGTACCGATAGTCTTCGAGGTCGCGCAGCGCTCCGTCGCGAAGGCCGGTGAGGTTCGCGCTCGCGCGGTAGAGCGCGAACGACGCCGCGACGCGCGTCGCGAGCGCGAAGGCCGCGTTGCCCCAGAGCAGCCGGTCGTCGCGGCCGTTGACGTCCTCTTCGTAGTTGAACGCCTTCACGGGGACGGTGTACGGGCCGTAGGGGAGGCGCAGCATGAAGCGCGGCAGACAGAGCCCCGCGTAGCGAGCCTCGTCGCGCGATCGAAACGACCTCCACGCGCCGTGATCGGCGGCGTCGAGCGCGGCGGAGAGGGCCTCGCCGTGAGACGCCGCCGCCCAGGTCGAGGCGCCCGCCATCGACGGCGCGGCCGCGGCGATGAAGGGGGCGTGCGACACCTCCGCGACCGCCGCGCAGCGCGAGAGGAGCCACACGTCCCTCGGCGCGGGACCGAACTCGTAGTCGGCCACGATGAGCCCGTAGGGCTCGTTGTCGAAGTCGCGCCGCGCGGGGCCTTGGAGCACGTCGTAGAGGCCCGAGTGCGACGTGTCGGGCGCGTCTTCGAAGTCGATCGCGAGGTCTTCCTTCGAACAGTCGAGCGCCTCAAGCGCGATGTTCTCTCGAAAGTCGATCGCGTCGACGAGGAGCTTGAGCGAGCGCCACGCGGTTTCGAGCCTTCGAAGCGCGGGGTGATGCAGCACGGCGTCGACCTGCGCGGCGAGCCTCGCGTCGAGCTCGGAGAGCTGCGCGTCGACGACGTTCTTGCTCACGGGCTCGCCGGCGAAGCGCGGAGACATCAGCGCTTCGAGGAAGGCGCTCAGGCCTCGTCGCACGATGTCGAAGCCCTCGATCGAGGGGTTGATTTTCGCTTCGGCGAGCAGGTCGACGAGCGCGGGCGCCGCCGTGGTCGGGTCTGCGCCGGGGCGTCGCGTGGCCTCGATCTCGCGCGCGAGCCCCTCGCGGCTCGTCTCGTCGGCCAGCGTGGCCGCGATCCGCTTTCGAAACGAGGGGACCGGCCCGAGGGGACCCTTGATCGCGCTCAGCGCAGAGCGGAGCTCGAGCATCTCGCGCGCCGCGGGCATCTGCTTCGCGATCCCCTCGGGGGTGAAATCTCGGATCGACGCGAAGCGGAGGGGGAGCGTCACCGTGGCGCCGTCGGCCTTCGAGAGAAGGTCGGGCACCGTGAGGTCGAGCGAGAGGGCGCGCTCGGCCATGCGCTGCGCGAAGGTGTCTTTGTCGACCGAGAAGGGGCGGCGCTCGGAGAGGCTCGTCGCGTCGGCGCGCTGCGAGAGGTCGGCCACGACGAGGATCTTGAGCGGCAGCTCGCGGTACTCGGTGGGGCCCTCGCGAAACGGGCGGTAGTCCAGGTTGATGCGCTCCCTCGGCGCGACGGACCCTTCGTTCGTCATGCGCCGACGGTATCACCAGGGGCGCTTGATTTTGCGGTCGCCAGCGATCCGCGCGAGCGCGTCGCTCCCTCTCATCGAGCCCACGCGCCGTAGCGGCCCAACGGCGACGCACGCGCGAGACTGCCTCGAATTCGCAACCCACCTCGCGGTCGGGACGTATGCTGCGCGGTCGCCACCACACGAGGTCATGCCATGAAGGCCATCTATTTCGATCAGTACGGTCCCCCCGAAGTCCTCTCGCTCCGCGAGGTGCCCACGCCTGTTCCTCAGGCGGGCGAGGTGCTCGTGAAGGTACGCGCCAGCTCGGTGAACGCGGCAGACTGGCACATCATGCGGGCCGACCCCTTTCTGGCGCGGCTGATGTTCGGGCTCTTCAAGCCTCGATTTCACTTCCTGGGCCTCGACGTCGCGGGCGTGGTCGAGGCGGTGGGCGAGGGGGCGCGCGAGTTCAAGGTGGGCGACGAGGTGTTCGGCTGCCTGGCGTTTCCGGCCCTCGGCGGCTTCGCCGAATACGTCTGCGTCCGCGAGGCGCTGCTGGCGCTGAAGCCGACCGGCATGACCTTCGAAGAGGCCGCGGCGGTGCCGCTGGCTGGGGGCACGGCGCTGCGAGCGCTCGTCGACCACGGCAAGGTGAAGGCCGGGATGAAGGTGCTCATCAACGGCGCTGCGGGCGGCGTAGGCACGTTCGCCGTGCAGATCGCGAGGGCGCTCGGCGCCGAGGTGACGGCCGTCTCCAGCGAGCGCAACCTCGAACAGTCACGCGCGCTCGGCGCGACGCACGTGATCGACTACGCGAAGGAGGACTTCACCCGCGGCGACAAGCGCTACGACATGATCCTCGCGGCCAACGGGTATCACCCGCTCTCGGCGTACAAGCGGGCGCTGGCGCCCGGAGGGATCTACGGCATGACCGGGGGCAAGGGCAGGCAGATGGCGGAGGTGCTCTTCTTCGGGAAGCTGATGTCCATCGGCAGCGGGAAGAAGCTCGGGGGCGTGGACTACAAGCCCCGCAAGAGCGACGTGGTGTATCTGAAAGGTCTGATCGAGGCGGGGAAGCTGGTCTCGGCGATCGATCGACGTTACAGCCTCGAACAGGTGCCGAAGGCGATCGCCTACCTCGAGGAAGGGCACGCTCGGGGAAAGGTGGTCATCACGGTTTGAGACAGCACCGTGGGCGCAGCGGGTGGTCGTGGCGGGTCAGTGTGGGGGCGCGAGGGTCAACCGTCGGTCGACGGAGATCGGGCCGTTGACCGTCCACGTGGCGCCCGTGGGGTCGGTGACGACGACGCGGTCGACGCGGGTCAGCGCGCCGAGGCCGAAGTGCGCGACGGCCCACGAACCGCCGAGGGAGCCAGGGTTGCGGGTGAGCGTGCGTCGCTGTCGACGACCGCCCGCGTCGACGCTGATCGTGGCGCCGTCGGCGTTGTCGGCGAGGCCCACCTGGAGCCAGTGGCCCTTCGACGGAACGTCGTTGCGGATCAGTCGAAACACGGTCTCGGGGTAGGGGCCGTAGAGCTCGGCGAGGTCGAGGTCTCCGTCGGCGTCGAAGTCGGCGGACGCGGTGACGGCGAGGTCGACGCCGGGGCCGACGCCCGGCGCGTGGGGCCAGCGTCCGACGGAGAACACCGGCCCGGCGCCGCGCTGAAAGAAGAACAGATCACGCTGCGGGGCCGCGGTGCGCAGCACGCCGTTCATGCCGGGTTGGAGCTCCTCGATGCGCGTGGTCGACGCGGCGCTCGCGACGAAGAGGTCGACGCGGCCGTCGTGATCGAAGTCCGCGGCGAGGGGCGCCCAGCTCGAGTCGGCGCGCGTGGCCGGGCCGACGCGAGACTCCCACGCGCGGTCGCGCATCAGCGCAGGGATGACCTCGGCGCCGACCCAGAGCTGGCTGGGGCCGTAGTCTGCGATGAAGACGTCCCACCGCGGGCCGTCGTTGAAGGGCGCGCACGCGACGCCCATGCCGTGGTTGTAGATGTCGAGCCCGAGGTCGGGCGCGATGTCGGTGAACGACCCGCCGCGGTTGATGTACACGCGGTTGCCGCCGAAGTCGTTGGCGACGAAGAGGTCCGTCCAGCCGTCGAGGTTCCAGTCGAGCGTGGCGACGGCGTGGGCGGCGGGGCCGTTGCGCGCGCCCGAGGCGTCGTCGACGGTGACGAAGCGACCGCGATCGTTGCGCAGTAGGAGCGAGGGTGCGCCGCCGGTGAGGTTGTTCGCGCGACGGCAGGTGTAGTCCATCCCGTTCGCCGACTCCGTGCAGCGGAACGGGCCGTCTCCGAAGTCGATGCGCGTGAGGTAGAGGTCCTGCCAGCCGTCGCGGTCGTAGTCGAGGAACACCGGCACGCGCGTGTCGAAGGGCGCTGCGACGGGCACGGTCGCGTCGGCGGTGACGTCGTCGAAGGCCATCGCACCGCGGTTGCGAAGCAGCATGCCGCCGCCTGCGCCTCCGATGAAGACGTCGAGCCGGCCGTCGCGGTCGTAGTCCCCCGCGGCGCAGCTCTGCGGCCTGAGCAGCGGCCCGAGCGCGACGTCGACGCGCGTGAACCCGCTCACGTCGTTGCGGTACACCAGCGCGCGCTGCGCGAGATCACCGCCGTTCGCCGTGACGACGAGAAAGAGGTCGGGCCGCGCGTCGCCGTCGAGGTCTTCGAAGATCATGCAGGGCGCGAGCGGACCGCCGGGCGGCGAGGCGAGTGTCACCTCGGAGAACATCGCCGACACGTCGATCGATTCGGGCACCGGGCCCGCGCGTAGAGGCGCGTCGTCGGCGCACGCGGTCAGGCACATCGCTGCGGCGAGCGCGGAGACGAGCGCCGACGAAGGTGCGATGCGCCGACACGCGCCCATGAGACGACGCTACGACTGCGCGGACCGGAGCGTCCAGCGCGATTCATGGGCAGGAGCCTCCGCGGCGTCGCTCATCCCGCGCCGAGCGCGTCGATCGCGCCTCGCACGACGGGGAGCGCGTCGGGTGCGACGAGGGCCACGGCGGGCGCGACCTCCAGCGTCTGGGCGAGGTCGCGGTTCCGCGTCAGGTGCCTCCCCAACGACCGCGCTTCGTCGTCGCGCCCGAGGCGCAGGAGCCGCGCGATGAGCGCCACGAAGACCCCCGACGACGAGCCCCAGTACGGGTCTCGCGCGATCGCGAGGGCCTCCTCGACGCGACCGTGGCGCGCGAGGGCGAGGGTGAGCACGTCGACGAATCGCCCGGGGTACGATCTGTCTGCGCGCAGCGCTGACTCGACCCGCTCCAACATCGCTCGCCCCGCCGCCGCGCCTTCGCCGTCCGCGAGGCCGCCCGCGCCGAGCAGGAGCCGACGGGTGACGTGCTCGCGCGCCTGCGACGGCCGCCACGCCGCCGCAGCGGCGTCGAAGTCAGCGCGCGACTGTCGGCTGTAGTTGGTATCAGCGCTGGCGATGGTGTCGGCGAGGCCGTCGCGATGGCGCGCGGCGAGCCATGCGATGTGCTCGCGCGAAGCCTGCCACCACCCGTCGAGCAGCGCGCGAACGCGGGCGTGCTCCCCCGCGCGGAGGTCGAGCAGCGCCCGATCACGCCGCGACTCCGCCAGCAGCGCGGGGTCGCCGATGTCCATCGCGACGATGTCGTCGGGCGATCCGCCGAACGCGACGGCCTCGGCCAGCGCGCGGTCGCCCTCGGGGTCTCCCTCGGGGAGCGCGTTGGCGAAGCACACGCCCAGCACGGCGCGCCACGTCGGATCGCCCTCGGCCTCCGCGAGCGTCCGAGCGCTCGCGCGGTCGCCCGCCTCGACGAGCGCGCGCACCGCGACCAGCGTGTTCGACGTGCGGAACTGCATCGCGGCGAGGATGGCTGCGTTCGGCTGCCCGACCTCGCGCGCGGCGTGGGCCGCGGCGCGCAGGAGGAAGTCGTCGTCGGCCGTGAGGTACTGCGTGCGCAGCTCGGTCAGGGCTGTTCGCACGAGCGCTTCGGCGCTGGGGGCGCCCGCCCGAGCCGCCGCGAGCGCCTGCACCAGCGTCGCGGCGAAGCGCGTCTCCGGCGTGGGCCGCATCCGCGCGGACCACCACCGCAGGCTCCGTGCAGCGTCGGCGTCGTGCGGGGCGACGGCGGCGGCCACGGCGGCGCAGAGGAGGCCCGCTCCCTCGACGCGCGCGACGGCCGCGGCGATCGCGCGCTCGATGAGGCGGCCGCGGAGCGTCGATGCAGAGACGTCGAGGATGAGCGCGGCGCGCGCGAGGGCCGTGGGGGGCGACGACACGGTCTGCGCGGCGACCTCCGCGGCGCGCGCATCACCCGCCGCGTGGAGCGCGTTCGCGAGGCGGGCGAGCTCGGTCGCGCGGCGCAGCGGCGGGGCTTCTGCGACGCGGGCGAGGGTCTCGTCGAGGTCTGCGCCGCAGCGCCAGCGGAGCGCGCACCAGCCGTGCGGGAGCGGCCCCCACAGCGCCTCGGGCGCGGCTTCGACGAGGTGGTGGCGCCACGTCTCCGCCCAGTCCGCGGGCGTGGTCGGCGCGGCCGTGGCGGCGTCCCGCTCGCGACCCAGCTCGATGGTGCGCGGGTAGGGCGAGGGATCGAGCGAAGTGTCCTGGGCGCCGAGGGTCTCCCAGATCGGCGCGTCGGGGTCGTCCCACCAGAGCCCGTCGTCCTCACGGACCCACTCGCCCGCCTCCAACGAGTCGACGAGCGCGCCGAGCCAGGCCGCGAGGCTCGCCGCGCGCACGTAGCGGATCGGCGCGTCGTGTAGGACCTCGACGATGGAGCCCGGCGCGTCGAAGGTCCCTTCGAGGTCGACGACGATGAAGTCGCCATCGATCCGCTCCAGGATGGGGACCCACTGCGCGCGCCACCAATCGTCGAACTCCGCGCGGTTCGCCATCATGTCGTTCCACTCGGCGCGGCGGACCTCGGACGTGTCGCGGTCGAGGAGGCGCCAGTCTCGCAGCACGCAGCCCGCGACGTCCGCGGGCGCGCACCGGGCGAGCGGGTCGATCCGCCCGAACCACGCATGGAGCGCGTCGGGGACGCTCGGGTGGGGGTCACGCCCGGTCGCCGCGGGCGATCCGGCGAGCATGAGCTCCGGTCGTTCGCGCGCGAACCATCGCAGCAGTCGGTCGAGGAGGTGTTCCACGGCGAAGGAATACCGCGGCGGGCGCCCGCG
>JBPOHC010000828.1:0-11443 GCA_052035985.1 Myxococcota bacterium | reverse complement strand
GGTATCGCTGGCCCTCCCATCGTTTTCGTGACGACCTCGCTCAGGAGAGGGGCGGGGCGATGAAGCATGCCGAGCGACCGCTGGCGCACAAGAGGCGCAACGCAGGCACCTGACGATCTCGTCGCGTGGCCTTGCTCGGGGAACCAGCCGTTCTGGCTCTACGTATCTGGCTCGAGGGCGCTCTCGATAGCTGGGCCTCGCGTGGGCGGTCGCATGTCGCACGATCGAGGGGCGTGAGCGCTCGTGAATGATCCAGATGGCGTCGTCTCGGCGTTCAGCGCGCGAAGGTGACGGGGATCCCGAGCGTCTTGCACACGCGCCGGATGCGGTTGATCGACGTGTGCGCGTTCCACCGCGTGCGGAGCACGACGCGACCGATGCCGCCCGCGCGCAGGGCGTGTTCGAGCCTCACGAGCTCTCCGCGCCCGACGTCACCGGGGCTGCCGAAGTAGCGGACCCCAGGATGATCGTAGCGAGCGGCCTCGCGCCCGAGCCCGCCTACGACCGCGACGCGGGGAGCGCGGCGTGCTTCATTCGATTCGTGTTTCATGTCGTCTCCTGCGAGGTGACGCAGAGAGCCCCCGCGCGGACGCGCGGGCGCCGCTACTGCGAGATTTCCCTGGATGGCGACTCGATAAGGATCAGCGTCGCCGACGTCGTGTCCGCATCGCTCCGAGCGATGTGAGCGACGACGCCGTCTCCGCGCTCCACGCGCCAACCCGGGGGGTCGAACGCGACTCCGTCGGAGGTGAGCCGATCGAGCCGCGCGCTGAGCGGCTGCTGATTGCGAACTCCACGCCGAGGGACGTCGAGCGCCCTCAGCGGACCTCATGCTGCGGCTGCGAAGCGAGCTTCATCCTCGCTCACCTTCTGGCCGAAGGAGGCAGCGTCGTGGCGGCAGGGGACATCAACGGCGGCGTGCAAAGCGTCGGCGTCGTTGGCGAGTCCGCGCCAGAACCTGGCGTCTACGCGCCAGATCCCTTCCGTTCCCCGCGACGAAATCGGATGAAGACCACGAATGTTCGCGCGAATGTCAGAACGGCACGCCCATCGCAGTCAGTCCCGCAGGAGCTGAGCACGATGTCACGACTGCACTACCTCACTCTGCCAGGCACGGAAGGGTGGGATCGAACGATTCAGAGCGTCAGCGCGCAGGTCAGTCCGTTTCACCGCTACCTGAAGGTCGCCATCGACGCCGTGCGGCGGAGCCGACCTTCGCTCGCGTGGCGCGTCGCGAGCGCGGCTGAGGACAAGGCCTTCCGAACGCGCGCAGAGGAGCGCAAACGTCGAGAGGAGCGCAGAGCCAAGAACCCTTCGAGGCGCCGCGATCGATCCGACAGACCGACGCGCGACGGCGTGTGGGTCGTGCTTGAGGCGCCGCCGTGGCGACCCGAAGAGGCTGACGACACCTTCGAGCGATTCCTCGAAGCGCGCGAGGTCTACGACGTCGCCACGGATCGTCCCGCTCGCACGCAGGCCATCGCCGTCTTCGACAAGGACTTCGAAGGGCGCGCCCTCTTGCTCGAACACGTCCCGACGCCGGTGGAGGCCGTGCGAGAGGTCCCCGCGAGCGCCGCCGCACCGTCGGGAGCGCTCCTGTGGCTCAACCCGAACACGTGGCCGCTCGAGTGCCAGCAGCGGGCGCTGCGAGCGCTCGAGAACGAGCCCTCACCGCGTGTCGCCCCGCTCGTGCGCCTCTTCATCCCGCGCGGAGCCTGGCGTGACGTGGCACCCGCTTCGATCGAGGAGCGTGAGTGGGCGTTCCTGCGCCCCGACGTCTCTGGCGGTCGACTGCGCGACGGCACCGACGAGCAGCGCCGCTTCGTGTCGATCGCGCTCGCCACGCCCGACTTCGCGATCCTCGAGGGACCGCCCGGGTCAGGCAAGTCGACGGCGATCGGCGAGCTCATCGTGCAGACGATCCGGCGCGGCGGGCGTGTGCTCCTCTGCGCCTCGACGCATGTCGCGGTCGACAGCGTGCTCGAGCGCCTGCTCGCGTGGCAGGACTCCTCCGTCGAGAAGCCCATCCTCCCGGTGCGCATCGGCGACGAGGAGCGCGTCTCGTCCGACGCGATCGTACCGTGGACGTATCGCCGACTCCTCGGGACGTGGCGAGGAGAGATCCTCGACTTTCTCGAGCGACCGGAGGGGGGCGCGCCGGCGGGCGAACCCGCGAGGCGTCTGCTGCTCGACGCGCTCACGCACGACGACGCAGAGCACGCGCTGCCGCGGCTCCTGCTCGAGAGCGCCAACCTGGTGTGCGGCACCACCATCGGCATCCTCCAGCACCCGGCCATCAAGGCCGCCCGGAGAGAGCCCTTCAAGCCCTTCGACCTGATGATCCTCGACGAGGCGTCGAAGACGACGCTCGCGGAGTTCCTGGTGCCCGCCCTCTACGCGGCGCGCTGGGTCATCGTCGGCGACATCAAGCAGCTCTCGCCCTACGTCGAGGAGCAGCACCTCACCGACAACCTCTCGCCGCTCGTCGACGAGACCCTCGCGCGCGCGGCGGCGTGCTCCTTCCTCGCTTCGCTCTCGTCGCGAGCGAAGGTGACCTCCCTCGTCGCGACGCACTCTCCAAAGGAAGGGGCGCTCCTGAGGGAGGAGGCCCTCGCGCGCGGGGTATCGTTCGTCGACGCGGACGAAGCTCGCTCCACCGAGGGCGCGGTGCTTCCGCTCCTCTACGCGGACCTCGTGTGCGGCTCTCCCGCGGCGCTCGCCGTCCTCGAAGATCGCATCCCCGGCGAGCTCGAGGCGCTGCTCGGTCCGCTGCCGCCGATGGAGCGCTGGCGAGCCCAGCGGCGCGCGCTCGGCACGCGCGACGAGGATGTCGAGTGGGCGTCGGAGGTCGCGTGGAGGCTGGTGCGCTCCTACGAGCTTCGCCAGAGCCCGCTGGATCGCAGACGGCTCGACGACGAGCTCGCCGCGCTGATCCCGAGAGCGCACTCCGACGCTGAAGGGAAGCGCCTGCTCGGGCTGCTGGGTGACATCCGACGCGTGGCGCTGCCGTCCATCCTTGAGCTGCTGCAACGGGGCTTCGAACGCCTCGAAGGCTGGCGCGACGACGTCCCGCTCAGCGCCGGGCTGCCTCCCGAGGTCCTCGCACAACGGCTCGTGTCGCTCCGGTTCCAGCACCGGATGCACCCGGAGATCTCGGCCTTCCCGAGGGAGCGGTTCTACCGGATCTCGCCCGAGCAGACGCTGCTTCAGGACGCTTCGAACCTCGCCGAGCAGCGCGCGTGGACGTGGAACCGCTACGCCCGCCGCGCGCTCTGGGTCGACATCGCGCCCGATCGCCGACGCTCCGAACGCGGGCGCAAAAACGAGAACCGCGCCGAAGCAGAGCACGTGGTCGAGGCGATCCTGGCCTTCAAGCAGTGGGCCCTCGCGGGCAACGTGCGACGCGACGCGCAAGGGAGGATCCGCCCGTGGGAGGTCGCCGCGCTCACGTTCTACAGAGGCCAGGAGACGCTGCTGCGCGAGCTGCTCCAGCGTCGCACCGGCCAGCACGGCAACGCGAGGAACTTCTACTTCGGCGATGGGGATCTCCGCGGCGCGGTCCACGTCACGCTCTGCACGGTCGACCGCTTTCAAGGTCACGAGGCGGACCTGGTGCTCCTCTCGTTCGTGCAGAGCGGGCGCGTCGGGTTCCTCAACAGCCCCAACCGACTCAACGTCGCGCTCACTCGGGCGCGCTACCAGATCGTGTTCGTCGGGCACCGGACCTGGTTCGCGTCAGAGCGCTGCAGATCCGAGCTCCTCCGCGACCTCGCGCAGAGCGCTCACTACGGCCGTGAACTCGGCTGGGAGGCGTCCCGATGATCCACCTCGAACGAACCGTAGAAGTCTTCGCCTTCGACGCCCTCGGCACCGTGGCGGTCGGGCGCAAGCGCCCCGAGTTTCTCGCCGTCGCGCGGCTCGCCGCAGACCTCGGCGGATCGCTCGACGGCGCGACCCTCGCGCGCGAGCTCCTCGGGGGGCTCTCCGTCGCTGGCTCGCGCGTCCTCGATCGCGCCGTGAGCCTCGGGCTCCTCGCGCGCGATGACAACAAGGGGCCCGCGCGCCTCTCCGAGGCGGGGGCGAAGGCGCTCGAAGCGGGGGTGGTGCTCGTCCCCGAGGAGCGGCTCTGGCGCTTCTACACGCTCGCGGACCCGCTCGTCGATGATGCCCTGCTTCACGTCGCGCCGGTGCCTCCCACGAGCGCGAAGGACGAGCGCGACGCGCTCCAGGGCGCGAAGCGAGGCGGCCCTCCCGTCGATCGCAAGGGAGACGCGCCCCACGAAACGCTGCGCGCGGTCGCCGTGAGGGGGCGCGTGTGGACCTCCGCGGCCAGCGGGGAGCTCTTCGATGTGCACGAGCTCGCGGCGAGCGGCGTGAGGGCTGCGGGAGGACGGCTCACCCTGACGCTCGACTTTGCGCCCACGGCGGCGCCGACGGTCGCGATCCGGGGCCAGCTCCACAGCCCGACGGGAGCGCCCACGAAGGTCGATCGGAGCCTCGGCTCGCCCTCCGCGTGCCGCGCGCTGAGCCACGAAGCGCTGTGGTACGAGCTCGCGTCTCGCGCCTCGGGCGTGCCCGTCGCCGAGCTCCGCGAGTGGCGTGAGCGTGCTGGCGCGCTCGTCCTGCCGACAGCCTTCGATGACCGTCTCAGCGAGTCGAGCCGCAAGACCTTCCGTTCGTCCGTCGCGGTGCCTCCGATGACCCTCGCAGGGCTCGGAGCGTTCCTCGCGACGCGCCTCGACGACCTGCCGCTCGTTCCGCGCAGCGATCGCGACGCGACGGAGTGGGCCTGGTGGCTCCAGTGGTCGGCGCTCGATCGCTTCGCGACGCGTCCTCTGCTCGAGGAGGGCCGACGCAAGGTGCTCGATCGGTTCCCCTGCCACCGCCCGACGCTCGCGACCAACGACCAGCTCATTCAACGCGCGCGCGGCGCCCTGAGCGATCCCCGCGCGCGCTTCCTCCTCGCACCCTTCGACCTCGGACTCTGGAGCTGACCCATGATCACGCCCCTTCCGCGAAACGCGATCGTCTCGATGGCGCACGAGCCGCTGCCTCCGTCGTGGCTCGCCTCGCGAGACTCCGCTCCACGTCCGTCGGAGGACGTGGGCGGCGGTCTCTACACCACCGGCTCGAACGGCGTGTTTCGACAGCGCCTCGTCGACGGCATCAGGAGCGCGAGAGAGGTGGTGCTCGTCGCGTCGTTTCTGCTCTCCGACGCGACGATCGCGGGCGCGCTCCTCTCGGTGAGCAATCGTGTTCGGGTCTACGTGCTCACCGCGTCGGAGCAGCGACTGAGCGCCCTGCCGCGCGACGATGACCAGTTCGAACTGAAGATGGTCGAGGAGCACAAGGCGCTGCTCGACCAGCTCGCGGGTCGGGTCACGGTGCGCACCGCGGCACACTTTCACGCGAAGTTCGTCGTCGTCGACCCGTGGACCTCGCCTCGCGCGTGGCTCTCGACGGCCAACCTCAACCGCGCGCTCCTCGACTCGGTCGAGCTGGGCGTCGAGCTCGACGCGCGGAGCGCCGCGTCTCTGGCCGGATGGTTCGCCCGCGCCTTCTGGCTCGAAGCCGAGCGAGAACTGGCTGCGAAGGGGCGCCTCGCAGAGGTCGCACCGCCGCCGTCGTCACCCGCCAGACCCGTGGAGTCCGAGGTCTTCGTGACCGCGCGCGAGGAGCGCGGGCTCGCCCAGGAGGCGCTGCGGATCATCGAGGGCTCGTCGCGATCGCTCGTCGTCTGCGCCTACGGCTTCGACCTCGAGCACCCGACCGTGAGGGCGCTCGTCGCGCGCGCCCGCGTCGGCGTGAAGGTGACGGTGATCATGCGTCCGCGCTCCAACGTCTGCGCAGCGGCGCTCGCGCTCAACGCGGCGGGCGCTCGCGTGGTCGCGCACGACAAGCTGCACGCCAAGGCCGTCGTCGGAGACGCGGGCGCGCTCATCATGACGGCCAACTTCGAAGCTCACGGGATGGACGAGGGCTTCGAAGCGGGCGTCCGCCTCACGCAGACCATCGCGTTTCAGCTGGAGCAGATCCTCGGGCTGTGGGCGAGCGGCGCTCCGTGGGTGTTCGCCCCGAGCGCTCGTCGCGGCGAGCACCTCGGCGCGCTCCTGCTCGCGGACAAGCGCCCCAAGGAGGGTCGGCGCGAGGTGGTGGCCGAGGGCACGCGGACGCTCCCCGCGGTGACGGCCGCCTCCGCGCTCGCGCTCGAGGCGGCTCCGCCTCCCCGATTCCCGCCGTTCGACAGTGGATCGGAGATCCCTCAGCAGGTGCGGTACTTCTGGAGCGTCGCGCCGCCGAAGCTGCCCGACGGTGCGAAGCCCGTGCTCCGCGACGTCGAAGAGGAGGTCGTGGGGGAGGGCGGCGCGAAGAAGACGACGATGGCTCGGCGCCCCTATGATCCGCCCGTGTATCAACTGAACGAGCAGCGCTTCGTCGTGCTGCAGAAGCGCGGCGGCGAGGACGAGGCGCGTCGCCTCGCCGAAGGGCTTCGCGCGTCGGTGGTCGTGCCGTGATGCGTTCGCGGTCGTCGTCAGCCCGAGGAGTGCTCGTCTCGTGGGTCAGCGTGAACCACGGGGCCGCGCCGATTCTCACGGCGCTCGACGATCGAGAGAGCCCGCTGCGCGGCGAGGTCGCGACCGTGTACCTCTGCTGGCGCGACGCGCCGGACGGTGAGCGCGAGCGAGACGCGCTTCGAGAGACGCTCGCGAAGCTGCGCGCGCTAGAGGGCACGCCGAAGGTGGTGAAGCTGCCTTGGAAGACCGATCGCCCGCCGACGGACCACGAGGCGCTCCGACCCTTCGTCGAGGAGACGCTTCGAAGCATCCGCGCGCTGCACCCGAGCGCGCCCATCAACATCCTGCTCTCGCCGGGCACGCCTGCGATGCACGCGGTGTGGCTGCTCTTCGGGAGCACCGGCCTCGTCGAGGGGGTCGTGCGGCTCTACCAGACGGCTGACAGCCGCGCGCGGGCCGCGGGGCAGCCCGCCGTTCGAGAGGTTCGCGTGGCCCTCGACGCGTGGCTGCGCCACTTCCACGGATCACGCGCAGGCCCCGTCACGACCGAGGACGACGGCGTGCTCTGGGATCCGCGCAGGCTCCGGAGCGCGGCGATGCGCGAGGCGCTGGAGACGCTCGGCCGCTGGGCGCCGGTGCACGCGCCCGTCCTCCTCGTCGGTGAGCGCGGCACGGGCAAGACGACGCTCGCGAACTACCTCCGTGCGATCAGCCCCTTCCGTGCGAAGGGGCGCGCGTCGCTCCCGGTGGTCGTCTGCGGGCAGTTCCGCGCGAACCCCGAGCTCGCGCGCTCGGAGCTGTTCGGGCACCGGAAGGGCGCGTTCACGGGGGCGACGAGCGACCGCGTCGGACTGCTGGAGGCCTGCGACGACGACACGCTGTTCCTCGACGAGATCGCCGATCTCGACCGCGACACGCAGCGCCTGCTGATGGCGGCGCTCGAGGGGCGAGGGTTTCACCGCCTCGGGGACGACAGCGCGCGGCGCGCGCGATTCAGGCTGGTGTCCGAGACCAACCACCCGATCGAGACGCTCGCGTCGAGCGCGCTCGACCGGGACTTCTTCGACCGCGTGGCGACGTTCGTCCTCCGCGTTCCGCCGCTGCGCGAGTGCCGGGAGGACCTCCCCGAGCTGTGGCGCGGCGTGCTCGATCGCGCGGCGGCGGCTGGGCGCGTCCGCGCGGCCGGTTGGGAGGCGTACCGCGACCACCGCGAGACGCTCGCAGCGATCTGCGAGCACGCGCTGCCGGGCAACTTCCGAGACCTGCAGCGAGCTGCGTTTCACCTGCTGGCCGAGGTCGAGGCCGAGGCTCCCGCGCCTCGCTGCGTCGCCGCGGTGCGAACAGCGCTCGGCGAGGCAGCGATGGTCAAGCAACCGATCGAAGATCTGCGCGCGCGGCTCCCGCTGCCGGGCGGACTCGAGCCGCTGTTGCGTGAGGAGCGTAGCCGCTGGATCGACGCGGCGATGTCAGCCGCGGAGGGGAACGTGAGCAAGGCGGCGCGGCTGCTGGGCGTGAAGCGCGAGACGCTGCGCGACTGGGGCTCGCTCGACGGACACCGCCGTGATCCCGTGGTCTCGCCGTCGGCTGACTCCGCCGCGCCTCCCCGCTCGACGAGCCTCGAACGTCATGCCGTGCGAGGCGTGGGAGCAGGCCGTCGTGGCCGATGAGCGCGTGCGTGAGCAAGACGCAGCGCCGTAGAGCGGTGCTGATTCGAAGTGGCGGGCGTTCTATGCGGGGACGGCGTGCCCGCCCTGCATCATCCCGCAATCGACGAGGAACTCGACGTTGCGTTTCTCGTCGGCGAGCCAGTAACAGGGGCCGGTGAACGGCTCGACGGGTTCACCATGCGGACCCTCATCGAGCTTCTCCCGCCTGAGCGTCGGCGGCCGACGTGTCGTAGCAGAGGCGGAAGCCGATCTTGCAGCAGCGGTACATCCCCCAGCTCGTGGCCGGGAAGAAGTCACGCTCCACGGGGTAGCCGTCGTGAATGCCACGCAGGTGAACCGTGTGGACGGCCGCGGCCGTCGACTCGTGATGTTCGAAGAGCCACTCGCCGAAACCGATGTTCACGAGGAACGGGACACCGCCAGCGCCCGCCTTCCAGTTCAGGTTCGCGCGGAAGCGGGCCTGCTCAACGCCGCCGATCCATCCCCAGCGGTCGCGACGGGTGCCGTCGGACAGAACGGAGTCGACGCAGCCCTCCGCGAGGCGCCACTCGCACGGGTCCCCGAAGCGGGGGCACGGCCGGTACTCCGTCTCGGAGAGAGCGCCGGGATGGAGCTGCGCGTACTCCGCTGCGCGAAGCAAACGAACGGGCCGCTGACGCGTCTGCTCGACCCAGCGGGCGAAGGCGAGCGCGTCGTACCACGTCACGCACGCATGCAGGTGTTCGGGGTCCTGGTTGGCTCGTTCGGGGGCCTCCAGGTCCGCGCCCCGGCGCTGCGCGTAGTTCGTCTCCGCGAGGAAGCGCTTCCACTCGCCGCTCTACATGGCGCCCCAGCAGGCGCTCGCAAACACGGCCGCCGTCGGCCCTGCGACAGACGTGTTCGCGCTCGCCGTCGTCGCCATCGAGCTCCTCACGTTGCGGTCGATGCCCGCCGAGGGAGAGCCCTGGTGGGGCGCCGCCATGCAGCGTGGGTGCGAGCTGCGAGCACTCCTCGCGGGCGCAAGAGCCGACGCGCCGACGGCCGTCTGGGACGGCCTCGCTCGCGCGCTTCACCCGTGGATCGCAGAGCGAACCGCTGACGCCAGCGTTCTGCGTGCGGCGCTTCGTGGCGCCCTCGACGCATCGCCCGCGCTGACCTGGGCGCCGACGTTGCCGTTGCCGTCCGCACTGCGGACCACGTCATCGCCGCCCTCTGCGACCGTGTCTGCGAGCGGGCCCTTGCCGACTCCGACGGTGTGGAGCGCGCTACCGCCAGTGAGCACGACCGCGCCATTCTCGGACGTCCGAACACCGCCCGACTCTCGCGGCCCGCGAAGCGTCTGGATCATGGGCGCAGTCGCCGCGGCGCTCGTCGGGGTCGCGACGGCCGCTCCGCTCGCGTCGCCCGATCGATCGGGCCCGACCAACACACAGTTCGCGTCGATCACTTCGCCTCTGGCGGCGCCACCGACGATCGTCGCGGGCCCGCCCACTCCGCCGTCGTGGGCACGGCGCCCGCCGAGCCGAGCCCGCGTCGCCGCCCGCGCTCGATCCCGCGCAGTTCGCGCAGCCTGGCAGATGGGCCGTCTCTGCCGACGTCGCGTTGACCGAGTTCTTCGGGCGCTGGTCCGTGGCCGTCCTTGAGCACACGGGGAACGTCTCGCTGGCGCCGTTCTACTTCGAGTGGACGCAGTTTTGCCGGAGCGCTGGCCTTGCGGAAGCGTCGGCAATCGAGCGCTACTTCCGCGATGCCGTGCGCCAGGGTGCGACGTTCGACGTGGACTGGTCACACAGCGAGCGGCTGACCGAGCCGATCACCTCGCCCGACGCGGCCGCGGCCTGCGTGCGCGCGGCCGGCGCCGAGGGGAACATCATCAAGGTCCGGGCCTTGGCGCGCGAGTACTCGCCCGAACGCAACGCCAACTCCGGAGGCGAGGTCCCATGCCCGTGGCTCGTCGGACGGTATCTGTTCAGGCTGCCGCGCGTACGGGGTTCGTTTCGCATCTGCCACGAGACGTGGTCATTGCGTGAAGGCGTCTGCGCGTCGTGCCCGGCCGCGAGGGCGTGCGGCACCGTCGCGCCCTGACCGCGGTCGACAGTACGTTCAATTCGCGCTGCGTGTGCTCACGCGACGGTGCCATCGCGGGGATCGAGGGCTGCGATCGTCTCCCACAGGTCGTCGAAGAAGGCCACGGGGGCGCCCGTTCGCACGACCCGGGTGCCGTCGGTGTTCGCGCGGGCCCATCCCGCGCCGAGGCCGTCGTGCAGCGCCACGAGCCTGTCGAAGCGCCCGGGGAGCAGCGCGTGCGAACCGTCGAATGTTCCGCCCGCGATCTGTTGGTTGAAGCGTGGTGACCAGCGAAGCACGCCGGGGTCCTGCGGGGTGCCGACGCACACGTACGCCACGAAGGCGTCACGCACGTAGAGGTGCGCGTTCGTCGCGGTGCTGAGCGCGACATGCGTCGGCGGCCGATCGGCCAGGCGCTCCAGGAACGCGGCCGCGGCGGGAGCGTTCGCGCGGAGCTGCGCTACGCGCTCGCGGAATCGGGGCGTGATGTGGCGGAGTTGGTGCATCGCTGCTTCCGAGGAATGGGGATGGGAGTCCGGCCACTCCCGCTCCCGAGCGATGCCAGGCATCGTCAGGACGGCAACCGCGAGTCCCCCGAAGTGATTCACCGCCCGGTTCTACACACTCGATGCCCCGACCGGCAACGGGCTGTTCTCCCGCTCTCGCCGCTCGTGCGAATTGATTCGTGCGAGGGGGAGTTGCTGAGGGCACCACCAACTCGCTCACGTCGACCTCGGGCACTCTCCGCGGCGAGCCGGTGTCCGCCGGTGCAGGCGCCTGTGCTGTCGTGTAGCGACCTTGCACCGCGCGCCACGGAGACTCGCGCCGCTCCTCGCACCATCAGGTCGCCTCGATCTCCTTCAGCGTGCGTTTGCTCGAGTCCTTCCACGAGATGAGCCCGTTGGCGCCACCACCGTGGATGACCCCCGCGGCGGCGCTGGGGCTCGAGAACTCGACGTTGCGCGTGAACACCAGCGCGCCTTTCGCCTTCTTCAGGCTGCCGTCGGCCAGGAGTTCTTCTCGCCGCGTGAGCACCCAGCGATGGCGCTCCTCGGCGGAAGGGCGCTCGTCCTCGGAGGCCTGCGAACCCTGGAGCACCACGAACCCGTTGGCCGTGCGGCGTCCCCGCGCGGTGAGCCCTCGGATCTCGCAGAAGAGGACGCCCTCGTCGCCTTTCCCAACGCTGGCCCCATCGATCGGTACGAGGAGGTCCGC
>JBPOHC010000397.1:0-1841 GCA_052035985.1 Myxococcota bacterium | reverse complement strand
CGTCGACGGGCGGAGGCTCCTCGGGGCGATCGAGCGCTGCTGCGATCTTCGCGGGGGTCATCCCCCGAAACGCCGCGCCTTCGGGGACCTTCATCCCGAGCTCTCGCTGCACGCGATCGGTGAGGCGGAGCATGATGAGCGAGTCGGCGCCGAGGGCCACGAGGTCGTCGTCGACGCCCACGGGCGACACCCCGAGCAGGTCTTCGCAGAGCGCGCAGAGCCGTCGCTCCGTGTCGGTGCGCGGCGCCACGTAGGCGCTCTCGAGGGGCCTCGGATGCGCGGTCGCGACGGGCTCCACGGTCACAACCTCCTCGACCGCGACGCTCGCAGAGGCCGCCGCGCGCCATCGCGCAGCGAGGCCCATCACGCCGCCCATGCACGGCGCCGAGGGGAGCGCGCCGCCCTCGCTTCGAAGCGTCGCGAGGGCCTCGACCCAATGCTCTGCGTCGAGCTGCTGGATGGGCACGTCGAGCGGGTTCCGCGGCGCGCCAGAAGCGCCCTCCGACGAGCGGCGCGCCACGACGAGTCCGTGATCTGCGCGGGCGTCGTCGAGGGGCGCGCGCTCGACCGAGGCGAAGCCCACGTCACGCAGACACCGCGCCCAGGCGTCGAGTGAGAGGAGCGGCGAGCGCGTGCGGTAGCGGTCTTCGTAGTGCCACCAGCCCTCGGCGAGGCCCCAGGTGAGCGCGTCCCAGCGGTGCGTGCGCACCACCTCGACCAGCGCGAGGGTGCCGTCGGGTTCGAGGAGCGCCTTGAGGTTCGAAAGCGCAGCGCCCACGTCGCGCGCCGCGTGAACCACGTTGAAGGCCACCACCACGTCGAAATGCCTGTTTTCGTAGCCCTGCGCGTCGGCGGGCTTCGAGACGTCGAGCACGCCGAAGGACATGCGCGAGGCCACGCCCCTGCGCCTCGCCTCGCGCCTCGCGTCGTCGACGAAGACCTTGCCGAGGTCGGTGAAGTGAAGCTCCGCGTCGGTGCCGCCGAGCGCCCTCGCGAGCGGCCACGTGAGGAGCCCGCGTCCGCCGCCGACCTCAAGGATTCGAAGCGGCTTCGTGCGACCGCGCGCCATGGCCGCGATGACCTCGCAGGCCAGCGCGATGGCGCCGTGCTCGCCGCGGACGTCGACGGTGTCGCGCTCGCACTGATCGACGAACGACGAGCTCCCGTTGGGGTAGAGCGTTCCGATCGCGTCGACCTTGCCGCGGAGCGCGTCGGCGTGGTGCGCCGCGCAGCGCCCCATGAGATCGAGCACGCCCCTGAACTCGGGGTGATCCCGTCGGATCGTGGCGGCCTTCGCGTTGGCGTCGACGCCTCGCTCTGCCGTGATGTAGAGCGTGTCGCCGTCGGCCCGTGCGGCGCCCGCCTCGACGAGCGCGTCGAGCCACGCGTCGAGGAGCCGCTCGAACTTCGGCAGCACGCCGGTCTTCGCGCGCAGCTCTGCGCGGGTGAGGGGACCGCCGTCGAGCGCCACGCCCGAGGCCGCGAGCAGCTCGACGATCTGCGTCACACAGAGCGCGTCGAGCGCGCGCCGCGCGTCTTCGAAGTCCTCGATCGAGCGGAGGTTGAGCGACGCCCTCACCGCCGCGTCGCGCTCCAAGAGCGACCCCGCGGGCCACGTCACCCTCGCGAGCGCGCCGTCACGGGCGAAGGGCCGCGCCGCGCGACGCTCTCCACGGAGCGCCACCACGCCCTCTCCCTCGCGAAGGAGCTCATCGGCCAGCGTCGCCGCGTCGGGGAGCTCGTCGACGGCGACGATGCGCGCGCGCAGCTCTGCGTATTAGACGGGCGCCGTGGCCCCGAGCGCGTGCAGCGCCGACGCGTCGCGCGAGGTGATTCCGTCG
>JBPOHC010000110.1:0-3583 GCA_052035985.1 Myxococcota bacterium | reverse complement strand
TGGCTCGTGAACTTCGAAGCCCCCGAGAACCACCACCGCTTCTCGAACTTCGTGCAGGGACGCAGCGGCGAGGTGCTCCCCTCGCTCTTCGACTGGCGCTGAGCGATTTCCCCGTCATCCCCGCCGTTGACCGCCACGGCGCTCCGCCCTTAGAAGTGGCGCCGCCATGCAGAACCTCTCGCTCAAGGGCAAGCACACGCTCATCACCGGCGCCTCGTCGGGGCTCGGCCTCGAGATGGCCCGCCACGTCGCGCGCGACCACAAGGGCAACCTCGTGCTCGTCGCCCGCCGCCTCGACCGCCTCGAAGCGCTCGCCGAGGAGCTCCGCGCCCACGGCGTCGAGGTCGCGTGCGTCCAGGCCGACATGACCCGCCGCGAAGACGTCACGCGCGCCTTCGAAGAGGCCACGAAGGGGAGGCCCATCCACGCGGCGATCCTCAACGCGGGCGTGACCTACTTCGGCCGCGCGATCGAGCACGACTTCGAAGACTTCGAACGCATGCTCGCCACCAACGTCACCAGCGTCGTGTGGCTCGCGCAGCGCTTCGCGCAGCACATCCTCGACGCGAGCCCCGGCGGCGGCATCATGATCGTGTCGAGCGTCGCGGGCACCACGCCCACGACGTATCAAGCCGCGTACTCGGGCACGAAGGCCTTTCTCAACAACTTCGGAATGGCCTTCGCGCAGGAGCTCGCCGACCACGACATGTCGCTCACGATGTTCGTCCCCGGCGGCATCGCCACCGAGATGGGCGAGAAGTCGGGCACGGGCCGCAAGTTCAAGAAGGGTGACGTGGGGATGATGGACGCCGACGAGTGCGCCCGCATCGCCGTCGAGGGTCTCACGCGCCGTCGCCGCTTCGTGGTGCCCGGCGCGCTCAACCAGCTCAACGACCTGCTCCTGCGCTTCGCGCCGCGCTCGGTGGCCGCGGCCATGACCGCGAAGCTCTACCAGGACGCGCTCGCGAAGCGCTGAAGCGACGCTGTCAGAACTCGTCGGGCTCGACGGCCATGACGTGCCGCTTGCCCTCGCGCGCGATGCGGGCCAGCACGTCGATCTCGGGCATCACGTGGTGCACGTAGTACCGCGCGGACTTGGCCTTCACCGCCGCGTGCGTCGTCGAGCGACCGCGCGCCGACACCACCTGAAGACCCCACATGTACCCGAGCGCCGTGAGCGCGAAGGCGTTGAGGTAGCTCGACGCCGCGGCCCCGACGGACTCTCCGTCGGCCTCACCCGAGGCGAGCCACTTCGTGAGCCCGTCGAGCGTGTCGATGGCGTGCTTGAGGGGCGCGACGATCTCCGCGAGCGACGCGTCGCCCTCGTGCGCGGCGCAGAACGAACGGATGCGCTTCGACCACGCGCGATAGCCGCGTCCGCCGTCGGCGGGCACCTTGCGGCCCACGAGGTCGAGGGCCTGAATGTGGTTGGTGCCCTCGTAGATCATCGCGATGCGCAGGTCGCGGAGGTACTGCTCGATGGACCAGTCGACGGTGAAGCCCGAGCCGCCGCAGACCTGCATCGCGAGGCTCACGTTGAAGAAGCCGCGCTCGGTGCCGTAGCTCTTCACGACGGGCGTGAGCAGCGCCGCGAGGTCCGCCGCGGACTGACGCTCGGCGGGGTCTTCGTGGCGCATCGCGACGTCGATCTGGAGCGAGGTCCACACGGCGAGCGCGCGCATCGCCTCGTTGGTCGACTTGATCTCGAGGAGCATCCTGCGCACGTCGGGGTGCACGAGGATGTTGTCGGCCGACGCGTTGCGGTCGCGCTTCTCGGGGTCGGGCGCGCGGCCCTGACGGCGATCGCGCGCGAAGGCCACGGCGGTCTGGTACGCGATGTCGCCGAGGGCGATGCCTTCGAGGCCCACGTTGAGCCGCGCGACATTCATCATCGTGAACATCGCCCGCATGCCGCGGTGAGGCTCGCCGATGAGCTCGCCGAACGCGCCGTCGAGGGACATCACGCAGGTCGGCGACGCGTGGATGCCCATCTTGTGCTCGACGCCGCTGCACGAGATCGCGTTCTGCGTTCCGTCGGGGAGCATCTTCGGCACGGCGAAGACGCTGATTCCCTTGATGCCGGGCGGCGCGTCGGGGAGGCGCGCGAGCACGAGGTGGATGATGTTCTCGGCGAGGTCGTGCTCGCCGAAGGTGATCCAGATCTTGGTGCCCGTGAGGCGGTAGAGGTCGCCTTCGGGGACTGCGCGCGTCGAGAGGAGCCCGAGGTCCGTTCCGCACTGCGGCTCGGTCAGGCACATGGTGCCCGTCCACTCGCCCGCGATGAGCTTCGGGAGGTACCGCTGGCGCTGGTCGTCGGTGCCGTGATGGCTGATCGCTTCGATGAGTCCCTGCGAGAGCCCGGGGCACATCGAGAAGCTCTTGTTGGTCGCGGTGACCATCTCGTTGACGAGCACGGCGACGGTGTGCGGCGCGCCTCCGCCGCCGAACGCGGGGTCGTGACCGAGCGACGCGAAGCCTCCCTCGACGTAGCGCTCATAGAGCGAGCGGAAGCCCGCGGGGAGCGTCACGGACTGCGTGGCGGGGTCGTACTTGATGCCGTCGCGATCGCCGACGCGGTTGAGCGGAAGCGCGACCTCGCGGCAGAACGTGTCGCCCGCTGCGAGGAGCGACATGACCGTGTCGAGGTCGTAGTCCTGATAGCCGGGGAGCTTCTGCACCGACGCGTAGTCGAGCGTTTCGAGCAGGAAGCGATAGTCTTCGAGGGGGGCGTTGTAGATCTGCACGGCGTGATCT
Source organism: Myxococcota bacterium (assembly GCA_052035985.1). Lineage (GTDB taxonomy): Bacteria > Myxococcota_A > Polyangia > Polyangiales > CAISKJ01. The sequence continues at coordinate 829 of JBPOHC010000110.1, read as the reverse complement.
CCGCCCCGCTCAGGCATCGGGGCGCTTGAGGGTGATGCGCCGCGCAACACGACGCGGCGGCGGCGTTTGTAATACACACCGCGCACCACGGGCAGAGAACTCGCGCGCTCCGGTGAAGGCTTCAGCGGCCGTGAGGGTCGCGCAGATGTTCGTTCGCGTCGCCACGTACGGCGTGCGGCGAGGTGCGCGCGATGCGCCGGGATCGGGGGTCCGCGGGGATTTGGCCCTAGAGGCGCACGAGATCCACGGTTCGCCCGCTCTCCGTCGTGAGGCGCTCCCGGCGCAGACGCTCGGGCAGCGGGGCGGCCTTCTTTCGCTGGTCGAAGAGCACGAGCCAGCCGCGCGTTACGTTGAGGCGCGCGAGGTAGCCATCGAGCTGCGTGAGGCCCTCGATCGTCGGGTCAACGGTCTTGTCGGAGTCGCGCCACGTCTTGACCTCGATGCCGAGCGCATCGCCGCGGAAGTCGACACACAGGTCGAGGCGCTTCGATCCGATCGCGTACTCGCGGTCGATACGCCCGCCCCCGTTCACGATGCGCTGAAGGAACGCCATCAGCACGAGGTGAGCGGCGGCTTCGTTGTACGGCGTGCTCCCGAGGAGCGCCTCGCCGTGCCGCAACCAGAAGTCGACGAAGGCGTCGAGGAGCTTGTCGAAGTCGACGCGTCCGCTCACGTCGAGCCACGTCGGCGTGATCGTCGGGAGCGAGGCCCGCACGATCACCGTGAGCTGACGCGCGATGATCTCGCGGTAGATCGGGTTCGCCACTTCGACGGCGCCCGTCGCGGTCTGGCGCACGAGGCCCAGGTCGAGCACGAAGCGCAGGTCGTC
>JBPOHC010000679.1:0-43441 GCA_052035985.1 Myxococcota bacterium | reverse complement strand
GGGCTTGAGCAGCACGTCGGCCATCCCTGACGCGTAGCAGCGCTGACGCTCCTCCGGGAGCGAGGCCGCCGTGAGGGCCACCACGGGCGTCGCGTCGCCGCGCGCGCGCATGGCGCGGGTGGCGTCGAAGCCGTCCATCTCGGGCATGTGGCAGTCCATGAGCACGAGGTCGAAGCGCGCGTCGCGGAGCGCGTCGAGCGCGCGCAGACCGTTCTCCGCGACGGTGACGCGGTGCCCGAGGCGCTCGAGCAGGAGCGTCGCGACCTTCTGGTTGATGGCGTTGTCTTCGGCGAGCAGAACGCTCAGCGCGCGCCCCGCGGGGTCCGCGCCCTCGTAGGCGGGATCGGCGGGCGCGTCGCTCTCCCTCGCGGGGAGCATCACGGTGAAGACGCTCCCCTCGCCCACGACGCTCTCGACGGAGACGGCGCCTCCCATCGCGTCGACGAGCTGACGGACGATCGCGAGGCCGAGCCCCGACCCGCCGAAGCGCCGCGTGGTCGACGCGTCAGCCTGCTTGAAGGGGGTGAAGAGCGCGGGCAGCGCCGAGGGCGCGATGCCGATGCCCGTGTCCTCGACGTCGACGCGGAGGCGGTCGTGCTCGACGCGCACGCGCACGCGCACCGCGCCGTCGCGGGTGAATTTCAGCCCGTTCGAGATGAGGTTGAGGAGGATCTGACGGATGCGAAGGGGATCGCCCACGAGGAAGCGCGGCACGCCCTCTTCGACGCAGACGTCGACGCGGTTCCCTCGCTCGATGGCGAAGGGCGTGAGGAGGGTGATGGCGGTGCGCACCTCGGCGACGACGTCGACGGGGCACTGCTCGATCTCGAGGCGGCCCGACTCGATGCGCGAGAGGTCGAGGAGGTCGTTGAGCAGCGCCATGAGCGTGTCGCCGCTCTGCTTGATCGTGACGAGGCCGTCGCGCACGGCCGGCGGGAGATCCCCCGAGAGCATCACGGTGGTCATCCCGAGGACGCCGTTCATGGGCGTTCGAATCTCGTGGCTCATCGCGGCGAGGAAGGCCCCCTTGGCGCGGCTCGCGGCCTCGGCGGCGACGCGGGCCTCGGCGAGCGCCTTGTTGTTCCGTTCGAGCTCCGCGATGGTGGCCCCGCTCTCGAGCTCGTAGGCGTGCGAGAGCGCGAAGTAGGTGCTCATCGCGCCGAGCAGCGAGACGATGTGACGCCCGGGCTCCTGGCTCATGTCGACGCGCACCGGGATGAGGTGCCGGTACATCACCCAGATCGAGCTCGCCACGAGCGCTGCCGTGAACACGAAGACCGCGCGCGCCGCGCGTGGCCCCGAGACCGAGAGCGCGATCGTGGGGGCGAGCCCGATCCAGAAGAGCGAGAAGACCCCGTGCGTCCCGGAGATCACCGCGAGCGCCGCGGCGAGCACCGAGAGCGAGCAGATGAACACCATCCCGAGGCGCTCCACCGAGGCGCCGCCTCGGATGAGCATCAGGACTGCGAGCACGATGACGCCCGTGCCCCCAGCGGCGAGGCCAGAGACCCAGAGGCCCTGCGCGCACTGCGCGACGGACGAGACCGTCGTCGCCACGCCGACCACCAGGAGCAAGGCGAGGAAGCGCTGCGTGCGGCGGCGCTCGACCCAGCGAGCGCCGGGGGGATCGAGGGCGCCCGGTCGCTCGCGCAGCGACGCGGGGAGAAACCAGTCTCGGAAGGCGAGCACCGGAGATGCGCTCTCTGGCTTCATGACGCCGATCGAAGGGACGCTGTCGTGCATGCGCATCACACCAGGACCCAACGTCGTTCGGAGTGGAGAACATGAGCGTGCGCGACGGGCGCGACGGGCGCGTCGGGGACGCGGCGAGCGCGCGGTCGTGCGCCGCTCGTCCGCGCTTCGCACAAGGCACGAAACGCAGGTCCGCGGCGCTTGTAGGCGGCTCGGGCAGCGACTACCGATAGGGCATGCGCCTCTCCGAACTCCGCTGCGACAAGAGGTACCGCGTGCGAATGCGCGCGACGCTCAACTACGCCCGCGAGACTCACGAGCTCCTCACCGAGGACGTGAGCTTCCGAGGCGTGTTCCTCCGCACCGACAACCCACCCGAGCTGCGGCAGCTCGTTCGGATCACCTTCACGCTCCCCGACACGGGCGAGACGCTCTCGATGCACGGCATGGCCGTGCACCGCGTCGAGCGCAACAACCAGGGCGGCCGCGCCCCCGGCGTCGGCGTGCAGTTCTACGCCATCGACAAGAACACCAACGCGGCCTGGCTCTCGTTCGTCCAGCGCTTCGCGCGAGCGCACCCGGAGGCCCTCGACCAGCCCGTCGCCGTAGCCCCGCCCGACGCCCTCGACCCCATCCGCCGCGAGCACCCGCGCTACGCCGCGTCCCTCGAGCTCGACCTCCGCACCGTCGACGAGCTCCGCACCCTCTACAGCCGCGACGTCTCCCACGGCGGGATGTTCATCGTGACGGATCTCGTGCTCGCGCCGGGCACCGCCATCCTCATCGAGGTCGTGCACCCGATCACCCGCGCGCTCTTCATGCTCGACGCCGTCGTGCGCCGCGTGAGCTCTCCGGGCGAGGTGCCCGGCCTCGGCGTGTCGTTCGTGCACCCCGACGACGAGCGCCACCGGGCCTTCATCGCCTTCGTGCGCGACACGTTCTCGCAAGCCCCGCCCGAGCTCAGCGAGTTCGGCGAGTCCAAGTCCGCGTGACAGAGCCCTGACCACTCGCCCTCCCCCAACTTCTCAAGCGATCGCCTGCGTGTACCGTAGGAGCGCGGCGCTCATCGCCTCCTCGTAGGCCGACGCGACGAAGGTCTCGTCGAGCCCGTGACGCCTGCCCTCGACCACCGCAGGCCCCCAATCGCCGCGCTCGTACGCCGTCGTGAGCCGGAGCATCGCGCCGAGCGGCCCCTCGCCGAGCAGCGCCTGCTTCACGTTGTCGGTCACCGCGAGCGCGCCGAGCAGCTCGCTCATCGGCCGCCCGGTCATCGCGTCGGCGAGCGAGAGGAGCCCCACGAAGAACGCCTCTCCGTCGCGTGGCGTTGGCGTCCAGCGGGCGGCGAGGTGTTCGCAGAAGAGCGCGCGCACGAGGGCCGTGACCATCACGTGCGGCGAGCGATCCTGCGAGAGCGACGCGACCGCGAGGAGCGCGATCCACCGCCGCAGCGGGCGCTCGCCGAGGAGCACCATGGCGTGGCGGATCGAGGTGACCTCGCGCCGCACGCCCATCCCCGCGGAGTTGAGGTACCGCAGGAGCTTGATCGACAGGGCCGCGTCGGCGCGCACGTGGCTCTCGAGCACTTCGAAATTGATGGTGGGCGACATCACGGCCTGCATCACGCCCAGGCAGTTGACCTTGTTGGGCGGCAGGTCGCGCGTCGCGACCATCTCCGGTCGGCAGAAGAAATAGCCCTGGTAGAGCGTGTATCCCGCGGCCTCGGCCTCGGCCTGCTCCTGGGCGCTCTCGACCTTCTCGGCCAGGAACTGCAGCCCCGGTCGCGCGTGTTGCTCGACCACCGCGCGGCGCTCGTCGCCCGTCGTCTGCCTGAAGTCGATCTTGATGACGTCGGCCAGGTCGATCAGCGGCTCGTACCCGTCGCTGAAGACGAAGTCGTCGAGGGCGATCTCGTAGCCCTGCGATTTGAGCGCGCGGCAGGCGCGCATGACCTCCTCGTCGGGCGTCACGGTCTCGAGGATCTCGATGGTGGTCCGCGCGGCGGGGAGCACGTAAACGAGGTCGCCGGTGAGCACGTCGCGGCCGGCGTTGATGTACGCCCGCGCGGTGCCCGTGAGCGCGTCGAGGCCGAAGAGGTGCAACGTGTCGTGGATCACGCGTGAGGTCGCGTAGGTGCCGTCGACGCCCTGAAAGTAGTTCTGCATCCCGCTGCGAAAGAGCAGCTCGTAGGCGGCGACTCCCCCGGCTTTGTCGAAGATCGGCTGACGCGCGACGAAGCGATCCATCGCGGATATGGGGGCCCGATGCGTGTGCGACGTCAAGACATTCGTCGGCGCTTCTCGACGGTCCGCGCCGCAGGGGGCGTCTGGACATCGCCGCGGCCTTGCGGTAGACGCGCGCTCCCCACGGCGACGGACGCCGATGCGGGGAATCGACACCCACGGCCGTGAGGCGCGTCGCCGAGCGGATGGGGGAGAAGGACAGAGACACCCAATGACCACGACCACGATCACCGTCACCGCGAACGACCGCAAGGGCGCCGGCAAGGGCCCCGCCCGCCGCGTGCGATCCGAGGGCAGGCTCCCCGCGGTGGCCTACGGCCCCGGCGAAGCTGGCCACTCGATCTCCGTCCTCGCGAAGGACGTCAAGGCCATCCTCAGCTCGCCGCTCGGGCAGAACACCGTCGTGACGCTCAACGTCGACGGCCAGTCGAGCCTCGCGCTCCTCAAGTCGTTCGAGTACCACCCCCTCACGCGCGAGCTCCTCCACGCGGACTTCTACAAGGTCACGCTCGACCGCAAGATCCTCGTGCGCGTGCCCTTTCACCTCACGGGCAAGGCCAAGGGCATCGCCACGCAGGGCGGCGTGCTCCGTCAGATCTACCGCGAGCTGCCGGTCGTCACGACGCCCGACAAGATCCCGGCGAGCATCGAGGCCGACGTGACCAACCTGGAGCTCGGTCAGAGCCTCCACGTCCGCGAGCTCACGCTCCCGGCGGGCGTCACGGTGAAGCTCGATCAGGGCCAGACCATCGCCTCGATCGTCGCGCCCGAGAAGGAAGAGAAGGCCGCTGCCGCCGTGCCCGGCGCCGCCGCCACGCCCGCCGCCGCCGCGCCCGCCGCTGGCGCCAAGGCCGCCGCGCCCGCCAAGGACGCCAAGGCCGCCGCGCCCGCCAAGGACGCCAAGAAGAAGTGATCTCCCGCAGGCGGAGGGTGTTCAAGACGCCCTCCGTCTACCGCGCGCATCGCGCAGGGCTGTGACGCCCGCCGCGGCGCGCGCGAGGCACCAGCTCCCTCTCCCGCGAGACCGCCATGAAGCTCATCGTCGGCCTGGGCAACCCGGGCCCGCAGTACCGCACGCACCGTCACAACGCGGGCTTCCTCGTGCTCGACGTCGTGCACGAGCGCGCGTCGGGCTCGGAGTGGCGAGAGAAGTTCGTGGGCGTCGCGGCCAAGGGCGTGCTCGCGGGCCACGAGGTCACGCTCCTCAAGCCCCACACGTTCATGAACCTCTCGGGCCGCGCCGTGCAGCGCGCCGTGCAACAGCTCGGGCTCAAGCCGCAGGAGATCCTGGTCATCCACGACGACCTCGACCTCCCCTACGGCGACGTGCGCGCCAAGCTCGGCGGCGGCCACGGAGGCCACAACGGCCTGCGAGACATCACCGCCTCGATCGGCCCCGACTACGCCCGCGTTCGCGTGGGCATCGGCCGCCCCGCGGTGGGCACCGTCGAGAGCTTCGTGCTCAACAGCTTCTCGAAAGAAGAGTCCGCGACGCTGTCCGACGTGCTCGCCCTCGCCGCCGACGCGGTGGCGCTCGCCGTCGCGCAGGGCGTCGAGGCCGCGATGAACAAGTCGAACGCGAGGCCCAAGGCGAAGAAGTGACCCGAGCGGGCGCCCTCGCCGCTGGTGTTTCTCTGAGAGCTGTGTTACTCACCGCGCCCCTTTCGACGGAATCCGCCGTCGAGGGGAGTCCTCGCTCGCAGGCGCGTCGCGCGTGCGGGCCGAATCCGTCCAGGAGGACAACGATTCAATGACGACTGAGATCCAGATCGATACCAAGCGGGCCACGGACTACGAGACCGTGTTCATCCTGCGCCCCGACATCGACGCCGAGACCTCTGAGAAGGTGATCTCGCGCGCGGTGGCGGCCATCGAGTCGACCCACGGGCGGCTCACCAAGGTCGAGAGCTGGGGCAAGCGCAAGCTCGCGTACCCGATCGGCAAGCAGCGCAAGGGCGTCTACGTCTACGTGCGCTTCCTCGGGCACAAGGGCACGGTCTCCGAGCTCGAGCGCAACCTCCGCATGCTCGACACGGTGCTCCGTTACATGAGCGTCCAGCTCGCGAAGGACATCGACGTCGCGACGATCACGGTCGACCCCGAGGAGATCAAGGTGCGCCGCATCGAGATCACCCCCGACGAGGACGACCGCGAGGACAGCTTCGAGGCCCAGCTCGGGCTCTCGGACGATCCGCCCCCGCGGCGCGAGCCCGCGCCGGAGCCCATCGAGGCCGCCGAAGTCACCGAAACCAAGGCCCCCGCGGGCGACGCCTGAGCGCAACGGAGTACTGAGCGATGGCACGGAACAACTACAACGATTTCGGCGACGACAAGAGCGGCGTCGACGCAGGCGGAGCGGCGGAGATCGCCGCGGAGAACCTTCAGCAGCGCCGCCGCGGCGGCCGCAAGAAGATCTGCAAGTTCTGCGCGGGTCACACCGACTTCATCGACTACAAGGACTCGACCACGCTGCGCTTCTTCCTGACGGAGCGCGGCAAGGTCGTTCCGCGTCGCATCTCGGGCAACTGCGCGAAGCACCAGCGGCTGCTCACGGTGGCCATCAAGCGCGGTCGCATGATCGCGCTCCTGCCCTTCACCACCGCGGGCAACTGAGAGGATCACATGGGCAAGGCACTCCACGTCATTCTTCAGCGCGACGTGCTCAAGCTCGGCAAGGGCGGCGAGGTCGTCAAGGTCTCCGCCGGGTACGCGCGCAACTACCTGCTCCCGCACGGCTTCGCGCTCCCCGCCAGCGAGGGCAACGTCGCCCGCTTCGAACACCAGAAGAAGGTCGCCGCCGAGAAGGCCGCGAAGCTCCGTGGCGAGGCGCAGAGCCAGGCCACGAAGCTCTCGGCGCTCGAGATCACGGTGGCCCGCTCGGTGGGCAGCGAAGGCAAGCTCTACGGCTCGGTGACCGCGCGCGACCTCGAGGCTGCCCTCAAGGACAAGGGCTTCACCGTCGACCGCAAGAAGCTCACCTTCGACCACGTGCGCTCCCTCGGGACGTACGAGGTCACCGCGAAGCTCGCGCACGAAGTCAGCGCGACCTTCAAGCTCAACGTCGTCGCGGACGCCAAGTCCGCGAGCTGATCGCAGCACACCTCCTCTCCCCAGATCCAACACAAGCGCCGACGCGTGAGCGTCGACCGCTGACGCTCACGTGAGCAGCAACGCCTCCGCGGCGCTGCGCGTTCACGTCGAGCGTTTGCGCACGCGTGCAGCGTCGCGCGTGTGGCGCGATGCATCGCCCGAACGCACACCGTCGCGCGAGGGACGCGTGCAGCGACACGGATCGTGCGCTGCTTACGTGAGCGTCAGCGGCCGACGCTCACGCGTCGGCGCGTGTGTTGGGATTTGGGGGGGGGGAGCGGAGGTCAGCGGGGGGCTTTCGCGGAGCCGTTGTAGACCTGCACCGGAGGCGGCGCGGTCGACGGCGGCGCGGGGGCGACGGTGGGCTGCTGCGGCGGGACCTGCACCACCACCGTGGTCTGCGGCTGCGGCGGAGGCGGAGGCTGCGAGCTGCCGTTGACGGCCTGCTGCACCGCGGCCTGCGTGCCGAGGATCGCGCCGTTGGCGGAGCCCGCGCCGACGCCGCCGAGGTTGCTCGGGAGGTAGCCCGGCGTGGGGCCGTTGACGCCGGGGATCGGGCCGATCACGGGCGTCGAGCTCGCCGCGTTGGTCTGCGCGCCCGCGCGTCCGGTGCTGAGCGTGATGGCGCGCTCGACGACCTGGGCGGTGCTGTCGAGTGCGTTGCTGCGTTCGAAGACCACCGACGCGCCGATCTCCTCGTATTCGCCGTTGGCGGTGTGGTGAAAGCGCCCCGGCTCGATGCGCGCGACGCGCCAGTGCGTGGGGTAGCCGCCCTGCGGCGTCTGCACGAACTCCTGGCGGCCGACGTACATGCCGCGGCGGAGCACGGTGCCCGCGCGCGTCGGGTCGACGACCATGGCGTAGGGGCTGTCGGTGCCGAGGATCACGGCCACGAGGCGGAGGTCGTCGAGCGAGTAGCGCCCGAGCTTCACGTCGCGAACCTGGTCGACGGCCATCCGGTTGTTGAGCACGAAGGTGTTGAAGTACGACTTGAACGGGTCTCGGGCGCGGTTGATGTCCGAGACGAAGGTCGAGTCGGTGATCTGCATCGGCGGCGGCGGCTCGTCGGCGGCGTTGCGACGCGCGTTGCGGTTCGGGCTCCCGGGCCCGCCCGCGGCGCCTGCGCCGGCGCCACCTGCGGGGGTGGGCGCGGGCGGCGGAGGCGGCGGGTCGTCTTCGCAGCCGGGGAGGCTGATTCCGATCGCGGTGAGGGCGACGAGTGTGAGGGCGTGGCGAATCACGGGGTACCTCCTCGCGGGGCGGCGGCGCCCGCTGCGCCGGGGGCGGCACCGGCAGCGCCCGCGGCGCCGGCGGTGCGGGTCACCCCGCGGAAGGTGGTGGCGAGCACCTGGGCCTCGAGCTTGACCTCGTGGCTGACGGGGTCCTCGAGGGGCGTGCCGAGGCGGATGTTCTCCATGTTGATCACGCGCGGGAGCTGCGAGACCGAGTGGAAGAACCGCGCGAGCGAGAGGTACGTGCCGCGCACCGTGAGCTGCACGGGGATGCGGGCGAAGTACTGCTCCACGCGCTCCTCGACGGGGAGGATGAGCGAGATCTGGAGCCCGCTGGCCTCGGCGAGGGCGTTGACGTTGCGCATGAACCCGGGGATGTCGGGGTCATTCGGGAGCACGGCCTGGAGCGCCTGCGCGCGCTGCCTCGCGCGGGCCAGCTCGGCGACGTCGGTGTTGTACCGTCGAAGGTTGTTCTCCGCGGTGGTGCGGTCTTGCACGAGGGCGACCTTGTGAGCCTCCTCGGCGGTGCGCTCCTCGCTGAGGGGCTCGTAGAAGACGAAGTAGTAGATGGCCAGCACGGCCACGACTCCGACGACCCACCCCGCGACGACGACGATGTTGAGGTTCAGTCCTCCGAGCACGTCCTTGGCGGACTTCTTCGCGGCTGCCATGTCAGTACCTCACGCGCCCCGAGATGGTGAACCGCTGGACGGAGAGCCGGGTCTCGGTGTTCGTGTTCGCCTCCGTTCGTTCGAGGCGCACGTTCTGGAAGTAGCGGCTCCACTGGAGCCTGGTCATGAACTCGCTCACGTCGTCCGCGGTGCGGCCCTCGCCGACGATCTTGACGTTGCGGTTCTCTTCCTTGAACTCCGAGATCCAGAGGCGCTCGGGCTCCCAGGCGACGTTCCACAGCGTGGCGCGGCAGCTCGTGCTGGTGCGGCACTCCTCGACGCGCTGCGGGTCCGCCGTGGGCGAGCCGTTGTGCGTGAGGAGGTGCGAGATCTCGATGAGCATCGAGGTCGGGCCCGTGCGCGCGGCCTGGAGGGCCTCGATGGCCTCCTCGCGGCGGTGGATCTCCGCGAGCTCGTCGAGGATCTTCTGGTGGTCCGCGACGCGGGCCTTGATCGAGTCGATCTCGGCCTGCGTGCGCTGGTTCTGGCTCTTCAGGTCGTCGAGCTGCGACTGCTGCGTCGCGTGGAACAGGAACAAGCCGCCGAGCAGCATCACGAGCGAGCCCGCGACGCCGATCACGAGGAGGTTCGAGAGCCCCGGCGCCTGACCGCGAGCCCTGCCCTTCTCCGACGGCAGGAGGTTGATCTTCAGCATGTCACACCCTCTCCCGGTCCTTGCGCAACGAGAGCCCGATCGCGACGCACACCTGCGCGCGGTGGAGGTTCAGCATGTCTCCGTTGACCTCCTTGAGGTCCACGGCGATGTCCTTGAACGGATCGAGGAGCTCCACCGGGGCCTTGGCCCTGCGCTCGATGGCGGCGCCCACCTCGGGGATGTTCGCGGTGCCGCCCGCGACGAAGATCCGTCCGATCTCCTTCTCACCGCTCGTGGCGAGGTAGAAGTCGAGCGAGCGGAGGATCTCGCCCGAGAGCCCCTCGACCACCTGCTTGATGATCTGCGGCACCTCCGAGGGGACCACCGAGCGCGGGTCCATCGAGGCCCCCGCCGCGCCGGTCTTGTAGGTCTCGGCCTCGTCCCACGCGATCCCGAGGCGCTTCTGGATCTCCTCGGTGATCGCGTTGCCGCCGTTGATGATGTTGCGCGTGAACGAGGGAATCCCCTGCGAGAGGATGTTGATCGTCGTGAGCGACGCGCCGATGTTGATGAGCGCCACGGTGCCGTCCTTCGGGAGCCCGTAGTTGGCCTCGAAGGCGTTCTGCACCGAGAACGCGTCGACATCGATCACCAGGGGCTTGAGCTTCGCGTCGCGGGCGATCTGGGCGGCGTCGTTGACGTCCTCCTTCTTCGCGGCGACGAGGAGCACGTCCATCTGCCCCTGCTCGGGGCGCTTGCGCAGGACGTCGTAGTCGATCTGCACGTCCTTGATGTCGTAGGGGATCTGCTGCTCGGCCTCCCAGTCGATCTGCTCGTCGAGCTCGGCGTTGGTCATCATGGGCAGCGCCATCTTCTTGATGATCACCGCGTGACCCGACACCGCGAGCGCGACCTCGCGCCGCTTGATCTTGTGCTGGGCGAAGAGCTGGTTGAGGCCCTCAACGATGGCGGGGGCGTTCTGCACGTGCCCGTCGACGATGGTCTGCGGCGGCAGCGGGTAGTAACCGAACTTCACCAGCGTGCGCTTGCCGCGGATGTCCTTCAACTGGCAGAGCTTGATCGCGCTCGACCCGATGTCGACGCCTACCAGGTAGTTGCCTTCGGCCATGCAGCGGCTCCGTGAGCGATACGTTGCGAGTGCGAGATGAGAGGCGAAGCGAGATTCAACACCGTCAGGCGTTCGCGGGTCAAAAAACAACGCACGCGAAGGGAAAAGCCCTGATGTCTGGAGCTCCGTCCGCGAGGGCCGTCAGCGCGCCGTCACCTGCGCGTCGAGGGCGCGGTCGATGGCGAGAAAGGTCCCTCTCGGAGACTCGGGGACCTCGTGCCAGCCCGGCGCCGTGACCGCCGCGTCGCCCGCGACCACCACGTAGCGCAGGGTCTCGTGGTCGATGCGGCGAGCCTCGCGGCCGCTGATCTCGGGGGGCTTGCGGCACACGGCGCAATCACGGATTCCGTGGCGGCGCGTGTACGACATGGGCGCGCCGCGGCGGAGGGCCACCATCGCGCGGCCGTGCGTGACGATGAGGTTGAGCCCCGCGTCGGGTCCGCACACGCGGTCGACGACGTCGATGGCCTCGCCGAGGCAGGCCATGATGACCGAGCGGTCGAGGTCGGGGTCGTCGAGGAGCCCGGTGCGATAGAGCGCCGAGAGGTAGAGCGCGAAGAGCACCTCGCTGTCGGTGTCTCCGCGGAGCGTGCGGGTGAGGTGCTCGGGGACCTCGGCGAGCAGGGCGCGGCGAACCTCGGCGAAGCGCGGGAGCGTGCCCGCGTGCGCGAAGAGCCACTGGTGGTGGCGGAACGGGTGCGTGTTGTCGATCGAGCGCGGGCCCACCGTGGCCGTGCGCACGTGGGCGAGCGTGCAGCCCGTACGGAGGTCGCGGATCACGTCGAGGAGCTTCACGGCCTCGCGCGGGTCCGTGGGGCGCTTGCGGAGGAGCACCTCGCCGAACTGGTAGCTCCCGATGCCCCAGCCGTCGACGCGGTCGGCGCCGAACTGGAGCGAGGGCTCCTCGACGGTGAGCGCGCAGCGGATGCGGTCGGTCTGGTTTGCGAAGTAGCCGATCATGCGTGTCATGGCGCGGTCCTCTCGGAGCGACGGAGTCGGTGGGGGATCACCTGCGTTCGACGCCCTCTCGGAGCGCGCGGTCGACCGCTGCGGCGAAGCGTTCGAAAGGCTGCGCGCCGCGGAGCATCCTGCCGTTGATGAAGAACGCGGGCGTCCCCGCGCGGGCGCCGCTCGCGTCGTAGGCGGCGATGTCGTCGCGCACGGCGCTCTGGTGGCGGTGGTCTTCGAGGGCGCGGCGGACGAGGTCTCCGTTGGCGCCCACGGCGCTCGCGTAGCGCGCGAGGTCTTCGGTGGTGAGCGCGCGCTGGTTCTCGAAGAGGATCGCGTGGTAGCGCCAGAAGGCGTCGTCGCCGCGCTGACGGAGCACCTCCCGCGCGGCCTCGGCGGCGGGCATCGCGTTCTGGTGGAAGGCCAGCGGATAGTTCCGCCACACGATGCGCACCTGGTCGCGGTACTGATCGCGGAGGCGCTCGAGCGTGGGGTTCACGCGGGCGCAGAAGGGGCATTGAAAGTCAGAGAAGGTCACCACGGTGACGGGCGCGTTGCGCGGTCCGAGAGACGGCGCCGAGGGGTCGTCGCGCACGATGTAGATGCGCTCGGGGTCGTCGGTGGGCCGCGCTGCGGGTCGCGTGGGCGGAGGGAGCCTCGGCGGCGGCGGGAGCATCGGGCCGTACGACGGCAGCGGCGCGGAGGTGGAGTACACGCGCGAGGTCGTGTGCCTCGTTCGCATCGCGAACCACGCGCCCGAGGCGACGAGGAGGCCCATGAAGAGCGCGCCCATCACGAGCGCGCCGAAGGCGCCCGGGCTGCCAGAGGCCGCCGGGGTCGCGCGGACCGCGTAGGGCTGCGGGTGCTGGGGCCACGGCGAGGCGGTCATCGCGGCGTTCGGACCGTAGCCGGGGAGCGCCGCGGTCTGCGCGTAGCCCACGGGCGGAAACGCGTTCTGCGGCGGAGCGCCGTAGGGCGTCGGCGGAGGAAAGCCCGCGGGCTGCGATCCGTACGGCGACGCGGCCGGGGGGAAGGCGTCCATCGCCATCGTCTGCGGGATCGAGGGCGACGCGTCGAGGAGCGCGCGCAGCGCGTCGCTCGAGGGGAGCTCGGTGACCACGTAGCGGAGGTCGCGCTGCGCGCCGCGGTCGAGCACCACGGGCGTGACCTCGCGCACCCGATGGACGAGCGCGTCGACCTCGGCGTCGAAGCGAGAGATCACCTCGGGCGGGGTCATGAAGTCGGTCTTCAAGACCTTCACCGCGACGGGGCGCATGTCGAGCCTCGCGTCGTTGGCGCGCCACACCTCGCCCGTCATCGTGACGCCGAGGCAGGTCACCAGCTCGTAGCGTCCGTCGATGCGCGTGCCGGCTGAGAGGGATGTCGCGTCCATGAGGGCGCAGAGGATACACCGCTTCGGCGGCGACCGTTGGACCGCGCGTTCGCTACGCGCCGCCCTCTTCGTCGTCGACGCCTTCGCCCGCGGCGCCGCGCTCCTCGGCGAGCTTGCGGTAGATCGTTCGCGTCGCGATGCCGAGGAGCTGCGCGGTGAGGCGCTTGTCGCCCTGCGTGGCGCGGAGGGTCTCGCGGATCACGGTGCGCTCGATCTCTTCGAGGGGCGTGCCGATGGACACCACGATCTCGCTGCGCGCGCGCTCGTTCTCGGCGATCTGCTTCGGGAGGTCCGCGAGGTCGAGCACGGTGCCGCGCGAGAGCACCACGGCGCGCTCGATGGTGTTCTCGAGCTCGCGCACGTTGCCGGGCCACGCGTAGTGGGCGAGCTTCTCCATCGCGGCGGGGGTCACGGTGAAGGGTCCCTTGTTGTTGCGCTGACCGAAGACCTTGACGAAGTGCTCGACGAGGAGCGCCACGTCGCCGGGCCGCGAGCGCAAGGGCGGCGACGTGATCGCGATGACGTTGAGGCGGTAGTAGAGGTCCTCGCGGAAGCGTCCCGCGGCCACCTCGGCGGCGAGGTCGCGGTTGGTGGCGGCCACGACGCGTACGTCGGCGCGCTGCGTGCGACCGCCCACGGGCTCGTACTCGCCCTCCTGAAGCACGCGCAGGAGCTTCACCTGCACCGAGGCCGAGAGCTCGCCGATCTCGTCGAGGAAGAGCGTCCCCCGCGCCGCCTGGGCGAAGCGTCCCTCGCGCTTCGCGACGGCGCCCGTGAAGGCTCCGCGCTCGTGTCCGAAGAGCTCGGCCTCGAGGATGCTCTCGGGAATGGCCGCGCAGTTGACCCCCACGAAGGGCCCCGACGCGCGCTGCGACTTCGTGTGGACGTACCTCGCGAGGAGCTCCTTTCCGGTGCCCGACTCGCCGAGGATGAGCACCGTCGCGACGGAGGGCGCGGCCTGCGCGGCCACCTCGAGCACCTGCCGCAGCGCGGGGCTGTTGCCGATGATCTCGCGCTTGCGGAGCTGCGAGATCTCCTCTCGGAGCGTGCGGTTCTCGGCGACGAGCGAGGCCTTCTCCATGGCCTTCGAGACGGTCTTCAAGATCTGCATGCGCTTGAGGGGCTTCTCGACGAAGTCGTAGGCGCCCGCGCGCATCGCCTCGACGGCCGTCTCGACGGTGCCGTAGGCGGTCATCAAGATCACCTCGGTCTCGGGCGCCACGGCCTTGATGGCCTTCAAGAGGTCGAGGCCCGAGAGGCCCGGCATCATCAGGTCGGTCACGACGATGTGCGCGCGCTGCTTGCGCAGAAGCTCCAGCGCGACGCGGGCGTCGGGGGCGGTCAAGACGCGGTACTCCTCCTTCGAGAGCAGGCGCTCCAGCGATTCGAGGTTCGAACGGTCGTCTTCGACGACGAGGAGGGTCGTTTCCGCAGGGGTCATCGTGGCGAAGTCTACCAACGACGCGCGCGGCGCGTGCCATTCCGTTCTCCGACGGAGCGGGCGCGCTTTTCTGGTAGGTGTCGCCGCGATGCAAATCCCTGTGCTCTACGAAGACCGCGACGTGCTCGCGGTCCACAAGCCCGCGGGCGTGGTGGTGATCCCCGCGCGCAACGAGGAGGCCGCGACGTCGCTGCGGCGCGTGCTCGAAGCCTCGCGCGGTGAGGCCCTCTGGGTGGTGCATCGCATCGACCGCGACACGTCGGGCGTGGTGCTCTTCGCGCGCAACGCCGACGCCCACCGCGCGCTCTCGCTCGCGTTCGAACGCCGCGAGGTCGAGAAGACCTACCTCGCCCTCACGCGCGGCGCGCTCACGCCCGCGGAGGGCTCCATCGACGTGGCGCTCCACGCGGCGCGCAAGGGGAAGATGCGCCCCGCGCTCCCTGGCGAGAAGGAGTCGCTCGACGCCCACACGCGCTACCGCGTCCTCAATTCGTGGAAGACGACGGCGGGTGTGGTCTCGCTCGTGGAGCTCACGCCGAAGACGGGGAGGCAGCATCAGCTCAGGGTGCATCTGCGCTCGCGCGAGGCGCCGCTGCTGGTCGATCCGCTCTACGGCCGCACGGAGCGGGTGACGGCGCGCGAGCTCGGGGTCGACGCCGACGCCGCGGTCGAGCGGCTCACGCTGCACGCGTCGTCGCTCGACGTGCCGAAGCCCTCGGGCGAAGGGCGCCTGAAGCTCGACGCCCCGCTCGCGGAGGACCTCCGCGCGCTCATCGCCGCGCTGACGGGGTGAGACGGGTCGGAGGGCGCGTCGAGACGGGTTGGAGCCGCGTCGTCCGCTCGTGATATCCCTCGACCGCGATGGCTCGACTCGCGCTGCGTGTGCTTCCCCTCGCGATCGCGACGATCGCGGCGCCCTCGATGGCGCGCGCGGACCCGAGCATGGTGCTCAGCGTCGGCCCCTTCGGCGGGCTCATCTGGGGCGCCGGGGCGCTCCAGGGAGGCGCGGGCGTCGAGGCGTCGCTCCTGCGCTTCGAACGGCCCATGGCGCGCAACGCGTTTCTCTTCGGAGGCGTCGCGCAGGTCGCGGGCTTCGTGCGCAACAACGAGGGGACCCTCTACGGCATGCTCGGCGGCGAGGTCGCCTACGGCGGCGCGGGCGTCGAGGGCGGCGCGTACGCCCAGTCCGCGGGCGGAGGCTACGGCGCCTCGGCGGGCGTTCACCTCGGCGCGTTCCTCTCGCTCGGCGTGGTCTACGTGTCGTGCGGCGTGCACGTGCCCGTGGTGCAGGCCGTCGCGCCCGATCCGCTCGGCGTGCAGGGGATTCTCTTCGGCGGGCTGAAGTACCCGTTCACCGTCCGCGGCGACAGCCCGTACTCGAGCCTCTTCAACTTCGCCATCCGTTGAGGGCGACCTTCGGGGACGCGCGGAAGGTGCCTCGCGGTCTGAGGCTAGCGACGGGCCACACGACCGTTGCGCCGACGCCGGGTGGTCGTGCGACCATGCGGGCATGGTGAGCCCAGCACGCAAGGTCGAGATCGTCGATGATGAACGCCGCGCGCCCCCCGTCTCTCAAGGGACGCTCCAGGGCGCCGACGGCGCAGCGCTCCCGCTCGAGCACACCGACGTCGCGGCGTCGGTCGCGGGGCCCCTCGCCGATGTGACCGTGCGCCAGCGGTTTCGCAACGACCGCTCCGTCGCGATCGAGGCCGTGTACCTCTTTCCGCTGCCGCCCGAGGCGAGCGTCTACGAGATGCGCTTTCGCATCGAGGACCGCGTCATCGAGGGCGTCGTCAAGGAGAAGGCCGCCGCGCGACGCGACTACGAGGCCGCCCTCGCGCAGGGCCGCGCCGCGACGCTGCTCGAAGAAGACAGGCCCGCGCTCTTCACGCTCTCGGTCGCCAACGTCGCGCCGGGCGCCGTGATCGAGGTCGAGCTGCGCTATCAAGACCTCCTCGCGTACGACGACGGACGGTGGCGCTTCAGCTTTCCGATGGCCGCGCCACCGAGGTACCGCGACGCTGCGGTCGAGACTGGTGCCGTCGCTCCACCGCGCGCGCTCGACGTGTCTCGCGACGCCGACGTGAGCCTCCGCGTGCGCTTCTCGCCGGAGCTCGGAGCCGAAGAGCTTTCGAGCGCGTCGCACCTGGTCTCCATTGACCGCGACGCGGAGGGGGCGCTCTCGGTCGCGCTGCGCCTCGACGGCCCCGTGGCCAACCGTGACTTTCTGCTCTCGTGGCGCGCGGCCGAAGAGGGCGTGCGTCCGTGGCTCTACCTCGAGCGGGGCCCCTCGGCGCCGGGGACCTTTCTGCTCGTGCTCACGCCGTCGATCCCGAAGGCCACCACGGAGCGATCGGGCGGCGAGGGTGACGCGAGGGCCGTGCGCTGCGGCAACTGCGGCGGCGTGGTGAGCGACCTCTCGGCGATCCGCGAGATCCCGGGTCTCGGGCCGGTGTTTCCGTGCTCGTTCTGCGGCGCGGTGCTGGCGCCGGGCGTCGACATCATCACGCAGCCGAAGCGCGCGAGGGACGTGCTCGTGCTCGTCGACCGCTCGGCCTCGATGCGCGGGAGTGAGGCGCAGACCGTCGCCGCCGTGCGCGCGGTGCTCGAAGCGCTCGCGCCCGGTGACGCCGTTCACGTCGCGGCCTTCGACCACGACCACGTCTCGATGGAGGGTCAGGCCGAGCGCTTTCTCGCGCTGTCTCCCGAGCTCGTGCGCGCCGCCGAGGCTTTCGTGAGGGCGCACCCGCCGCGGGGCGGATCGGAGCTCGAAGCGGCCCTCGCGGTGTCGTCGACGCTCCCCACGCGGGAGGGGCGCACGCGCGTGGTGGTGCTCGTGAGCGACGTGAGCGCGGGCAACGAGGCGAGGCTTCTGAGAAAGGTCCCGGGGCTCCTCGGGGCGGGCGCGAAGCTCTTCGTGCTCGGCGTCGGAGCGTCCCTCGATCGGCGGCTCGCGGAGCGCGTCGCGCGGGCGGGCGGCGGTGTGTTCGAAGCGCTGCCGAGCGGCGGCGGTGCAGCGGAGTCGCTCGCGCGATTCGGTCGACGGGTGCGCGACGCGGGCCCCGTGCTCACGGGCGTTTCGCTCTACTGGGACGGCGCCGCGATGCGAGATCTCGAGCCCGTGACGGTGCCCGACCTCCACGGCGGAGAGGCGCTCCGGGTGGTCGGGCGCTTCGACGGAGACGGCGCGACGAGGCTCGTCATCACGGCGCTCACGTCGGAGGGAAAGCCCTTCAGGCAAGAGCTTCCCGTGACGCTGCCGAAGGAGAGCAGGCAGACGCCGGGGCTCGAGCGCGCGTGGGCGCGGCGCAGGGTCGAGCGCCTCGCGGAGCTCTCCGACCGCGAGCCTTCGAACGCGTCGCACGCGAGGGACGGGCTCGCGCTCTCGCTCCAGTGGTCGATCGTGGGTCGCTGGACCTCGCTCGTCGCGGAGGACAAGAAGGTCAGCGTGGGGCCGCAGCGCGCGCGCAAGGCGAAGCTGCTGCGCGACGGGTCGTTCCCGGTGCTCACGCTCGACGGCGCGAGGCGCACGATCGGACGCGTGAACGAGGCCGACCTCCAGGTGCAGGAGGGCAACGTGAGCCGTCTGCACTCCGAGATCGTGTTCGACGGGACCTCGTTCGTGGTGCGCGACCTCGCGTCGACCAACGGGACGCGCGTCGACGGCGTGGTGGTGCGCGAGGCCGTGCTGCGCGAGGGCTCGGTCATCGAGGTGGGCCCGCAGAAGTTCCGCGTGAGCTTCGTGGCGGGAGACTCCCCCGACGCGTTCTTCGAGTACATCCCGACGCAGCGGGCGGTCGACGCGCGCAGCGGAGACGCGGGTCGCCGCGGCGCCGCCGTGCACGCGAGCGAGCACGCGAGGCTCGAGGCGGCCGGGGGCGCGCTGCCCTCCGCGCCGATGGATTTCATGGAGCGCGAGGGCGGCGACCCTTACGCCGGGTCGTCGACGGTCGCGTGCCACCGGTGTGGCAAGGACAATCCCAACCACGTCCGCTTCTGCCTCGGCTGCGGCTCCGACCTGAACGTGCGCGCTGAGAAGCGTGACGAGAGGGCGCCTCTCCTTCGCCCGATGGCGCCCGGGCCGATGCCCATGATGGCCGCCCCCATGCTGTTGGGTGCTGCGCCGCCGATGCCGATGTCACCCGCGCCGATGCCGATGCAGCCGATGGCGCCGAAGCCGATGATGCCCGCGATGGCGCCGCAAGGGGCTGCTCCCAAAGCCTCGGGAATGGGGCCGATGCCCGGACCGGGTGCGCCGGGCGCTCCGGGCGGACCTCCGCCGATGCGCGCTCCGTCACCGATGGGCGCTCCGCCTGCTGCGCCGGGTGGAATGCCGCCGATCGGTGGGCCGATGGGGGGAATGCCGTCGATGGGTGCGATGCCGCCTCTGGGACCGCTGCCGCCGATGGGTGGTCCGCCGATGGCCGCGCTGGGACCGCTGCCGCCGTTGGGACCGCCGCCGATGGCGCCTCTCGCAGGGCCGCCGCGCGACTTCGCGATGCCGTCGGGGTTCGCGCCGCCGGAGCCGCCGCGCGCATCGGCTCCCTTCGAAAGCGCTGCGGCCTCGCGGGCTGACGTCGACCCTTCACCCGCGCCGATGCGCCCCGCGCCCCCTCCGCCGTCGTCGCCCGTGAGGGCGGGCTACGGGCCTCCGCCGCCGATGGTGAAGCCGTCGGTGGGCAGCGCAGACCCGTTCTCGCAGGCGCAGCGTTCGAACGCGCCGCAGGTGCCCGTTCGCGCGCCGGGCTCCGACGCGTACCCCGAGCACGAGCTCAGGTGGCTCGCGCCGAGGCTGCGCGGAGAGCTCGATCTGGTGTTCCTGGTCGACGCGACGGGGAGCATGGGGCCGCACATCTCGGAGGTGCGCACGCGCCTGCTCGAGCTCATCGAAGAGCTCCGCGGGTCTCCGCTCTGCCGCAGCCTCCGCCTCGGCGTGGTCTCGTACCGCGATCACGCGCCGCAGGAGCGCACGTACCTCACGCGCGTGACGCCCCTCACCGACGACCTCGACGCCGCGCGCACGGCCGTCCTCGCGCTGAGCGCCGCGGGCGGCGGAGACGGCCCCGAAGCCGTGACCGACGGCCTCTACGACGTGGTGCGACTCGGCTGGCGTCCCGGCGCGGCGCGCGCGGTGGCGTGGTTCGGCGACGCGCCCCCGCACGGCGTGGAGCCCACGGGCGACGCGTTCCCCGAGGGGTGTCCGTGCGGCAACCACTGGTACACGCAGGCCGAGAGCCTCCGCGAGATGGGCGTCGCGGTGTACGCCATCGGGTGCCTCCCGACGCTGCGCTCGTACGTGGGCGCCGAGGCGATGTACCGCGAGGTCGCGCGCGCGACGCGCGGGATGTTCATCCCGCTGCGAGAGGCGCAGCTCCTCGTCCCCCTCATCGCGGGCGCGGCGGAGAGCGCCCTCGACGGGCAGCGCATCGACGCGTACCTCGAGGCGCTCCTCGCGGCGCAGGGCGCGTTGCTCCGCGGCGTCGACCACGACGAGCAGGTGCGCTGGATCACCGAGCGCTTCAGGGCTGAAGGGCTGCGCGCGCGCGTCATCGAGGGTGACGCCGAGCGCGTGGGTGTGCTCCCGTTGCGCTTCAGAGACGTGACGCCCGTCGACGTGCGCGCCTCGATGGCGCGGCTCCGCAGCGCGGGACGCCTCGCGCTGTGATGCGCATGTGATCGCTCCGCGCGGTCGCGGCGTGGCGACCGCGCGAGAGCTCCCTGACTGCGATCACCGACGCGCGGCGACGCGCTCCGTCACGGCGCGCAGATTCCCATGCGACAGAAGGTCTGCACGCCCATCGGCCCGAGGCCGCAGTCGAGGTTGCCGAGGCACGTCGGGACGCAGCGCAGCCCCATCGGCGTCGCCGCGCACGTGCACCCTCGCGCGCCTGGAGGACACGCGCCGACGCACTCCGGCGGCACCGCGCAGAGACGCGGGAGCGGCATCGCGTCACCCCCCGACGTCACGGCGTCTGTGAGCGGGCGATCGACGGTCGCAGCGTCGCGCGCGTCGGCGCCGATGCGCACGTCGCTCACGTCGCTGCATCCCATCGCCACGCGGGTGAGCGCGACGATGAAGGCGCGGCGCGTCGTCGAGTGTGTCGTGGGCACGGCGGCTCGATGCTACCGCCGCGTCGGAGCGTCGACGCGGAGATCGTCGGAGGAGAGCCCCGCGCACGAGGTCTCGACGCGGTGCGCGAGCGGAGAGTGACGGTGCGCGCGGAGGAACCTCTCGGCCGCCGCGCGCGCCTCGTCGCGTCGCCCCAGACGACAGAGCACGAGCACCACCTCGACGTCGCGCTCCTCGCGCAGAACCCCGTGAGGAAACCTGTCTCTGTACGATTCGAGCAGCGTGAGCGCCCGCGACGCGTCGCCGCCGTTCACCGCGCGGTGCGCCGCGCCGAGCAGCTCGCTCTCGGCCGCCAGCGTGTCGACGCCCCTCGCCCCGCGCGATGTGTGAGCGCGCGCGGGCGCTTCAGTAACCACGGGCGCGATCGCCGCGGGCAACGCCGCAGACACAGGTGGCGCCGCGACGGGCGCGATCACCGGCGGCGCCGGGGCGACCCGCGCGGGGGCCGCGACGGGCGTTGCGTGGGCGCGCGCGACACGCTCGACGCGCGGTGTCGAAGCGTGAGAGCGGGCGTGGCGCGTCGCCGACGTGACGCCGACGGCGCCGACGCCGAGCGCGACGGCCGCGACCACGGCGGCGACCTTGAGCGAGACCGCGGCGCCAGAGGCCGCGACGGTGACGGCGCTCGCCTGCGCGGTGGCGGGCGCGAGCGCTGCGATGCCGAGGGGAACGGCGAGGGCGCGGGCGATGCGCTCCTGATCGGCGGACGTGGGTTCGTCGGCGCGCGCTGCCGCGTCGAGGAGAGCTCTCGCTTCGGGGCTGAGGTCGCTCACGGTCTGCTCCAAGGGTCGCGGGCGCGGCGCCTCGCGACCATCTGTTCGAAGAGCTGTCGGGCCGTACGGATGCGCGAGTGCACCGTGTGGAGGTTGGCGCCCGTCGCGGCGGCCACCTCGGGCGCGGTCATCTGCTCGAGCTCCGACAGGATGAAGCACTCGCGGAGGGTGTCATCGAGCCCTTCGAGAAACGCGCCGAGCGCCTGGATCGCCTGCGCGCGCGCGACGGCGTCGAGGGACTCGCCGTGCGACGGGTCCGCCGCGGTCTCGGGGACGGGGTCGTCCTCGCGGCGGCGCGCGATGGTGCGTCGGTGGTGGCGCGCGGCGTTGCGGAGGATGCCGAAGATCCACGTCTTGAGCGACGAGCGACCTTCGAACTCTCCGAGGCGGCGGTGCACGGTGATGAAGACCTCCTGCGTGGCGTCGTCGAGGGCGCTCTCGGCCACGCCGAGGCGACGCAGGCTGCGCCACACGAAGGCGAAGTGCTCGCGGTACACCGACACGAAGTCGAGCGTCGCCGCGGCCCCGGCCTCGGGGCTGAGTTCGAAGGGCGCGAGCTCGGGGTCGTTCACCGTGGCGGCCCGATCCATCGCGGGTGAGTGCCCGGCGCCGGGCGCGCCTCTGATCAAAACGTCACCTCGACGCCCGCGGTCGCTCGCAGCGTTGCGGAGCCCGTCTGAAACACCGCGCCCACGTTGTCGATCACGAAGTTCGGACGCAGCAACGGCAGAGCCCCCGCGACCTCGACCACCACGCCCACGCGCTCGTTGAAGCGAGCCCGCGCCATCGCGCCGACCGTGATCGCGAGCCAGAGCGAGCCCCCTGCCCCGGGCTGCGTCACGCCGAAGGAAGCGCCTCGCATGGCCCCCGCCTCGACGCCGCCGCATCCGCCGACGTCGAAGCGACCGACGGGCGCGAGTCCGCACGCGGTGACGCCTCCGCTGAAGAGGTCGAAGTCTCCGCCGCGCGCGCCCGCGTCGGCACGCTGCGACGCGAGGTATCCGCCGCGCGCCTCGACGCGAAGCACGCCGGACGAGACGCCCGCCGCGATCGACGGCCCGTACGTCGCCGACGGGAGCGATCCGAAATCACCCGTGAACGAAGCGCGAACGTGCCAGCGCAGCGAGCGCTCCACACGCGCCACGAATGGCGGTGGTGGCGGCGGCGGCGATGGTGGCGGAGGAGGCGGAGGCGGTGGTGGAGGTGGTGGCGGAAGAGGCGGTGGTGGCGCGGGCGGCGTTGCGACGGGTGCCGATGGTGTGTGTGCTGCGACGGCGTCGGGGTCGATGGCGAGCGCGAGCACGAGCGCGGCGGCGCGCATCACAGACTCGCAGGAGGCGCCATCGAGGACGCGCTGACGGGCGGTTCCTCGCGAAGTGATCGCGAGGCGAAGGCGCCACCCGTGGTGCCTCGACGTCGCCCTCGCCACGGCCACGAGCGGAGACGCGCCCGCGACGGCCGGTCGACCGAGCAGGTCCGAGACCGCGGCCTCGACGTCGTGCGCGACGGGACACGTCGCGGGCGCCTCCCACCGAAGCGCGAGGCCCGACGGCAGGGGCTGCGCATCGAGGGGAGCGCAGTACGCGAGCGCTGCGATGAACGGCCAGGCCCGACGACGCTTCATCCGAGAGGTCTCGTACCCTAATACACGTCCCGCGGAGTTCGTGCCGCGATCACGCCCCCGGAACGCCGTTCGCAACGCTTGACACCGCGGAGCGCGGCGTATTGCATCGCGCCGATGCGTCCCTCGCGCGGCTCCGAAGCACACCGCGTCGCGCTCGCCGCCGCGGGCGCGCTCTTCTGCGGTGACGCGAGCGCCCAGTCGTTCCTCGACGCGAGCCCGCCGCAGGACGCCGCGCCGCGCCCCGTCGCCCTCGACGCCTCGCTCGGCGCGCGCCTCACGCACCGCGCGCTCCGCTGGAGCGACAACCTCTTCGGCGAGCAGCGCGACTACACCGCGCCCGTCGCGCCCTACCTCACGGCCGACGTTCAGTGGTTCCCCGCGGCGCACGTGACGGCCTCGTGGCCCGCGCACGTCGGCGTGTACGCGAGCGGGGCCTTCGCCGTCGGCGTCGACTCCACCGACTCGCGCGGCCGCGCGTTCGACACGACCGCGTACGAGGTCCGCGCGGGGATCCTCGGCCGCCTCCCCCTCGGCCTTCACGCGCTCACGGCGGGCGTCGGCTACGAGCGTCGCAGCTTCGTCGTCGCGCCCGTCGAGGCGCTCGCTGATCCCGATGACCCCGGCGTGGCGGGCGTCACCTACGATTCGCTCGCGCTCGACCTCGACGCGCGCCTCCGCGCCTCTCGCCGCGTGTCGCTCTCGCTCGGCGCCACGGGGGCGCTGCCGCTGCGCTTCGGAGACCTCGCAGACCGGCTCTTCTCTGGCGCGTCGGGCGCGTCGATCGAGCTCCGCGGGGGCGTGGCGTGGGTCGCCGACGCGGGCGTCGAGCTCCGCGCGATCGCCTCGTATCGAAGGTATTTCCTCGCGATGAACCCCGCGCCGGGCGACCGCTGGATCGCGGGCGGGCTCGTCGATGAGTTCGCCTCGCTCACCCTCTCCGTGGCGCTCCGACGATGACCCGACTCCGCCCCCTCGCGCTCGCCTCCGCGGTCTTCATCGCGGGCTGTCCCGGCCTCCTCGGCGACACGCAGCCCTACGTCGCCGCGCGCCTCGACGCGACGACGCCCGCTCCGCCGATGTGTCCCGCGGGCGTGTCCGTCGAAGACCTCTTCGCGCGACGCTGCGCGACCTCGCGCTGCCACGACGACGCGCGCGCGGGCGGCCTCGACCTCCGCGCCCCGGGCCTCGCCGCGCGGCTGATCGGCGCGCCCTCGACGGGCTGCGCGAAGTCTCCGCTCGCGGACCCCGAGGACCCCGACGGGAGCAACCTGTACCTCAAGCTCTTCTCCGAGCCCCCGTGCGGCGACCGGATGCCCCTCGGCGCGCCCGCGCTCAGCGCGTCGGAGGCCGAGTGCGTGCGCGACTGGATCGCCAACAGCGCCGCCGCGCCCGACGCAGGGTCGAGCCCCGACGCCGCGCGCGAAGACCTGTAACGAAGCGGTTTCGCGTCAGGGCGTGCAGTCGCGGGTCGGCAGGATCAGCGGGTTGAAGTCGGGGTGCGAGAAGTCGAAGACGCCCATGAGGCTCCCGGCGCGTCCGTCGCGCGCGTTGCGGTCTTCGGCGCTCATGCGCGGGAGGTCGAAGAGGTCTTCGATGAGCCGCGGCACCGACGCCTGCTCGGTGCGACCGTGAAAGACGTAGGGGCGCGCCGGGTCGTGGGAGCGACGGGAGTAGGGCGAGATCACGATGAGCGGGAGCCGGAACCCGAGGTGCGCGTGGTCGCCGTTGCCGCAGGACTCCATCGAGGGGCGCACGTGGTCGTAGAAGCCGCCCCAGTCGTCGTAGGTGAAGACCACCGCGGTGCTCTGCCAGAAGGGGCTCTGCATGAGCGCGTTGACGACCATGACGGTGAAGTTCTCGCCGGGGCACATCGCGCGCGGCGGGTGCTCGCCCCACGCGCCGCCGACGTGGGCGTAGGTGACGTTCGCGAGGCGCCCGGCGCGGATGTCGGCGACGAGCGCGGCGATGTCGCCGTTGTGACGGTTGAAGGCCGCGCGGCTGCGGGTGACCGAGCGCGCCTCGTCGATGGGCGGAGAGAACACCCCGCGGGCGTTGGGGTGCGAGTACACGCGCCACGAGAGGCCCGACGGGAGGTGGTCGACCACCGTGGGCACGTCGAAGCAGGGGCGCGCGCCGTGGCGGATCGCGCAGGAGTTGGGGTTGATGGTGTCGATCGTCGCGCGCGACGGAGAGAAGCACCCGCCGCCCTCGTCGCAGCCGCTGCCGGTGCAGTCGGGGTTCCCGACCTGCGGGGTCTGCGCGGTCCAGAGGGCGAAGTGGCCGGGGTTGCTCGGGCCGAGGAGCGCGCTGAAGAAGTGGTCGCAGAGCACGAAATTGCGCGCGTACTGCCAGTAGTTCGGGATCTGCCGCTCGGCGTAGTACGCGAACGCGAGGAGCGGGTCGTGCGTGCGCGTCGAGCGCTCGGAGTTGACGTCGAAGCGGTCCATCGCGCCGTTGTGGAGCGCGAGCACGGCCGCGTGGTGGCTGTGCGCGATGTCTGAAGGGAGCGCGCCGTCGGGCGCCCTCGGCCTGCGGACCCTGCGGCCGTTGGCGCGGAGCGCCGTCGACACGCTCGCCGCGCCGGGGAAGTTCATGAACATCGAGTCGAAGGTGTGGTTCTCCTTCACGATCACCACGACGTGCTCGATGGGCGTCGGGAAGCGGAACGCGGGCCGCTGCGCGCTCACCCAGCAGAGGTAGTTGTCGCCCCAGTCGTGCGGGTCCTGCGGCTCGTTCCACGGGAGGCAGGTGCGACCGGCGATGGGTCCCGACCTCGCCCACACGAAGGTGTACGTGCTGCTCGTCGGGACGCAGAGGTAGTTGTCGCTCCACGCGTGCGGCGCGGGCTCGCGCGGCTCGATGATCGCCGTGCAGCGCATCCCCGGCACGGGCCCCGCGTTCGACCACCGCACGCCCAGATCCGTCGGCGAGCAGAGGTAGTTGTTCGACCAGCCGTCGGGGTCCGCGGGCTCCGTGAGCGCGACGCAGTGCTGCCCGGCGATGGGGCCGTCGCAGCTCCACGTGAAGGGGCCCGTCGTGCGTCGACACGACGGCGGCGGCGCGGCGGCGCAGGTGTCGTTCTCGCCCGCCGCGTGGCGGGTGCATCCCCGCGGGCACGCCTCGGTCTCGACGCGCTCCGAGACGCAGCGCTGACGGGCCGAGAGGTCCGCGGTGCAGGTCCAGAGGCTCGACTGCCCCGACGCCGAGCCGACGCACATCCGCGGACCGCTCGCGTCGACCGTCGTCGCATCGACGGGGCGCGCGTCGCTCGTCGCGGGTCGGTCGCTCATGGCGGGCGCGTCGACCGTCGAGAGCGCATCATCGACGCCTCCATCAGCCGGGGGCTTGTCGTCGGGCGCGACGTCGTCGGGCGAGCCGCCGAAGTCGGCGTCGTCGAAGAGGTTGACCTCCTCGATGAGCGCGACGTCGTCGGGCATGTCTTCGTCGGGCGACCGCGGCTCGACCTCTGCGTCGATCTCGGCGTCGGCGATCTCTGCGGCGCATCCGCCGACCGTGAGCAGGAGCCCGAGCCCCAGGCAGCGCGCGATCTTCATCGCTGCGGTTGTACCAACTCACGGCGCCGACCGCGCCGGTTCGCGCGCAAGAAATCGCAGGCGCCGCGGGCGGTCACGCCGGAGCCCCGTCGACGAGCAGGCGCTCGATGCGCGCGGCGCGCTCGCGCAGCGCGCCGCAGTCCTCGGCGGAGAAGCTCGCGCGGACGGCCTCCTCGGTGAGCCGCGCGTGACGCGCGATGTGGGCGCGCCGCCCGGGGTCGCGGGTGCAGCGCGCGATGGTCTCCAGGGCGCGCAAGATCCGCAGCCCGACGGCCATGTCGGCGCGGCTGTACTGGCGGATCTGCGAGAAGGCCAGGTCGAGCATCTCGCGAAACCCGACGGCGTCGTGGAGGACCCTGGCCGTGCGGCCGTCGCCGCCGACGACGAGGCGCGAGGCGTCGGCTCGGCGCGCGACGCGGGCGATCACCCGGGCGAGGTGATCGATGCACGTCACCGCGGTGCTCGGGTCGTTCACGGCGGGCGAGATGGCCTTGAGCGCGATGTCGACGATCTGGCGCACGCCGTACTCGGCGTCGTCTTGCATCGTGCGCACGGGGCCGAGGTCGAAGGCTCCGATCACGGCCTCGCGCTGCGCGGCGTCGGGCGCGCGACGCGCGTGGAGGCTCACCAGCGGCGCCCCCTCGACGGCGAAGTGGCCGACGCCGACCAGCACCTCGCAGAGCCCGTCGAGCGACGACGCGATCTCAGCCAGCGCGGCGACGTCGACGAGCTGCACGTAGCCCGACGCGGTCGCGGCGACGGCGTGCGAGGGCCATTCGCGCCACCCATCGGGCTCCTCGGGCTGCGCCGCGGCGTCGCGGGGGAACACCTCGTCGACGATGGCCTCGCTCTCCCTCGCGAGCTGGTCGACGAGGTAGTTGGCCTGGATGGTCTGCGCGATGTGGTGGATGAAGAACACGAGCCACCCCATCGACACGACCGCGAGCGCGAGCGCGACGCTCACGCCGAGCGCGGGCACGAAGGGTCGCGGCTCGCCGTGCACGACCCGCAGGAGGAGCAGGCAGTAGACGAAGGTGCCGGTGAAGAGCCCGAGCGTGATCTGGCTCACCGGGTCGCGGACGAAGTGTCGGAGGATGCGCGTGGAGAACTGCATCGACGCCAGCGAGAGCGCCACGAGCAGGATGGAGTAAACGACCGACACCACGGTCATCATCGACCCCGCGATGGTGCCCAGCACCACCTGCGCCGCCGCCGGCTCGCCGGGGAACAGCCACGCGGTGCGCTCGTCGAGGCCGACGCGCGCCATGAGGAGCGCCAGCGTCGAGAGCGCGGCGATGACCAGCACGGGGCGAAAGAGCAGCCCCGTGGTGAGGTCGTAGAGCACCTGTCGGAGTTGAAACTGGAGCCGGGCGATCATGCGCCCATCATCGCGCGCCCCCTCGCCCGAGGTCACGGCCGCGTTGCGCGGCGGGCGCTTTCACGCGCGACGATCGAGGGCGCGCGCGTAGAGCTCGGCGACGGGGCACACGGGCAGCGGCACGTCGAGCGGAGGAGCGGCCCCCTCGGTGAGGCCGTAGGCGTCGAGCTTCGATCGCTCGATGGGCGCGGGGTAGCGCTCGAAGAACGCGAGCGGACCGGGGAGACCGTGCGCGCGCGGGCTTCCCTTGTAGGCGACGGGCTCGATGAGTCCCTTCGCGTGGAGCACGGCCGCGGCGTCGTCGTAGCGGGCGCGCGTCCAGCCGTTGTAGCGGCGCACGCGGGCGGGCGTGGGCTCCGCGAGCCAGCGGATCTGGAGCAGCAGCGCGGCCTCGTCGTCGCCGATCTGGTAGCGTTCCTTCACGGCGCGCACGGCCTCGGGGGCGCTCACCCGCGGGTCTGCGATGTAGCTCCCAGGCGCGAGCGAAGGGGCGCGGAGCTCTGCCACGAGCGCGCGGAAGCCCTCCGAGCGCCACAGCATGAAGAGCCCGAGATACGGGAGCGCTTCGAAGCGCGCACCGGGGACGGACACACGCCAGCGCGCCCCGTCGCGGCTCAACCCGAGCGCGCGGAGCCCCTCGTCGGTGAGCGCCGCGGGTCGCAGCGAGACGAACGCGCCGGTGCGCCGCTCGACGGGACCGGGCCACACGATCACCACGCCGCGCCGCTCGACGCCCGCCGCGCTCGCGCCGCCGTCGGCCGATTCATACGCGGGCGCGTCGAGCGAGGCGATGAAGCGTTCGAAGACTCCGAGGTCGTCGACGGGGCCCCACGCGGCGGGGAGGAGCAGCAGCGGCGACGCGAGGCGCTCTTCGACGAGCGACGCGAGGTCCGCCGCGCCGACGCGCAGCGGGTCTCCGACGGGGAGCTCGAGGTGCGCCCACGAGAGGTACTTCAGGTATCCCGCGAGCGTGTCGTACGAGAAGGCCACCTCGGGGTCGGGCCACCGCGGCGCCCACCCTGTCTCGGGCGCGTCGTCGTGCTGAGGCCACCCCGAGGGGACGCTCCCGAAGCGCAGCGCGTCGGCGGTGAAGACGCTGAAGGGCCTGTGCACCCAGCGTTTCGAAGCGGTGAAGCGCGCGAACGAGCGCGGTGACGAGAGCGCCCTCGCCGCGCGGAGAAAGGGCGGGTGCGGGTTGCGGACGTCCTCCTCGATGCGCTCGACGAGCTCGACCGCGAGCGGAGGACGACGCGCTTCCAGCGTGTTCCACGCGGTCGCGAGGCGGCGAGCGAAGGTCTCTCCGTCGGCGCGGCGCTCGTAGAGATCGCGGAGGTCGCGCGCCACTGCCGAGGCCGCGATGATGTGGAGCTTCGGCGCGCGGAGGTCGTCTGCGACGTAGGCGAGGCGCGACGCGGTGGTGCCGAGGGCGGCGCGTCCATCGCGATCGAGCTCGACGAGCTGCGCGCCCGCGAGGAGCACCGCGGCGGAGTCACGGAGCAGCCCCGTCGACGACGCGAGCGCCTCGACCTCGGACTCTTCGAGGGGCGCAGGGCCGCGCGCATCAAGGAGGGACACGGCCTCGTCGATGCGAGCGCGGTCGGCGTTGTGATCGAGCGATTCGGTCCAGTCGAGCGTGGCGCAGGGCGGAGTGCGGAACACCCCGTCGCGCGTCACCTCGATGGCGACGAAGGAGCACGGCGAGACGCTCCCCGCGCGCCACCGGAGGAGGTAGCGGTTCTCCCACGCGACGAGCCGATCGGGGCGATCGCGGTGGAGGTCGGTGACGGGCGCGCTGGCGAAGGTGAAGCCCGCGACGCGGCATCGTGTTGCGTCCGCGGCGGCGAATGGCGTCGAGCGCCACAGCGAGAGGAACGCGCGGATCTCGTCTCGCGCAGGCTTCGAAGTCCCCGCGCCGAGGAGCGCGGTGAAGAGCTCGGCGCCGTGCACGAGGGTCCGCTCCCACGCGACGTAGCACGGCGGCACCGTGGTCACGACGGGGCGCTCTCCCTCGGGCGCCGCGTCGCTGAAGAGAAAGGCCGCGGCGTCGACGATCTGCGGTCCGAGCTGGTCCTGCGCCCAGCGCCCCGGGAGCGCGAAGTTCGCTTCGAAGAAGCGGTCGAGGCGTCGCACCGACGCGTTGGTGAGGCCCGACTGCGCGAGGCCCGAGCCCGCCGCGGTCACCCGTCGCGTGAGGTCTTCGATGTGGGTCTCGGTCTCTGCCGCGAGCGCGGCCATTCGAACGACGCCCGCGAGCACGCGAGGGTGCGTCACGTCGGGCAGCGTCGCGCGCGCGACATCCGCGATCGCGGGCCACGTCGCGAGCGCGTCGACGGGCGCCCCTGGCTTCGACACGGTGACGCGGAGCCCGGTGTAGCCCGTGAGCTCCTCGCTCGTGTCTCCGTCGTTCGAGGGCTTCACGCGGAGGGCTTCGCGCGCCGCGGAGAGCAGCGCCTCGGCCTGTTCGAGCGTGCAGCGAGAGAGCGCGCGCGAGGCCGCGAGGTCCCTCGGCTGGTAGAGGTGCCACCACGGGAGAGGCAGTCGCGGAGACGTGTCGGCGGACATCGCACGGAGCGCTTCGCCATCGGTGGCGACGAGCGGGATGCCGCCATCGGGGAGGTACACCCACGTCCCTCCGGCCTCGCGCGACACGGGGTGCACGCCCTCTCGCTCGGGGAAGGTGATGAGCGCGTCGATCGAGTACCAACTTCGTCCGACGCGCGCGGTGTAGCCGCGACCGTCGATGCCCTCGGCGCGCTGCGGCACGTACGGCGCGATCCACGAGACGAAGCCCCCGAGCCCGTCGCGCGCCCCGTGGGGAGAGCTCACCGCGCGCGGCGGCACGGCCATCAGGGTCACCGTCGAGACGCTCCCCTCGCGCGACGCGATCCACGCGGGTGCACCATCGGGCAGCGCGCGTCCGGTGCCGGGCTCGTGGCGCGCCCATCGATCGCCGTGCCGCACGTGCAGCGCGGCGCCGTCGTAGTGCGCCGGGAGCGAGTAGAGCCCCGGGTCGATCGCGGTGTCTCCGCGACGAATGGAGCGACCGTCGAGGGTCATCACGCCGCCGCGATCGAGCAGGTCGACGAGCGCGGGGAACGCCAGCTTCGAGTCCGTGACCGACTCGCCCGAGACGAGCCAACGGGTCTTGTAGTCTCCCGACACGATGAGCAGGTCACCGCCCACGAACACCGCGGCCCTGAGCCACTGAAAGTCCTTCGAGAGCAGCGGATCCGTGTGGTCGAGCACGATCGCGTCGACGCCCGCCACCACCACGCGATCACCCTTTCGAAGCACCGCGTGCGGAAACAAGCTGGTCGCCATCGCGCAGCCCGGTCCGAGGCGATCGGTGGCCTCGTCGAGCGCGGCCCATCCCCACTCTTCGAGGAGCCCTCCGCGGAGCTGATTCTGGAGCAGGGTCGCGGCGTCGAGGGCGCGCACCGCGTCTCCGAGCCGGGGCGACGCAGAGAGCACCGCGGGCTGACAGAGCCTCCCGATGACGGCGCGGTACATCTCGAAGGCGCCGAGGGTCCCGCGCGTGACGAGCGATCCCGCGAGCGAGGCGACGAGGTGATCGACGGCGGCGTGCGTGGAGGGCGACGCGGCGCACTTCGCGACGATGCCCGAGAAGTTCGTGACCTCGATGGATCGCTCGAGGCTCAGCCCGAGGCGCGGACCGAGGCGCGGGTGCGCGGCGACGCGCTCGAGGCGCTGATACGGGAGATCGATCGCGGCCTCGCCCCAGAGGTAGAGGTCGAAGACCGCGTCGTCGTCGTGCTCGAAGGAGAGCGGCGCGTCGAGCGAGAGGAGCATCTCCATGAGCTCGGGCGCGAGGAGCTTCGTTCGCGAGTCAAACGGCGCCGCCGGGAGCACCGCGGGGAGCTCCTCGCCGCGCGCGCGCATCACCGCGACGAGCGGCGGGAGCAGCGCTTCGAGGCTCGCGGTCACGTCGGGTCCCGCGGGGCTTCGAAGCGCCATGCGGAGCACGTTGTGAGCGAAGGTCTTCGCGCGCTCGGGCGTCTTCGCGGCCACGCGCGTGGATGCGCGAGCGGCCGCCATCGCGACGAGCCACCCCTGCGCGGGCTTCGCGCCGGCGGGCGCCTCGATCACGGATGCGAGCGCGTCGGGGTTGCGATCGAGCGCGTCCGAGAGCAGCGGAGCGGCCCCGCGCCACGCGTCGTCATCGAACGATGCGAGCGACTTCGGGTCTTCGATCCACGCGGCGAGCGCGGTCACGGCGTGCGAGACGTCGAGCGCAGCGAGGGCCGCGAGGAGGTCGTCGCCAGGCGCCTCTCCGCTGCGCACGGTCGCGATGGAGGCGCGGGTGATGGCATCTCCGAGGTCGGCGCGCTTGGCGGCGCGCGCGGCCTTCGCGAGCTGGACGAGCTCCTTGACCCACACGGCGCCGCCCTGCGCGAGCGCCTCGGCGACCTCTGCCGACGCGGTGAGGTCGACCTTGACCTTGCGCTTGCGCTCGATGGCGCGCGCCGCGGCGTGGCAGGTCGAGGCGTTGCTTCGAAAGCGTCCGCCGTGTTCGAAGATGGCCGCGGCGACGGCGTCGTAGACGGCCGCGGCCTCGGCGGTGTCACCGAGCTTCTTCGCGAGCGCCTTCGCTGCGGTGACAGCTCTCGCCGCTCCCTTCGACGCCGACGCTGTGATCGCAGCGAGCTCCGTCGAGAGCGCCGCGGGGAGCGCCTCCGCGGGCTTGCGGAGCGTCGCGAGGGCGCGTTCGGTGAGTGCGTCGGCGGGAGCTTCAGCGGCGGGCTTCGGAGTGGGTTTCGTGCGCTTCATCGGCGCGCGAAGGATAGGCGGGTTCGCGCGGGCGCGTGGCGCTCGAATGCGGGCGATTGTTGCCCGTGCGAGGCTTACAGCCCGAGCCAGGGCGCGGGGTCGAGGGTCTCTCCGCCGTGGCGCACTTCGAAGAACATCATCGGGCCGTGTCCGTCGTCGCCGACGGTGCCGATGGGGGCGCCCTGCGCGAGCTCCTGACCGACGGCGACCGCGACCTGCGAGAGGTTCGCGCTCACGGTGTAGTAGTGGTCGCCGTGGTCGACGATCACGATCTGACCGTAGGCGCCGTAGCGATCGGCGAAGGCCACGCGGCCGGGGTACACCGCGCGCACGACCGAGCCAGCGGCGCAGCGCACCTCGACGCCAGGACCGTCTGCGCCTTCGCGCCAGTTGCGCCTCGCCTCCGCGCGTCCGGGGACGGGGAAGAGCAGCCTCCCCGCGCTCGCGCCGAAGCCTTCGACCACCGCGCCCGCAGCGGGAGCGCCGCCGTAGACGGTCACCGCGGGTCCCACGGTGGGCGCCGCAGCGAGTCCGAACGGTGAGGCCGTAGCCGCCGCGTGGGCCGCGCGCTGCGCCGTCTCGAGGTCGCGCTTGTGCGACTGCGCGGCGTCGAGGAGGTGCGCCACGCGTCCGCGGTCGGCGTCGAGGGCGTCGGCGCGTCGCGCGGCGTTCTCGAGCTCGCGCAGCGTGCGATGGAGCAGCCGCCTCGCGCGCTCGGAGCGTGCGGCGTGTTCGAAGAGCATCGCGGGCCCTCCCTGAAGCACGAGCGCGGCGCCCTGGTTGAGGTGATAGAGCCAGCGGGCCTGCTGCCTGGCGCGCGCGCGGAGCTCGTCGCGACGCGGGCCGACGGTGGCCGCCTCGCTCGCGAGCCGCTGCGTCTCGGCGGTGAGCTGCGAGACCTCGGCGTTGACGGCCGACAGGTCGCGCGCGTCGAGGGCGGGCGCGGGGGCGGTCCCGAGGTTCTGCGCGCCGGGCGCCGTGGTGCCCGCGAGGGCGAAGGCGCAGAGGGCGATCGAGAGGGCGCGTCGGGAGGTCATCGCAGCACCCTCTCTCAGACCTGGAGCCCGCGACGGAGCGCGGCCGCAGAGCCCATCGCGCCGATCGCGCCGCCGCCCGCGATGAAGCACGCGAGCACCCCCCACGAGAGGAACACCGGGTGGAGCCCGAGGGCGCTGCCCACGGTGGCTTCGAAGTGTCCGCGCGTCGTGTAGAAGATGAGCCCGATGGCGGCGAGCGCGAGGGCAGCGCCGATTCCGCCGAGCATCGCGCCTTCGAGGAGGAAGGGCGTACGGATGTACGACCGCGTCGCGCCCACGAGCCGCAGCACCTCGATCTCGCGCACCCGCACCGAGAGCGACATGCGGATCGTGTTGCTCACCACGGCGAGCACGGTGAGGAGCACGCCGAGGGCCATGACCACCACCGCGGCGCGTCCGCCTACGAGCATGTCGCGGAGGCGATCGGTGAAGCCGCGGTAGGTCTCGACGTCGGCGACCATCGGGATGCGTCGCACCCTGTCGGCAACGCTCGCGACGCGCGCGCGGCTCACGGCCGACGGGGCGAGGCGCAGCTCGATGGTGGCGGGAAAGAGCTCGACGGGCGCGCTCGCGATGGCGCGGTCGCCGCCCTGACCGAGCGAGGCGCGGGCCTCGGCCGACGAGACGTAGCGGGCCTCGACGACCTCGGGCAGCGCGGCGAGGGCGCTGCGGAGCGACTCGGTCTGATCGGCCGTCGCCCCTTCAGCGAGGAACACGGTGACGCGCACGGGCGCGCCCCATCGCTGCACCATGGCCCCCGCGTTCTCGAGCGCGAGGAGGGCGCCGGCCATGCAGAACAGGGCGAGCGCGACGGTGAGCACGGAGAGAAGCTGCGTCCCGACCTGCTGTCGGACGCCTCGGAGGGCGCGGGCGAACATGGAGGTGTCGGTCTCCTTCCGGGAGTCTGGTCTAACGGTTCAGTGAACGCTGGAGAGCGGGTCCGCGCGCATGACCTCGCCGAGGTCTTGCAGCCCCTCGCGGGCCTCGATGCAGCGCCCGTCGTCGATGACGATGAGCCTGTGCGGCGACGTCTCGAGGAGCGAGCGGTCGTGCGTGGCGAAGATCACCGTGGTGCCCGCCTCGTGGATCTCTTCGAAGAGCCCGAGGATGTCGAGCGCGAGCACGGGGTCGAGGTTGCCCGTGGGCTCGTCGGCCAGCACGATGGCAGGCTCGTTGACGATGGCGCGGGCCACGGCGACGCGCTGCTGCTCGCCGCCCGAGAGCACCTTCACGAGGTCGTCTCCGCGGCCGTCGAGGCCCACGCGCTCGAGGGCGATGGCGACGCGCGAGCGCACGACGCGGGCGGGCAGGCCCATCACCTCGAGGGCGACGGCGACGTTCTGATAGACCGACCAGTAGGGCACGAGGCGAAAGTCTTGAAACACCACGCCGACGTTGCGGCGCAGGTGGGGGATGCTCTCGTCGGTGAGGCGCGAGATGTCCTTGCCGCAGAAGAGCACGCGCCCCTCGTCGACGGTCTCGGCCATGTAGATGAGCTTGAGCAGGGTGCTCTTGCCCGCGCCCGAAGGGCCCGTCACGAAGACGAACTCGCCGCGCTCGATGGTGAGGTCGACGTGGCGGAGCACCGGCGCGTCGGCGCGGTAGACCTTCATCACGTCTTCGAGCACGAGGATGGGCTTGTGGGCCGCCGCGCGGTCGTAGTGCCCCTCGGGGCGAAAGTGCGGCTTGAAGGAGGTCGTGACGCGGGAGCGGCCCATGTCGTCGCGTGTACATGGTGCGTGACGAAGGGCGCAAAATTCTGACGACGATCGTCTCGCGAGGGCCGCGCGCTCACCCCCTCCGCGGCTCGACGCCGTGGGGGAACCAGATCCCGTCGAAGTCCTCGCGGCGGAAGGGCAGGTCGAGGCGTCCGCTCCGCGCGGTGCGCGCGCTCGTGAGCGGCGGACGCTCGCCGAAGCGCGTCGGAAAGTAGTTGCGATGGAACACCACCGCGAGCGCGCGATCGTCGTCGTCCGTGACCGCTTCGATGTCTCTCCGCGTCTCGTCGTGGAGGCAGCTCGCGAGCGTGCGCGCGATCGCGTCGCGGTCCCACCTCGTCGGCTCCGCGGGTCGCTCCTCGGGATCGGGATCGGCGCAGGGCGTGGGCCAGTTTCCGTTGCGCCAGAGCGCGGTCTCGCCCGTGATGGCGAAGGGGTCGACGTACTCGCCGTCGAGCCACACGTTGAAATGCACGTGCGGCGCGCCGAACGGAAAGGTCGTGAACCCGTCGAGCCCGCTGTACCCCGAGATCGCGACGGGCTGCGCGCGACGCACCCTGTCTCCGACGCGCACGAGCGAGCGCGCGAGGTGGTTGCTCGTCGTCACCAGTCCCTCTCCGTGATCGATGAACACCTTGAGCCCGCCGCGGTTGAACTCGCTCGACACGCGCCGCACGACGCCCGGCGCCGCGGCCACCACGGTCGTCCCGACGGGCACCGCGAAGTCGGTGCCGTTGTGGCTGTCGTACGTGAGCTGCGAGCCGAGAAAGTCTCGCGCGTCGGTGACGCGCACGCTCCAACCGAGCTCCGGCGGGGGCTGCGCGTAGCTGAAGAGGTTGTAGATCGGGATGAGCCTCCCGTGCGCGGGTCTGCCCGCCCAGAGCGGCAGCGCCATGCGCGGACGGAAGATGCGCAGCGACGAGAGGTCGAAGCGGCTCGGCGGCGTGTGGGCGTCGCCGCGGAGCGCCATCGCGGCCTCGCGGAGCCGCGTCGAGAGCGGTGAGAGGCCGAAGACCTCGGTGACGCGGAGGGGTCTCATCGGCGCGACCTTAACCCCTCGCAGCGACCGAGCGTGAGGGCCTCGCGTCGCGCGGGTTCGTGTAGTCTCGCGGCACCACCGATGCCCCACGTCGTCTTCGTCGCGCCGAGGTTTCTCGAGAACACCAACCGCTACGTCAGAGCCTTCGCGGGCCTCGACGGCATCACCCTCAGCGTCGTGAGCGAGGACCCCGAAGAGAGCATTCCGAAGGAGCTCCGTTCGCGCGTCGCGGGGCACTACCGCGTCTCGCGATCGCTCGACGGCGGCGACCTCACCATCGCGGCGCGCGCGCTCGCGAAGGGCGTCGCGCCCATCGACCGCATCACGGGCGCGCTCGAGCAGCTCCAGACGCCGCTCGCGCAGGTGCGAGACGCGCTCGGCATCGAGGGCATGAACTCGGAGACCGCGCGCAACTTCCGAGACAAGGACCGCATGAAGGACGTGCTCCGCGCGCGGAACGTCCCCGTGGCGAAGAGCGCGCTGGTGCGCTCGCTCGTGGAGCTCGAGCGCTTCATCGCGATGGTCGGTCTGCCGGTGATCGTGAAGCCGCAGGCGGGCCTCGGGACGCGCGCCACGCACCGCGTCGAGTCGCGCGAAGACCTCGTCGCCCTCGTGCGATCGGGGATGTCTCCGACGGAGCACGCGCCCCTCCAGGTCGAGGAGTTCGTGCGCGCGAAGGAGCACACCTGCGAGACCGTGACGGTGCGCGGCGAGCCCGTGTGGCGCTCGGGGACGCGGTACTTTCCCACGCCGCTCGAGGTGATCGAGACGCCCTGGGTGCAGTACTGCGTGCTCCTCCCGCGCGAAGAGGACGACCCCACGTGGACGCGCTTCGCGCCCATCAACGCCGCGGCCCTCGACGCGCTCTTCGGCGAGCACGCGAAGACCGCCGCGGGCACGGCGCTCACGCACATGGAGTGGTTCCTCCGCGACGACGGCGCGATGCTGGTGAACGAGGTGGGCGCGCGTCCGCCGGGGGTTCAGATCATGCCGCTCATGAGCATCGCGCACGAGACCGACCTCTTCGCGGACTGGGCGGGGCTCATCGCCTTCGATCGCTTCACCCCGAAGGCGCGGAGGTGGGCCGCGGGCTCGGCGTTCTTCCGCGGTCACGGCGGCGGAACGCGCGTGGCGTCCGTCGAAGGCGTCGAGCGCGCGGTCGCCCTCGCGGGTGATGCGCTCGTCGAGATGCGCGTACCGAAGCCCGGTCAGGCGCGCGCCGAAGGGTACGAGGGTGAAGGCTGGGCGATCGTCAAGCACGAGACGACCGACGGCGCGAAGAACGCGTTGCGCGCGCTCATCGAAAACGTGCGCGTGCGTTACGTCTGAAACGACGGTGGCGTCGACGTCGCGGAAGGCTGGACGAGGGACGCGCACCGGCGTACCGTCCGCGCGCTGAATCCGGGCGTAGCAAACGTTCGGAAGACCACACGACGGGGCGCTGGCGATCGCGTGAGAGTTTCATCGCTTCACCAGCAACCCCATGTTTCATCGTTCGAGACGCCGCCCACACCTGCGGCTCCGATGCGAGGAGGAAGACCCATCATGATGGCGAAGTGGATCCTGCGTGGCGTGGCGATCGCGAGCGTTCTCGTGTCGTACAACTGCGGCCGTCGCAACAACGACAACAACAGCAACAACAACCCGCCCGCGCAGCAGCCCGTCCAGCCCGTGCAGCCCGTGGCGCAGCCTGGGATGCAGCCCGGCGTGGTGCAGCCTGGGATGCAGCAGCCCGGCATGGTGCAGCCTGGGATGCAGCCCGGCATGCAGCCTGGGATGCAGCCCGGCATGCAGCCCGCGATGCAGCCGCAGCAGCCTGGGATGGCGCCCGCGGGCGACTTCATCGGCTCGCAGCTCCAGATGCGTCAGCAGCAGTTCGCCGCGGGCATGAACCCCGTGATG
Source organism: Myxococcota bacterium (assembly GCA_052035985.1). GTDB lineage: Bacteria > Myxococcota_A > Polyangia > Polyangiales > CAISKJ01. Next base: position 5,067 of record JBPOHC010000679.1, on the reverse strand, counting down.
CCCGTCGCGCGCGGCACGCTCGCCACCAGCGGCACGCAGAACTACTCGGTGCCCCTGCAGGCCGGCCACTGTTACAAGATCATCGGCGTCGGCGGCGTGGGCGTGCAGGACCTCGACCTCAAGCTCTACGACCCCGCCAACACGCAGGTCGATCAGGACATCGCGACGGACAACTTCCCCGTCATCGGTCTCCAGCGTCCGCTGTGCCCCGCCGTGGCGGGCCAGTACCGCCTCGAGGTCGTGATGTACACGGGCCAGGGCGAGTACGGCGTCCAGGTCTTCGGCAACTGAACTCGTCCCGCCGCCCTCCCCGTTCCTTCACCCGCGATGCGGGCTGAACGGGGAGGCGCCCCTCTCCCCTCTCGCTACGCACCCAATCCCAGCGATCGCGTCCAGCGCGCGAGGAAGTCCTTCATCGACGGCCGCAGCCGCGGATCGATGCGCGTCGACTCCGCGAGGAGCTGCACGAGCTCGGGCTTCGCCTGCGCCTCGGGCGGGAGCTTCTGCCACGGCGGCGCCATCGACCCGTGGCGCACCAGCACCGCGTTCAGCTCGGGGTTGCCTTCGAGGTAGGGGTTGCTCCCCGTGAGCATCTCGAAGATCAACACGCCGAGCGCGTACACGTCGACGGCGGGGCCGAAGAGGTTCAAGCCCCGCGCGATCTCGGGCGCGATGTAGCCCGGCGTGCCCGTCACGCCCTCGTTCGAACCGATGCGCGCGAGCTCCGTCGCGACGCCGAAATCGATGAGCACCGCGCGCACCACGTCGATCGTCGGCCACGTCGTCGCGTTGATCTCCGCGTCGGCGGGGCCGTCGAGCTGAACGATCACGTTCCCGGGCTTGATGTCGCGGTGGATGATCTTGCGGCCGTGCAGCCACGCGAGCGCGCGCGCCACGTCGCGCACCAGCGGACCGAGCGAGCGCAGATCGAGGCGACCGAGCTTGCGGAGCAGGGTCTCGAGCGAGGCGCCGGGGATGTGCTCCAGCGCGAGGTACGCGCCCTCGTCGACCACGCCCGCGTCGACGATGCTCACGATGTTCGGGTGAACCACCCCCGCGAGGCGCTCCATCTCGCCCTCGAACATCGCCCGCGCGAGCTCCGCCGACGCGCCGCGGAACTTCTCCCACCGCAGGAGCTTCACCACGAGCTTCTTGCCCGACACGCTCCCCTCGGCGAGAAAGGTGCTGGTCATCCCGCCCTCGTGCGCGCTCGAGAGCTCGCCGAGCACGCGCAGCCGCGCGATGTAGCGCACGCCCTCCTTCTGCTCCCGCACGGCCGCGTTGGCCTGCGCGCGCACCGCCACGAGCGCCTTCGCCAGCGTCGCGCGGAGCCCGCCCTCGACCAGCGGACCGCACGCCGACGCGATGGCCTCGGCCAGCGATGAGAGCTCCAGGAGGTAGTGCTCGCTCACCTCGGCCCTGCGCGCCGCGTCGAGGAACTTCAGCGACGTCGTGGTGAGCATGCGGTTGATGCGCCCCGCGCGCTCGCTCAGCGTCTCGACGGCGCGCGCGTCTCGGGCCGCCTGCGCGGTCAGCGCCACGACGCTCCGCTCGCCCTCCAACGAGAGCGCGAAGGCCGCCTCGTCACGCGCGCGCTTGAGCGTGTCCGCGAGGCCCGCGAGGTCCGTGAGATCGAAGCGGGGGAGGCCCGACCAGTGCGACTCGGGCCGGCGCTGCGCGAGGTCGACGCACTCGGCCCCGAGCGCCGAGAGCACCACGCCCATGCGGCACGCGTCTCCGCCCGCGAGCGCGCCGAGGGAGGCCACCGCGCGGGCCTCGTCGCGGTGCGCCTGGTCCGACGACTCCATCAGGTCGAAGAGCCGGTCGAGCGACTCCGCGGGGGCCTCGTCGGCCATCCAGCGCTTGAGCCGCGCGTGCGAGGGCTTGAGCGCGCCGCGCAGCGCGAGCCACACGAGCACCGACAGGGGCGCGCCCGCGCCGAGCGAGAGCAGCAGCGGCTGAGAGAGCTCCGAGAGCGTCGCGCCGAGGTACCGAAGAAGCACGGGCTGACCGAAGAGGGGATCGTCGGCGAGGCGCTCCAGCGTTTCGAAGACCTGCTCGCGCTCGACCTCGGCCTGACGACGCCCGAGCGGCATCGACCGCGGGAGCGCGCCCGCCGCGCGCACGAGCCACCGACGCCACGCGAAGGCCGACGGCGTCGGGCGACGGAGCCCCGTCCACACCATCTTCATCAGCCGCGTGCGCAGCGCCTCGGCGGCCTCGACCGCGGCCCCGTGCGCCGCGGCGTCGGCGACGCGTCCGGCGATCACCGGGAGGTCTCCCTCGACCACCACGTCGACGAGCTCCTCGAGCACCACGCCGCCCTGCGAGGCCATGCGCGCGTTGTCCGAGCCGACGGCGCGCGCCGAGTTCGAGACCAGCACGTCCATCTCGGCCACGAAGGCCTCGACGTGCCGCGAGAGGTTCGCGTCCGACGGCGCCGCCGAGACCGCGCGCACGAGGTCAGCGACGAGCGCGCCCGGCGATCGGTCGTCGGCCGACGCGATGCGACCCGCGAGGGCCTGGGCGCGCTCCACGCGCTCGGCGTCGACGCCGCTGCCGCCGCGCCACGCGTCCGCGCGCTCGCGCACGTCGAGGGCGATGGGCGAGACGGCGTCCTGCTCCGAGGGGTCGCGGAGGCGGATCTCCTGCACCGCGCGCAGCACCGCGAGCCACGCCTCGGGTCCTCCGCGCGCCGCGACGCGCCGCGCGATGATCTGCCACGAGGGGTTCTCGTCGAGGCACAGGTCGGGGATCGAAACGGCCAGCGCGGCGACCAGGGCCGACTCCTGCGCGCTCGTCTCACCGAGCCCGACGGGCAGCTCCAGCGCGCGAAGGGCCGCGTTGCGGTGCGCGATGAGGTCGCTCCCGGCGGCGGGCGAGAGGATGCCCAGCGTGGCCGTCGCGCGCAGCCGCATGAGGGGCGTCGCGTGGCCCTGGAGCAGCGCGAGGAGTCGTTGACCCGCGCCCGCGAGGTGTCCCGCGAGTCGACCGAGGGCGCGCGCGGCGCGAGACCACACGCTGAGCCTCGGGTGCGCGAGGAGCGTCGCGAGCCCTTCTTGCGCGGTGTCGGCGAGCGAGGGCGAGAGGTCGCGCGCCACCTCGGGGTGCGACGCGAGCGCCGAGAGGAGCCGCGCGGCACGCAGCGCGTCGCGGGGCTGCGACACGTTCGCGACGATCTGCGACCACACCGACGGCGCGCGCGACGCGAGCTCCGCGAGGGGTCGAAAATGCACGCCCTGGAGCTCGCCCGCGAGGAGCGCGAAGTCGACCGCGGAGGCGCCCCAGGGCGGGAGGTCGTCGGCCTCGCCCGCGTGGAGCCACGTCACCAGAAGCTCCACGGCCTCTTCGACGGGGCCGCGCTCGACGCGGCGACGCACCGACGAGGTGATCATCGCGGAGCTCGCCCCGAGCGGATCGCCCGCGGGCGCGTCGGAGAGCGTGCGAGACACCTCGATCGACGAGATGACCTCGCGGTCGGGCACGTCGGGGGTGATCTCGAAATCAGCGCCCGAGGCGGGCGGCGGCGCGAGCTTGCGGAGCCGCTGCGCGTGTCCCCGGAGCGCCGCGCGGGCGAGCGTCAACGCCTGGAGCACCCCGAGCACGACGCCGGGCTGAGACTCCCTCGCGCGCATCCAGCCGTGGAGGGCGCGCGTGAGGGGCGCGAGGTCTTCGACGGGGTAGACGTACACGCGGTCGGGGTTCTGCGCGGTGGCCGAGAGCTCCTGCGTGAGCGTCGAGACGGCGGTCACGAGGTCGCGGAGCTTCACGCCGAGGGGCACGGCGACGCCGGCCCAGTCGATCCAACGGAGCAGCGCGGCCTCGCGGGCCATGGGGTCTTCGACGGCGCTCAGGCCCGCCCAGAGCGTGATGGCGCGCGCGTCGTCGAGCTCCTCGGTCCACCGGAGGAGCACGTGAAACGCGTCTCCCCGCTGCGCGCTCGAACCGGGCGGCGGCGACGACCAGCGGGTCGTGCCTCGGGTCGTCGGTGGGGTCGGCTCGGACGTTCGCGACATCGGTCCTGAAAGGACTTTGGATTCTACGGGAGGCCATCCGAGAGGGCGTAGTAATCGCCAACGCTTTCCCGCTGCGCTCGAAAGCGCCGTCGGAGAAGGGCGCGCTCGTACGGCGGGCGCGGTGCTACCTTCGGCCTCGTGCGCCGCACCGCCGCTCACCGCATCGCGCTCGTCGCCTCGTGCCTCGCCCTCGCGTGCAGCGGCAACGTCACGACGCCCCCCGCCCCCGACGTCACCGACGCCGCGACGCGCGCCGACCGCGAGGTCACCGCAGAAGCCTCGGCCACGGGCGACATGGACGGCGACGGCCTCTGCGACCTCACCGAGCAGGAGCGGCGCACCAACCCCCGCAGCGCCGACACCGACGGCGACGGCCTCCTCGACTCGTTCGAGGCGCGCATCGGGTCTGACCCGCTCTCGGGCCGCGATCCCTTCGCGACCAACCGCGTCCGCTTCGCCGAGGGAGACGCGGTGCTCGCGACCATCGAGCACGTCACCGAGTACGAGGGTACGGGCGAGGTGCTGAGCGCCGCCATGCTCGACCGCACCACGGGCATCGACAGCCTGCGCGCGTCGGAGCTCGTGGACTTCTCCGTCGAGGCGACGTCGGCCAACCCCGCGGCCTTCGTGCGCGCCATCGAGGGCCCGCGCTTCGTGGGCGTGCTCGGGCGCGTGGTGCTCCAGTGGCGCGTGAGCGCGAGGCCGCGTGCGCTCTCCGCGATGGACGGTGGCGTGAACGGCGCGCTCGGGTGCCGCCGCGCCTACGAGGCCCTCCTGGTGCTCAAGCGCGAGGGCGACGACGTGGTGGCCTCGCGGCAGCTCGTGGTGGAGCTCGCGCCGCCGTCGGGCTCGACCGCGACGCCCGCGTGGCCGCGCGTGAGCCCCGAGGGGTTGTGCCTCCCGGAGCGCTGTTTTTAAGGCACTCTACGCGGGCGGAGGGAGGCTCGGCGCGCTCGTCACGCTGACCCGCGGCAGCGACAGGAGCCGATCGAGCGAGGCCTGGAGCCGCTCGCGGCGCACGGGCTTGGCGAGAAAGTCGTCCATCCCCGCG
>JBPOHC010001008.1:0-3348 GCA_052035985.1 Myxococcota bacterium | reverse complement strand
AGGCCAACGCGAAGCGCGCGCGACCGCCGCGACGCGAGCACACCGCTACGCCGACGCGCGCGCAGGTGCCCTTCGACCCCGCGGGCGCGCTCCTCGATCGAGCGCGCGCCAAGGCCCAGAGCGTCACCGACGACGAGCTCGGAGACGACCTCGACGAGGCCCGCGTCGACGCGGAGGTGAGCGAGTGAGCGCGTCGTACCTCGACCCCTTCGGGCTGCGCGAAGCGCCCTTCCACAAGGACCTCGACGACCGCGACCTGTGGCTGCCGCCGTCGAAGATCGCGGTGTGCGAGGCCCTCGAGGTCGCGCTGCGCGAGCGCGCCTCGGTCTCCCTCGTGGGCGAGCCCGGCGTGGGCAAGACGTGCCTGCTGCGCGCGGTGCGAGGGAGGCTCCCCGAGCAGGGCTTTCGCCTCACCTACTGCCACAACGCCACGCTCGGACGCCGAGACTTCTACCGCCAGCTCTGCACCGCGTTGGGGCTGTCGCCGTCGGCCACCGCGGCGGCGCTCTTCCACGCCGTGAGCACGGACGTGCACGCGCTGGGGCGCGAGTCTCGGCAGCACCCGGTCTTCCTGCTCGACGAGGCGCACCTGCTCCATCAGGACACGCTCTCGCACCTGCACATCCTGCTCAACTACGAGTGGGATCGGCGCCCGCTGCTCTCGGTGGTGCTCGTGGGCCTGCCCGAGCTGGCCGACCGTCTGGCGCTGCGGATCAACCGCTCGCTCTACTCGCGCATCCACCACCGGCTGCGCGTCGACCCGCTGACGGCCGAGGACAGCGCCGCGTACCTGCGCATGCGGCTGGAGCGCGTGGGCTGCGCGCGCGAGCTCTTCGCCGACGACGCGGTGAGTGTGCTGCACGAGGCGGCCGAGGGCGCGCATCGCGAGCTCGATCGACTCGCGACGGACGCGCTGCGCCTGGCCGCGCGCCGCGGCAAGCGCGTGATCGACCGCGCCATCGCGAGGCAGGTGGTGGCCGCGGACGCGTCGCGAGAGGACGCCGCGCGATGAGCCCGCACGACGCGAGGGCGGGCGCGTATCGGCTGCATGAGGCGCCGGAGATCGCGGTGCACGACGTCCTCGAGAACGCGCTGCGCGTCGCGCTCGCGGTGACGCGAGCGATGAACCCCGAAGTGTCGTCGCCGTGGGGGGTGAGGTGCCCGCTGCGAACGAAGGCGGCGTCGCTGGTGCTGGTGCAGGCGGAGTCGCTGCTGTGCGCGCTGGCGTGTTACCGCGACGTCGTCGACTGCGAGTGCGGTGGCCACGACGACGACGACGACCAGCCTTTCTGATCCCATCACGAACGAGACACGGTCACGACGGCGCGATGAGCATCGCGGGCCGGTGGGCCAGCGGCATGGCGGGCGATGTCCATCTCCGCGGTGCCAAGAGGTCGGCGTCGAACGCGGTGTCCATCACGCGCGCGGCACGAGGTCGACGCGCGAGCGATGACCATCAGCGAGCCGGTGCGCGACGCCCTCAACAGGCTTGCTCGGTAACACGACAGCGACAACAACACGCGGGTGCGCCTCGCTGGGATCTCAGCCGCGCCGACCACCAGCGCCTTCCGTCGGCGTGCGTGTGTCGATACCCTGCGTGCGTGGAACTCTCGTCGCGTACCACGCAGCCGCTCCGCTTCGTTGCCGCCCTCCTCCTCGCGCTCCCGCTGCGGATGCTTTCGGCGACGGACGCGTGCGCGGACCCGGCGGTGCGACACGCGCACGACGTCGGACGGTCCGTCTTCGCGGGGGCGGGCGCGCTCGTCGGCACCGAGGGACCCATCACCGTGGTCGACGGGGCCTCCGACGGGCGGTGGTTCGTGATCGCGCAGGCTCGCGTCGACACCGATCGCAACGGCCATCTCGAGTATGGTTTCGACTGCCTGGGACACAGCGGCGGCGACGAGCTCCGGCCGTGGTTCGTGTCGGGACGCGGGCCCGGCGAACCTCTGAGCGGGTATTGGGGGCGCGATCCTTCGGCGCGCTACCTGGCGTACTCACAGGGCGGTCGGCTCTGGCTGCGCGACACGGTCGCAGGACTCGCGTGGGAACTCTGCGAGAGCGACGTGCTGCGTCGGGACGCGAGCTACACCTCGCAGATCCTCACGGATCTCGCGCGCTTCGACGCGACTGGTGAGCGGCTCCTCTACGCGCGCCGCGGGCACGGACGCGTGATGCTCGTGGTCCGTGACCTGCGCGACGCGCGCGAGCGCACCTACGATCCGGGCGGTGGGCAGATCCATGACGCGTGGTTCGACCCGACGGGCCACGCCGTGCGCGTGACGGTGGTGCCTTACGACTCGAACGGTGACGGCGTCGTGCAGCGTCCCACTGAATGGAACCCGCACTTTCCCACCTGGGTCGTGTACACGAACCTCTTCACGCGCGATCTCCCCGCGTGGTTCGTCGACCGCGTCGTCTCGCGTGTGGTGTGGCTCGATCGGGGCGTGACGCGTGAGGTCGACGGCCTCGTCGACGTGCGCGGCGAGCACGCGATCGTGCGTCGCGACGATGGCGCCCTCGGCGAGGTCGATGCGGATGGAACCTACACGGAGCGCGTCCCTGCTGCCTGCAAGGGCACGCTCGTCGACATCGAAGCGCCCGCCCGTGGAGAGGAGCTCGCGGTGCGCTGCGATGCCGGGGCGAACGGTCAAGGACCCACGGTCGCGCGCTTCTCTCTGAACGGCCGCGTGAAGGTGCGCGACGCGCACTGGCCGTGGGATTGGTTGCCGCCCGTCCGCGACGCAGCGCGACCGTCGTACCTCCCCGCGGGCTACGGCTTTGTTCCGACCGAGGTTCGGACCTACGAACTCCCCGGGGGGCCGTTCAGGATCGCCTTGTGTGCCAGGGGAGGCCGCTACTGCCGTTGAGGCGCGCTCGTCGACGCTTCGGCGGCACCGCCTCGTAGGACACCGAGGGGCTGCGACCATTCGGAGACCCCGCGCGACCTGCTCGACCACCCCGCGCGCCTATTCGGAGACCTCGCAGACCTGGGTCACCCACGGTTCGCAACCAATCGGAGACCTCGCGCGACCTTCTCGACCACCCCCCGCGCACTCCGCGAGGCCCACAGACCGCTGTGATAGCCTGCGCGCCTCGCGATGGGCTACGCCGAGCTCAATGATCTCTTCGTCTTTCGCCGTGTGTTCGGCCAGCACGCCGACGTGCTGCGCGGGCTGCTCAACGACTTTCTCGGACGCAGCGGAACGCACGCCATCGCCTCGCTCGAATACCTGCCCCCCGATCAGGTGCCCGACATCCCGGGCCCGAAGCTCTCGATCGTCGACGTGAAGTGCCGCGAGGTGGGAGGCGCGACCTTCGTCGTCGCGATACGGGTGCTCCCCGTCA